>JAGXRH010000155.1 GCA_018335975.1 Ignavibacteriales bacterium
GTATGACATTCTGATAATCGGCGCTGGTCCTGCGGGGATAAGTATGGCAGTGGAATCTGTTCATTCCGGCATCAGCGCTTCAAAAATACTCTTGCTGGAAAAAGCGGAGGAACATTCTTTTTCCATCAAAAAATATTATCCCGAGAATAAAGTTGTTACCGCAAACTTCAAAGGGTTCGAGGCAAAATGCACCGGTGTTCTCTGCATCCCCGACCAGAGCAAACACGAAATCATTACCTATCTCGATAAAGCAATCCAAGAAAATAATCTGCAGGTGCGGTATGGCGAAACCGTTTGGAAACTTCACCAAAACGACGACAAATCATTTATCGTTTATACGGAGAAGTCGGAGTATCGCGCAAAAATCGTTACCATTGCCATCGGGATTCTCGGCAAACCGAACAAACCCGAATACAAATTTCCTTCATCGTTAAAAGATGTTGTTTTCTACGATGTAACGACAAAAGAAATAACCGGCGCAAAGGTGCTCGTTGTCGGCGGCGGCGATTCCGCTTCGGAGTATTGCCAATACTTATCGCAAACAGGAAATACGGTGGCGTTAAGTTACCGGAAAAAAGATTTTGTGCGGATGAACGCCATTAACCGTGAAAGTCTTTTAGAACTTGAACGCGAGGGGAAAGTAAAAATTCTTTATGAATCCGAAATTCTTTCTCTCGAAGATAAAGAAGGAAAACCGCTCGTCATAATGAAGAATGAAAAATATCCTCCGCAAATTTTTGATGATGTGGTGTACGCTCTCGGCGGAACAACTCCCTCCAATTTTCTGAAATTGCTCGGCATCGCGTTTGAAGGCGAAGAGCCAATCGTAAAAGAGCATCACGAAACTTCCGTACAAGGATTATTCCTGCTTGGCGATTTAGTGGCAGGAACAAAAGGAGGCTCGATAATCTGGGCGTTCAATTCCTCGCGCAACGCAATGACAAAAATCTGCACCGATTACTTGCAGTGCAGTGTTTAAAACAAAAAACCCCGCTTCTCACGAAACGGGGTTTTCTGTTTGGGGCAAATCTTTTTACGCGTTATACTCCGCCATCGCTTTTTCCTCAATATCAAAATTGGAGTACACGTTTTGCACATCTTCGTGTTCTTCCAACGCTTCCATCAGTTTTAACACCGACTTCGTTTCTTTCCCTTCCACTTTTATTGTCGTTTCCGGGTTCATTCCTACTTCGGCGGATTCAATTTCTATCTTCCGGGCAACGAGTGCATTCTTTACCGGTTCAAAATTTTCCGGCGAGGTCGTAACGTGGTAGTATTCCTCATCGGTCAGCATATCATCGGCGCCAGCATCGAGAACAACCGCCATTATTTCATCTTCGGTATATTTTTTCGGCACGGTGATTGTTCCCTTCCGATGAAACATCCGCGCAACAGAGCCGGCAGTGCCGAGTTTGCCTCCGTACTTTTCAAAGAAGTGGCGAATTTCAGCAACCGTTCTGTTTTTATTATCGGTAACGCTTTCCACAAGCACGGCAACGCCCCCTGCCCCGTATCCTTCGAACATCATTTCCTCGTACATAACACCGGGAAGTTCGCCGGTTCCTTTTTGCATTGCGCGTTTGATGTTCTCCGCGGGCATATTGACGCTTTTTGCTTTATCAATTGCGAGCCGCAAGCGGGGATTGCCATCGGGATTACCTCCGCCAACCCGCGCAGCAACGGTAATTTCTTTCCCGACTTGTGTAAAAACTCTTCCGCGCGCCGCATCTATTCCCGCTTTTTTTCGTTTAATGGTTGCCCATTTAGAATGACCTGACATAGAAAAAAAATAAAAATGAAAAGTGAAAAATTATTTCAAAATAAAAATCGTCAATACGTTTGTATGAATTTGAAAAGTCAATTCATACAACAAGTCTAAACATAATTATGTTCACGAACCCTGTTCCACCGCGCGAACATCTTTCACCCGCAGTTGCGGTAATTGCTGATTGCCGTTGCTTGCAGGAATCGTTTCGGAAAAATCATCGAGCGAAAAGACAATATCAATCGTCGCGGTATGACGGACTTCAGTTATTCTTTCACCTAACCCAAACGCAATAGCATCGTACACCGCGCTTCCGTTCTCCATACTCTCCCGCACTTTGAAGCGGAGATGTCCTTTCCCCACAATCCGCGGCGCACCCCACACGATAACATTTTTTGCAATAAATGTCGGGCGTGAATTTTGCGGACCGTACGGAGAAAATTGTTCGATGATGCGCATGAAGCGGGGTGTAAGTTCGGAGAGCGGCAATTCGCAGTCTATCGTTAATCGCGGTGTGCGAAGTTCATCGGTCATTAAATCGCCGACCGATTTTGAAAATGCATCCCGAAATTCACCGACACGCTCGCTTTCTAATAATACACCCGCAGCGTATTTATGTCCGCCAAACTGGAGCAGTTTTTCTTCAACGCTTGAAAGCGCAGTATAAATATCGAACCCATCCACACTGCGGGCGGAACCTTTTACTTTTCCGTCAATCGTCGTAAGCATCACGGTGGGGCGATAGTATTTTTCAACAATGCGCGACGCAACGATACCGATAACGCCGGGATGCCAATGTTCCTGATGAAGAACAAGGGCGGCAGGATTATCAAGGTTCAGTAATTCTTCGGCAATAACCTGCGCTTCTAAAAAAGTTTCTTCGTCCACTTTACGCCGCGCCGTATTTTCTTTTTCCAGAACGGAAGCGAGTTCATTCGCCTCCTGTTCATCGTTGGAGGTGAGGAGGTGAATTGCACGATGCGCATCCCCCATTCTCCCGACGGCATTGATACGGGGAGCAAGCACAAAAACAATTTGCGCGATGGTTAATTTTTTGGATTTCAATCCGGCAGTTTGAATCAATGTACGAATTCCTGTTCGCGGTGAGCGATTGAGCAGCTCGAGTCCGAGTTTCATAAACACTCTGTTCTCGCCGGTAATCGGAACAATGTCTGCGGCGGTCGCCAGTACCACAAATTGTAAATACTCTTTTAAGATTTCCTCCACTTTGTTAATATCGGTGTGGAGCCGTAACAGGATTCCGTGTATCAGTTTAAATGCAACACCGCACCCGCAAAGATACTTAAACGGATAGGAACATCCCTCTTTCAAAGGGTCGAGAAGGGCTAACGCGTTGGGTAATTGTTCTCCTGGGCGGTGGTGGTCGCAAATGATAACATCTATTCCCAATTCACGCGCGAACTCTATCTGTTCAATTGCAGTAACTCCGCAATCAACCGTTATGAGTAACGTGGTTCCCAACTCTTTCCCTTTGCGGATACCGGAAAGGGAAACGCCGTACCCCTCGACGATTCTATCGGGAACATAATAACTGACGTCGGCATTCAGACTTTGCAGAAACAGGTACATCATCGCGGTCGAGTTTGTACCATCCACATCGTAATCGCCGAATATCAAAATTTTTTCTTTGTTCTCGAGCGCGGAACGTAACCGTTGTACGGCAATCTCCATTCCCTCCATCAGGAACGGGTCGTGCATATCTGCAAATGTCGGACGAAAAAACTGCTTCGCTAAATCGTACGACGTAATCCCGCGATTTATCAGTACGGTACTTAACGAGGGAGTGATGTTTAATTCGCTCTCTAATGTTATTTGTAATCCCTGTTCGGGTTCGGTAACAAAATTCCAGCGATATTTTTTGGGGGATTGATTCACGAAGTTGTTTTTTTGATTCGATATTCTTTTATCACGACAAATTATTTCAGTACATCGGTAAGCCGAATTCTGTTTCTCCGCCAGAGGCGGAGAGGCAATCATTTCTCTGATGCGAACTACCCGAGAAGATGGTAAACGGATGAAGCGGGCAACTTCACTTTCTACCTGTGGCAGAAATTCTTCTCTTACGCGTTCTTGCTTCGAGCGGGGTTTATCGCTCCCGCAGATTGCTCTACGGGATGGTGAGCTCTTACCTCGCCATTTCACCCTTATCCCGATTCATTCATACGAATAAATCGTGACGGTATATTTTCTGTGACACTATCCATCGGCATTGATTGCTCAACGCTGTTCCCGTCATTACAACAGGACGCTCTGCCCTTTGAAGTCCGGACTTTCCTTGATGCCAATGGCACCACGATTGCCAGATGTACTGAAATTTTTTTTATAATTACACTCTATGCTTCTTGTAAAATCGTTTCCAGCGATTCCGTTACTTCCGGCGGTACGAGAATTCTCCCGCAATGCTCGCACGTAAACATTTTTTCGAGAGTGCGCAATTCCACCAATCGTTCGGGATGGACGCGATGGAAGCAACCGCCGCACGTTCCTTCTTTCATTTTTTTCGTCTTTCCCTCTTCACGAATTAATACGGAGACAATTCCTTTTCCATTCTTTGCTTTGCGGATGCGGTCGTACATCACTAAATCCTGCGGCTCGATTTCTGCGACAAGTTTTTCGCGTTTTGCTCTCAAGATTTGTTCTTCGCCGGAATTTTCAACCGAGACTTCTTTTAACTGCTCTTCAATGTCTTGCAATTCTTCGCGAAGCGCAGGCAACTCAAGGGAAATTTTTTCGCTATCTATTTTTGCCATTGACGCTCTCGATTCGAGCGTATGAAATTCTTTTTCCTGCTTCAGAATTTCCGATTGTGATGATTCGATTTCTTTTGCGAGCGCGTCATATTGTTTGTTCGTTTTCACGTCCATTTGCTGCGCTCGGTATTTTTCTATTTTTTCCTTGGCGGAAGAAATTTCGGTATCGGTTTCCTCGCGTTCTACCAGCGCTTTCGTAATCATTTCCTGCAATGCCGTCAAATACTGCACGCGTGTATCAATTTCCGAATGTAATCGCGCCGCTTCTGCAGGAAGGTCTCCCTTGAGTTCTTCCAATTCATCAAGGCGGATATCTATTTGTTGTACTGAATATATTCGATGTAGTTTGGTTTTCATTCTTCTCTCTCTATGGTGATTAAACTTTTATTGCCAGTGTATTGCGCTGCTTGTTGCCTGCGCAAGAAAAATTTGCCCCGCTTCGTTCCGCTTTCGGTATTCATTTTCGATGACTTGAACTATTCGGGGAAGGATGTGCCGTTCAGTTTCATAATGTCCTGCATCCATTAATATTGTTCTTCCTTCTGCCTCGTGGAACGTATGATAGGTGATGTCGGCAGTAATGTACGCATCCGCTTTTTGGGAAATTGCGTTCGAAAGAAATTGCGAACCGCTTCCTCCGCACACCGCAACTCGTTCAACCACATCGGTTTTTCCTTGCGAATAACGGAGAAACGGAATTCCCAGTTTTTCTTTTACGTAGGGAATAAATTCTGTAAGGGACATCGGCTTCGTAAGTGTTCCGATTGCTCCCATTCCACATTCACTCGATATGTTCTCGATGGGATAGACATCGTACGCAACTTCTTCGTACGGGTGAGCGGATTTCATTGCCGTGAGAACATCGGGCAGTTTCCATTTTGGCGCCACCATTTCTAACCGTACTTCCGCGACCGATTCTAATTTATCCACTGTTCCCACCGTAGGATGTGCAAACACATTTCCCCGGAATGTTCCCGTTCCTTCCGAACGAAATGAACACGAATCGTAATTGCCGATAATGCCTCCGCCTGCCTTCGTCATCGCCTCAGCGACTTTTTCCACTGAGTTTTCCGGAACAAAGACGACAACTTTTTTTTGCATTGGTGAAAGAGGAACTAGAAATCGAATATCCGTTAATCCGAGTTGTTCAGCCAAAGCAGTACTAACGCCATTCTTCGTAAAATCTAAATTGGTGTGCGCAGAATAGAGCGCGATGTTGTTCCGAATAAGTTGGAGAACCAACGCACCGACGCGGTCATTCGGTGTTACAGAAGCAAGCGGGCGAAATAAAAGCGGGTGGTGAGAAATAATAAGTTGAACATTCTTTTCTCTTGCTTCCGAGAGTATATTTTCGGTTACATCCAACGCTACCAGAATTCGCTCGACGGGAATGTTTGCATCGCCGACCTGCAATCCGACATTATCTTTTTCCCACGCTAAATCTTTGGGCGCCCACGATTCTAACTGTTGCGCAATATCCCGTATGGTCACAAAACTTTCCTTCCAGGAGAAAAAAAACGTCCCACCTTGAGAAGAGTGGGACGGAGTACACTTGCCCTGCTGTTTATTTACAACCCCCGGTAATTTTTATTGCGTCCGCAATGAAAGAACTGAATTTTAACCGACAGAAAAGTAAACAAATAACACGCATAACGATACAATCTTTTTAAAATGCGGGGAAAATATAGAGATTTGCATACTGAAAAACAAAATGAAACTGCGAAACTTCATCACGCGTGAAAATTATTTTTCAATTCTCCGTACTGAAAACAAAAAACCCGATTCTCTTTGTAGAAATCGGGTTTAATTTATGTTGAAGCGGTGTTACTTTATAAGCAACATCTTCCTCGTTTCCGAAAATGTTCCGGTTGTTAATCGGTAGAAATACATTCCACTCGTCAATGCGCTTGCATCAAATTCTACTTCGTGTTCCCCTTCTTCCATCGCTTCGTTCTTGAGTAACGTTGCAACCTCGCGACCGAGAACATCATAAACTTTTAACGTTACGAATGACCAATGACCAATAACGAATGACAACGTCGTCGTCGGATTAAACGGATTGGGATAGTTTTGTTCAAGAGAAAATTCAGTCGGGGTATTTTCGACAATATCTTTATTTTGTTTTACTTTCCCGGGAACATATTTTACCAACCTCACGCTATCAGCATATTGCACTCCCTTCAAGACCATTGGATACGCTTCTTTTCCGCTCATCACTCCCAATGCGTCAAGTTCGTAATTGCTCATTGTCAGTTCCGCTGCAAATTCTTCGTTGATTGGCTTGATGACCGTAGTTATGAATGTATTCAGTTCGGCATACGCATTATCATTATTCATTCCTCGCGTGTTATAATATGTCATCAAACTATCAACGTAATTACTTATAAAGGAAAGCGGTTGTTCAAATAAATTTTTCCCGCACAGACTCGATTGCACATTGAGTTCCAAATCGCCAAATCCTGCAGGCGTTATTCCTTTTTTACTTGCGAGAATATTCATCTTGAGCAACACCAACTGTTCCCACGCCACATTGTTGAATGCGCTTCTGCTCGGTTTAATTGCATTCGCCAACTTCTTTATTGTCGTTGTTCCGTTGCGTTGATAATCCAACGGATATGCAACTCCCGTATGTGTTTGCGTAAACAGTTTTCCTAATTCACTCGCTTTTTTATACTGAACCCACGCATATTGTTTCTTCAAACTGGTTTGTGTTTGTGGAACTCCGAGAAACGTTGCACCATTCTTTCCTAATTTTGTAAACAATGCTTCCGCTGCGCTTGCGAGATTCGGTTGACTTTGCAAAACACCTTTTTTGAATTTTAACTTCTTTGCTTTTTCAGAAAGCGATGGAGTTGCGTTGAATGAACGGAAAACCCCTTCGGTTGAGATATTCGGTGATGTTGATACTCGTGTTCGATAAACTCCGCCATCTTGTGGTCCTGTATATAAGTAACCCTCAGCATCAACAGCAAGAGCGCGAAAGAAATTGAAAGGAATATCGTTACTGATGGGAAACCATGTTTTTCCATTCGTTCGAGAGCAAAGTAATTCTCCTTTCGTTCCTACAAAAATATGGCCCTGAGAATTTATTACAAGACTAGGAATTCCATCGGGTTGTTCTTGGGGTTTAAGTGGTATAGTAACTTTTAACCACGATATTCCATTATCTCTTGAAGAAAACATTCCATGACGGAGGGTCACTCCATAGATATCATTATTTGCCGGGTTAATTGCTAGCGTGATGCCTTCATAATGATCGGATTGGAAACTAAAATCTGGAGTAAATATTTTTACCCACGAATTTCCATCATCTGAAGATTTGTATATGCCGCTCGCTTCAATTCCCACTCCTCCTGGTGTTCCAGAAAATATTTCTCCCCTTGAATTAGAAACCAGAGAAGAAGTTCCTGGAATCATATTAATGCTCGTCCATTCACCATTTGGATATACTCGAAATGACTGTGTAGAATGATTTGTCACATTTCCAAACGTAATAATATTACCACTCATCGGGTTGTAAACTATTTTGTGAACCCAAACACCTTCTAGCGAAAATAATGACCACGTTCCACCTTGGTCAGTAGAGCGATACAATCCAGTTCCACAACCAAAGAAAAGATTTCCGTGAATGTCTTCAGCGTAATTAGAAGTAAAAGCTGGCATTGTTAAATCATCCATAGTTTTCCATGTGTTTCCTTTATCAGTTGAACGAAAGGTTGTAGCAAGGATTGTACCTTGCTGAGAAATTGTAATACACCTTACTGTAGAATTTGGAACACCAATTTTTTTCCAAGTCTCTCCATTATCATCGGAACGATAAAGTTTAGAATAAGCAGAAACGAATACTTGACCACGAGAGTTTACTTCAATTGCTGGGAATAAATCGTGTTGTGGCAAGGAGTTATTTTGACTCCATGTTATTCCGTTGTCAGTAGATTCATAGAGTCCATTCGATGTACCTGCATATAATTTATTTGTTGATGTAACAGCAAGGGATGAAAACGGAGAGAGTCGTTCGTACAGTTTGTCCCATGTCTCGCCGTTATCCGAAGAACGTAATGTTAAATTTTCTCCCCAACAAGAAACAAAGATATTCCCTATCATATCAACTTTTAATACCATCGCAGGGAGTGCGGCACGTAACTCAAAGTCTTTTTCTTGCCAGGAAAGTCCGTTATCTTCCGAGTGCAAAAACTTTACTTTATTATCTCTCCACCTCTGTCCAACGGCGAAAACATCTCCGACAGAACTTATATCAATTGCATAAATTGTTATAGAATCTATTTCTGAATGTTTCCACGTTTTTCCCTTGTCGTCTGAAAATATAATCCCTTGATAATTATCTTCAAGACATGTTGCAAAGATTCTCCCTGTTGACGATATGGCGATATCATAATTTGTACCCATCTGATTAGTTGCTTTCTCCCACGAATACCCATTATCTTTGGAACGATATACTCCTTGCGAAGAAGCTGCAAAAATATCCTTATTTGAGAGTCGTTTTAATTTCCATAGAGAAAATTCATTCAATTTCTTTGCAGAATATTCTAACCAGGAATCGCCGCTATTAGTAGAGCGGTATATATAAGGTACTCCCCCAAACATCCACCCACCAGTAGAAACCAAAACATTCGTACTGTCCTCAACAAGTATTGCTCGAATAGTTCCTCCGTGCGGTCCTTGCGTTTGTTTCCACAAATTATTTTGCGAAAATATCATAGTAACACTGCAGATAATTGCAATGATTATAACAGGTAGTGTTGACTTTGTTCTATTCATAAACATATTTTTAACCTTTCACAATATTGTTTATTAAAAGTTGAATGAAAAATTTGATTGTGATTACATCATCAATGCGGTGAAAATTTAAGTAATTTGTTTGCCAATTCCAATAGCAAAATCATGTTTTTGAGCGAATGGAACGTTTTAGCGTGTGAAATGCTCGTTTCATTGAGTGAATGACATTTTAAAAACAAAAATGGACTCTGTTCTTTCAACGGATTATTCTATTTCACCAGCAACATCTTCCTCGTTTCCGAAAATGTTTGGGTTGTTAAGCGGTAGTAATACATTCCACTTGATAGGTCTCTCGCATCAAATTGTATGTCGTATGTTCCCTCTTCGAGTGATTCGTTATTCAATAGTGTTGCTACTTCTTGTCCCAGCACATTGTAAACTTTGAGGGTTACAAATGACGAATGACTAATGACAAATGACAGCGTTGTTGTAGGATTGAATGGGTTCGGGTAGTTTTGTGAAAGCAACATTTCCAGCGGGATATTTTCCGTTCCATAATCTGTAGCAATTTGTTCAACCTTGCTTCCCTGGATTTTTTTCAAGAAAGAAACCCCACGTACATTAATTACTCCACCGAAACTAAGCCCCTGTCCCGTTACTACCGAATCTCCATTATTCAATGCGATGGTCGTATCAAAGGCAGTGTTCACTGCGTTAAAAAAATCCTGTAAATCCCCTAATGATTGTGAGCCAACTTTCGCGGTATCTCCATTGGGGAGTGTTTTCGTTTTGTAATAAGTGAGAATAGTATCAACACGATTTATTATTTCTGGTAGCGTCATCAAATTCCACATACTTCCATCGGAAACATACGAAAGCGAATCCAGCCCCTTCGGTGTTATTCCGCGCTGACTTGAAAGTACATTGAGTTTGAAAACGGCAAACGCTTGAGCAAGTGGATTCGTGTATGATTCAGCGTTCGGTTTCAGTTCTTTTATAAAACGTTTCTTCTTGTTTGAACCTTCTTTCCGCAAAGTATCGAATGGAGCGTTATACAAAATGTTTGTTTGAAGTTTTGTATAAAATTTTCCAAAATCATTTCCGCTCTTAAAGCGTATCCATCCTAACGTTTTTGCAAGGTTTTTATCTGCTTGCGGAATACCAATGGTGATTCCATTCTTTCCTCCTGTTTTCACAATGACTGTATCGCGCCAATTAACAGCATTGGGTATAGCCGCTCGTTGTCCCTTCTTTACTTTTAACTTGTTTGGCTTTAATGATAAATTAGTATTGACGGGAAATGTTCGATAGGAAGATGTATCATTGAGTGCAAATGTAACAGAAAGAGTGTGTTGTGTTGTTACATTTCTAAATGTATAAACATCTACCGCGCCGACAGGTATTTCCCCATCAATCAACACTCCCGATATTCTGTAACCTGTGTTCGGAGAAATAGTATAGGTAATACTATCACCATAATTCACCAGCGTATTTCCCAAAGGACTAACAGTTCCATTCTCTCCCGATGTTGCAGTAATGGAGATTGTGTTGATTGCAAAAACCACGCGTATTGTGTGGTTTGTAATAATGTTGTTGAATGTATAACTCGTTGTTGAATCCACATACACTCCATCAACGAAAACGCTATCAATGTGGTAACCGGTATTTGGAGTGAATGTAAATGTAGTATCAGCAAGGTAATTAAGATAAACCGTTCCCGATGGTAAAATACTTCCGTTTGTACCGGCGCTTCCGGTTATACTAATTTGAATTCCTTTCCCCTTCACTTTTACCGAGTCGGGCGATGTTGGACCATTGTGAGTGAATACAATAAATCCGCTGTCATTACCTATCGTAGAAGGAGCAAAAGTTATCGTATAGTCATGCGTTGCAAGACCTGTGAGCGTGTCAGACATCGGTGAAATAATGAAATGATTATTCGTGCTTGTCGTACTTAACATCAAATTGTCATTTCCCGTGTTCATAATACTCATTTGACCTGTTCCTGACGTATCAAGAATAACGTTACCGATATCAACAATTGAGGTAAATTGCACAAAACGTGCAATGATGCCTTTGCCATTTAACACGACACTATCAGGTGAGCCAGATGCATTGTGCGTAAAGACAAGTGTTCCATTTACTGTTCCTGTGTCAGTAGGATTAAACGTTACAAAAAAATTTTTTGTTTTCGTGGGTGCAATCGTTTCTGATGAAGGAGTGATGGTAAATGCTGTATTGCCATAACGTGTAACATTGAGCGTCAGTATTGCAGTCCCAGTATTGGTAACTGTAATACTATCTGTTTTCATTACCCCAAGAAGAACGTTACCGAAACTGTTTAATGTTTCAGTTTGAAATCCCGGAGTGAGTGTAAGCGGTGCAATCGGATGTATGCTTTTATATGCGCCTCCTCCTGCTCCTACAATCATATAGCCATCTGGATTGAATGAGATACTACTTACATTTGTACTTACCAATCCTGTATCAGTACGATTCCATGTGAGACCGCCGTCAGGAGAAGCGTATATTCCATTATCAGTGCCTGCAAATAATCTATCAGTGAAATGCGCAATTACTTGTACGTTTGTAGGATTATTCAATCCGCTCTGTTTAGGATTCCCTTGTCCTCCCGTTAATTCCCATGTTGTGCCATCGTCCAATGAGCGATAAACACCATCATACGTTCCTGCATAAATATATCCTTCTGCATTTATTGAAATTTGAATTTCTGTATTTGCATAATCACTTAATCCCACGACTTGCCATGTTGTTCCGTTATCAGTTGAGCGAGAAACACCTGCGCGCCCAGCAAATAAATGATTGCTCGTATAGTTAAATGCAAGCGACCATATTGTTGCCTCGTTGTCATCTCCATGCGTCCATGTCGTTCCATTGTTGGTGGAAAAATAGATACCAGAGCTGAGTGTTCCTGCGAATATTGTTGTCCCTCCCACAATAAGTGCTTCGACTGGAGTATTGGGAAAACTATCATTTGTAATCCACGTCACTCCATCGTCGGCTGATGTTCGTAAGCCGTTGTTCGTTCCAGCGCAGACCGTGCCTGCACTATTTATGATAAGTGCACTCACGAGTCCTTGCGTCGCGATGTCTATTCTTCGCCAGGTGGTACCATTATTCGTTGAGCGATATCCCCAGCCCATCCTCCCCAGTGCGAACATCATATTATTTTCTTTATATGCAACAGTTTTCACTTCTATTGGTGTACCAATTTGAAACCAATTAAGTCCTAAGTCAGTTGATTTGAATACTCCATCAATGAGTGTTCCACAATAGAAATTGCCGGTTGAATCTGCCGCGAGACAATGGATATCAATGCCATAAAACAAGTCGCTATAGAGACCGGTGTTTGCCGATTGCCACGTAGTGCCGTTATCGGTACTTCGAAACAGTCCGCCGTTATCTGTTTTAGATCCTGCAAGCAAAATTCCGTTTTTATACATTATATTAAAAATATAGTGTGTGTTCAGCGAGGTTTGGGTCCAAGTTTCTCCGTTATCTGTAGATCGAAGAACGCCTTTGCCTCCAGAAGGAGTTCCGTTTCCAGTTCCCGTGCCTGCAAAAAGCGTACCACTATCGTTAATAGTAAGTGAAATAATATTGTAGTTTTCAATCCCATTAGTAAGTTTCTGCCATTGATTTCCATTATCTGAAGATCGAAATATCATTCCTGTTGAAAAAGTTCCAACAAAAATCATATTTCCTTTTATAATGATATTACTTACTTGTGTGATATCCAATCCAACAGCGCTTTGATTTCCAATCAATGTCCATGTACTGCCTGCGTCGGTGGAGCGATAAACTCCTCCGCCGTAGGTGTTGCCGGTTAATCTTACCGATCCTGCAAGGATATTTCCATTGTTATCAAACGTAAAACATCCGATTGTCGTAGAGGGCAATCCTGATGTTTGTATGTGACTCCATGAAGTACCACCATTGGCGCTTGTCCATAATCTTTCTTGTGTTTCAAAATCGCCGTCAGCATAAATAATAAAATTATCATGTATGGCGATTGGCTTAAATCCTCCAGTAAATGGAGTAGTAGAACCTGCAGAAAGCACGGCCATATCATTAAATACTCCTTGAGGAGTGATTTTAGTGAGTGTTCGTTCCATTCCGGCGAATACGTTTCCATCCAATGTTGCCATTGAATAGGCGCGATTGCCGAAGACGTTCATTGGATTCATATTCTGGGCAAATGTACTTACTGCAAATTGGCAGTAAAAGAAAAGAATGAAAAAATAATTGTGTTTCATTGTTACACTCCATCGTTTGTTATTTAAAGAGTTATTGTTGTTCATACAGTTTTCAAAATTGTAGTGTGAGTAGTTACGCAACGATATTTCGACTTCGCTCAATATGACGTTGCGTTACGTAAATAAAAAAATCTTATCGTTTAACTCCGTATTTCACTTTCGGTTCTTCAACGTGAAAACCAATTGAGCGTTTTGGTTTTTCTTCCACTTTTGTCAATTGCTCAATCGCTTCAAAGATGAATTGTATTTGGGAGTCGTGTTTTTGTAATATTCGTTGGTGTTCGCCAAGAACTACTTTTACATCTTTTTGTGTAGCGAGATATTTTCTTAACTCAACAAACGTTCTCATAATCGCGATGTTCACTTGCACTGCTTTTTTACTTCGCAGCACAGAGGAAAGCATTGCTACTCCTTGTTCGGTAAATGCGTACGGAAGTTTCCTTGTTCCACCCCAACTTGATGTTCCAAATTGGAACATCAAATTTTGGAATTCTTCTTTGGAAAGTTGAAACATAAAATCTTCCGGAAAACGGTCTATGTTTCTATGTACCGCTTTGTTTAATGCTCGTGTTTCAACTTCATACAATTCGGCAAGGTCTTTATCAAGCAATACTTTTTGTCCGCGAAGTACAAGTATTTTTCGCGCAATGGATTCAATGGGGATAATGTCGGGCATTGTAGATTTTTGTATTGTTGTTCATACAGTTTTTAAAATTGTAGTGTGAGTCAAGCAAAATGGCATTTGTTCTACAGTGTTAAAAAAAAATGCTGTGGTTATTTCAACAATCGAAACCCTAAATTCACTTGTTCAAAATGTTCATCGCCGGTAAATACATCATAAATTTGTTGTTCTTGCATTACAACAAAAGAAGTAAAATCTGTCAATGAGATGTCTGGTTTATCGCTATAACGCGTCAAGAGTTGCAATGCCTTTTGGTAAAGAGTTCTTTCGGCGGGAACAATATCCAAAAAACCGCGAGCAGATTTCTCATTCACTTTTTGTATCCATTGCAGAGTGCGGTTATGCCCAAATGATTTACGCAACGCAGTAATTGTTTCCATCAGCACAAAATCGCTCGTGATAAGTTTATTTCCACGAATAAGCACGGAATCTTTATATAAACGAATCGCGTCTTTATGGTAAGCATCTTTGTCGTCAGCAATAGCAACCCAGCCCCACGTGTCAACAAATATTTTCATCACATCTGTTTCTTCGGTGTTCCATACACATAGTGGTCGTGTTCTTCTGCGCCATCAAAGAGCGTACCGCTTCCCACTGCGATGAGTTCTTCCAGTTCTCGTAAATCGCTCGGTTCTTGCGTGCGTTTTTGATTAAGCAACGATTGAATGAATGAAAAAACTTTTTGTTGTTCGTTTTCATCTAATTGCATCAGTTGTTTTTCAATTTGAACGTGTGATTCTGTTTGTGTCATAATTTATGGTTCTTTAAAATAAAACGTGGTGAAAAAGTACAAATCTTTACAACGAGAGCAAAACTGTGCTTGACTAAAAGCGATAAGAGTGATGTGTTTCATAGTTACACTCCATTGTTTGTAATTAAATATGTTATTGTTGGTCATAAAGTTTTTAAAATTGTAGTGTGAGTAAAAATAAAAATTTGTTAGTTTGTTTGTTTACAAAAAATATATTTGATTCTTTACTTCTTCGAGTGAATGTGTTTGTAAAAAATGAAGAAGCCGGCTTAATGTTTCAGAAAATGTTCGTTGTTTGGAAAGAATAATTCCCTGATGATTTTTGTTCCTCTTCGCGCATTCATTATGTATCAAAATAAAATCTTTAACATTATAGGAAAAAATCGCACGCTGTTCCAGTTGAGCAAAATTAAATTGTTCTTCGTCAGATTTTCCTTTTCTCATCGCTTCCTGTGCGTGAAGCGCATCGAATCCTCTTTTCCGCAAGGCATTTGCTAATAATAAGTGAATGTCTTCATCAAGAAAAAGAGTAAGTTTCATTTTACACTGCAATTACATTCGGGTGAGGATGAACTTGTTTTTTCCAGAGTTCAACATTTTTTTCGTTTGCTATCTGTACATCCATTTCGTCAATGTGTTCAAAATAATATGCTAATGCCGAATGTATTTGCGCCAACGAAAGATGTTGTAATGCGATAAGAATTTCATCAACACTCATTCCTAATTGGTAATATCCTGCAATTGTCGCTACGGAAATTCTCGTTCCCAAAATCGTTGGTTTTCCTCCTAATACTTTTGGGTTGCAAACGATGTGAGGGTAGATGTTGGGGATACTGTTTTTGGGTTGAGAGTTTTTCTTCAACTCTTTTCCTATTCTATCATTTTTCTTCGTTAGTGTTTGTGTACTCATATTTTTATGAAATTAAAGTTCTCAATTTTTCGGATTCAAAATGTTTGTCTTGTGTAAGAAGCGGTACGTTGAGTTTCTTGCACGTTGCGGCAATCCACATATCGTTTTCGGGAATTGGCGTACCGTTCTTTTTCAGCATTCAAACTCTTCTTCTATTGTCCGTTGCATTTCTTGCGCTTCGTTCTGTGTCAATGTTCCAACGAGAGAACGTAGTGATTGCTTTTTCGCTTGGACAGAAACGATAACTTCCACACGTTGTTGTTCCAAGAGTCCCTGTAACGGTGTGAGCGGTTTCAACATATTATTTTCATATACGGCTTCTAATGTTTGTGTCATAATCTATAATTCCTAAAAGTAAAACGTGGTGAAAAAGTACGAATCTTTACAACGTGAGCAAAACCACACTTGACTAAACTCGATAAGAGTGATGCGTTTCATAGTTACACTCCATAGTTTGTTATAGAATGAGTTATTGTTGTTCATAAAGTTTTCAAAATTGTAGTGTGAGTAGTTACGCAACGATATTTCTACTTCGCTCAATATGACGTTACGTTACGGGATAAAATAAAAACATCACTGGCGTTTGTATTCTATGAGGTTTATGGCGTAATAGTTTTCAAAACTTGCTGCGGTGTCATCCGTCCTCGCGGAGTTCTATCAAAATCGGTATCGAAACTTACAATATGCAAATCATATTTTTCTGCAACAGTGTATTGATACGCATCATCAAAGTCGAGAAGATGTTGTTTCGTCATCAAAAGCAGTTCTTTCAATTCATCCAGAGTAAGACGAACGCAATGAACACCGGCGCTCATAATGGTATCCGTAAGAAAATCTTCAAACAAGTTTTGTTTCTTGAGTTGCGTCAAAATCAGACCGATAGAATACAATGAGAATTCCGTAATTGATAATTCGTTTCCGTCGAGGCGATTCAGAAATTCCCGCACTTCCTCTTGTTTCTCTTGCTCTAACAGAAGTTCAAGCCAAATATTTGAGTCAACCAGATACACTAATCACCCCACCACTCAAGCGCTTTGTGCTGGAGTTCAACGGAAGTGAATTGGTTGCGAAACTCTCGTAAGCCCCCCGCCCATGTTAATTGCATTTTTCTGGGTTCTCGTTTCGTATGCTTTTCAATTAAGTCATCAATGAGTTGTTCCGCTTCGATTTTGAGTTCGGGCGGGAGTTCATGAATTTTTTCTTCAATGGTTTTCATAGTTCGTTTGTGCCGTTGTTTTCATTTTTGGTTGGCGATAATATAAGATAAATCGTTCGTGTAAAAATATTTTTTTGTAAGCAAATTTCCTATCAGTAAAAGACAAATAAACAGCATTACAAACACGGTGGCTGCGGCAGGAGATGGGGGGTAAAATCTGCGAGGGGTTTTATCTCTCTTCTTCGTCGTCGGGGTCACAGTGAAATAAAATACTGTGCTAAAAAACTTGGGTAGAAAGTAAGAAATTATTTTTTCAATGTCAATACTTTTTGCAAAAATTTTCTTAACCAAAAGATGTAATCCACTTCGAGAAAAAGCGAGGTGGTAAGCTTTTCAAAACCGTAATTAGCAAGTTTCGTGCCAATCATTTTCCAATCCAACCTAACCAATTTCCTTCTCCTTTGCCTTAATGTCAGAAAAAAGTTCTTTTTGAGCGATTGAAGTGTTAAAATTGAAAAAAACATTGTTTTTGCGCAATTTTCAAGGTTACAAATCATTTCCGCACTTGTCCGAATGCCATCTAAACATGTCTGGAAACCATTTACACCTGTCTGGATGCCATTTACACATGTCCGGAAACCAATTACACATGTCCGAAAACCATTTACACCTGTCTGGAAACCATTTACACCTGTCTGGATGCCATTTGCACCTGTCCGAAAACCATTTACACCTGTCCGGAAACCATTTGCACCTGTCTGGAAACCATTTATACCTGTCTGGAAACCGTTTGAACATGTCCGAAAGCCATTTACACCTGTCTGGAAACCATTTACACCTGTCTGGAAACCATTTGCACCTGTCCGGAAACCATTTACACCTGTCTGGAAACCGTTTACACCTGTCTGGAAACCATTTACACCTGTCTGGAAACCATTTACACCTGTCTGGAAACCATTTACACCTGTCCGGATGCCATCTGCACGTGTCTGGAATCCATTTGCACCTGTCTGGAAACCATCTGCACATGTCCGAAAACCATTTGCACATGTCTGGAAACAATTTATACCTGTCTGGAAACCATTTATACCTGTCTGGAAACCATTTGCACCTGTCCGGAAACCATCTGCACCTGTCCGGATGCCTTCTGAACATGTCAGAAAATCATCTACACTTCCCCGAATATCATCCGGAAACCCCACGCTCTCTTCCGGAACTCCCGATACCACACCGTAACTTCCCGATACCACATCTGAACTTCCCCACTTTTCATCCGAAATTCCCCGCATTCCATCCGGAACTCCCGATACCACACCTAACTTCCCGATACCACATCTGAACCTCCCCACTTTCCATCCGGAGTTCCCCGAATCACATCTGCAAGTCTGCAAATGGCACCGAAACTTCCCCGGATGAGAGGATAACTTCCCCGAACAACATCCGGAACTCCCGCGATGACAGTTGCGAAACTTCTGATACCTTTC
>JAGXRH010000156.1 GCA_018335975.1 Ignavibacteriales bacterium
GCTCGATGGTTCGGTGCATCTCTATTGGCACGAGAACGAACTGGCGTATCGAGCGCTTGCGGAAAAACCGATTTCTCCACGGATGAGTTGCCACCCCCCGTCAACTCATCCGTGGAGAAATAAACCGCTGGGAAAAGCGAAACTTCTTCCAGCTTTTTCCAAAATTGATTCGCAACATTTTGTATCTTCACCCTGACATTTCTAATGGTCAGCTAATACTGACATTTCTATTGGGCGTTAACAGGCGAAATTAAATTTTATGCTTTCTATTCTTTTTTCAAAAATAGTTTCGTATAATGCAAACCATTTTTTGTTGCTCAAAGTCTAAGGACTACAGTATTTTATCACGTTCACAAATTCGGATTTTATGAAACAATTCTATCTCTACATTCTTACGCTTGGGTGCGTTCTTTTTTTCTTCCAGAAATCAAACACGCAAACGGCACACGTTGAAGGCATTCGACAAAACACGCCCCGTGTTCACGCGTTAACAAACGTCCGTATCGTTCAATCTCCCGGAAAAGTAATTGAGAAAGGAACAATTATTCTTCGCGACGGAATCATTGAATCCGTCGGCGAAAAAATATCTCTCCCCGCCGATGCTCGCGTTTGGGATTTGAACGGAAAAACAATTTACGCCGGATTGATTGAATCGTATTCCGATTATGGAATGCCGAAACAAGAGCAACCACAACGCGGTGGGGGAAGACCTCAACCGCAGCAACAACAGGAACAGCCACGCGGCGCGAAGTATTGGAATGAAAAAATTTCTCCACAAACAAACGCAATGGATATTTTTTCTCCCGATACTAAATCGGCGGAAGGAATGCGCAAAATGGGATTTACTTCGGCTCTCGTAGTTCCACCCAAAGGAAATATTAAGGGAACAAGCGCGATGGTGAATCTTGGTGATGGAAAAACAAATGAACTTGTTGTGAAAGGAAATGTCGGAATGCATGCTTCGCTTGATGTAGATTTCTTTTCCGATGGATATCCGAATTCCTTGATGGGAGTCATCGCGCTCATTCGCCAAAGTTTGAACGATGCCGATTGGTACAAAAAAGCAAACGATGCATACAAAAAATATCCATCGCTCACTCGTCCCGAAACAAATGATGGGCTCGCTTCATTACAAGATTTAATTTCACAAAGACAAACACTTATTGTTGAAACTTCCGATGAACTCAACGAACTTCGCGCGAAAAAGATTGCCGATGAATTCAAACTGAATTTGATTCTTCGAGGCAATGGTTACGAATACCGTCATCTCGACGCAATTAAAAATTTGAAAACGCCAATCATTCTTCCGGTCAATTTTCCGAAAGCACCGAATGTGGAAACGCCAGAAGATGCGGTGAATGTTGAACTCAGCGAAATGATGAATTGGGACAACGCTCCCGAAAATCCGAAACGATTAAACGATGCCGGCGTTCAATTTGCTTTCACAACTTCGACAATGAAAGAGCAAGATAAATTTTGGGAAAACATTCGCAAAGCAGTTGACCGTGGACTTCCACAAGAGGTTGCGCTTGCTTCGCTCACAACAACTCCGGCAAAAATGTTTGGTGTTGAGAGTAAGCTCGGTTCAATCGAAAAAGGAAAAATTGCAAATCTCGTTATCACCGACGGAGATTTGTTTAAAGAGAAAACAAAAATTCTCGACGTGTGGGTTGATGGCAATCGTTACGAAATCACAACGTTGCCAATGGTTGATGCGCGAGGAACATATCAAACAACGATTAACAAAGAAGAATTTACAATGTGGTTGAAAGGAGAAATGGATGGTTTGAATGGCTCGCTTGCAAAAGGAAAGAAAACAACGGATTCCAACGCAACAAAACTTTCTTCTGTTTCACTTTCACAAAAAATGATTTCGCTTTCTTTCAGCGGCGATTCTGCAAACGGAATGAAAGGCGTTATTAGAATGAGCGGTACGATTTCGAAAGATGAAATTCTTGGAACGGGAGAAATGAGCGACGGAAAAACTTTTTCGTGGAATGCAATTCGCACTTCTCCGTTTGTTCCCGAAGCCGATACTTCAAAAAAGAAAAAGGAAATGCAAACGGCAACATATCCTCAGCAAATGTTTCCTCCAACAGTTTTCGGGAGAGAAAAACTTCCTGAACAACCGGAATATATTTTTGTGAACGACGCAACAATCTGGACGCAATCAGCGCAAGGCAAAATTGAAAGCGGTGATATGCTTATTCACAAAGGAAAAATTGAAAAAGTCGGAAAAGATTTATCTGCGCCGAAAAACGCTGTCGTTATTGAAGCAAAGGGAAAACACATTTCCCCCGGATTGATTGATGCACATTCACATAGCGCAGCAAGCGGAAGCGTGAACGAAGGGGGACAAGCAATTACTGCCGAAGTGCGCATTGCTGATGTAATTGATTGCGATGATATTTCTGTCTATCGCGAACTTGCAGGAGGATTGACAACAGCGAATATACTTCACGGTTCTGCGAATGCAATCGGCGGACAAAATCAGGTTATCAAACTTCGTTGGGGAATGATGCCGGAGGAAATGAAATTTGAAGGAGCGATTCCCGGAATAAAATTTGCTCTCGGTGAAAACCCGAAACAAAGTAATTGGGGAGATAATTTTACTTCTCGCTATCCGCAAACACGAATGGGCGTGGAACAAATTATCCGCGATGAATTTCAAGCCGCGCGCGATTACGAAAAAAGTTGGAAAGAATATAAAGAGGGAACGACACTTCCTCCGCGCAGAGATTTAGAACTCGAAGCAGTGTTGCAAATTCTCAATAAAGAAAGAATCGTGCATTGTCATTCATATCGTCAGGATGAAATACTTGCAATGATACGGACTGCGGAAGATTTTGGATTTCGCATAGCCGTGTTTCAACACATTCTCGAAGGATACAAAGTTGCTGATGCGATGGCGAAACACGGGGCGGGCGGTTCATCATTTTCCGATTGGTGGGCGTACAAGTTCGAAGTGTACGACGCAATTCCTTACAACGGCGCATTGATGCATAACGAAGGCGTTGTCGTTTCGTTCAATTCTGACAGCGATGAACTTGCGCGACGATTGAACACGGAAGCGTCAAAAGCCATGAAGTACGGCGGACTGAAAGAAGAAGAGGCATTGAACTTTGTTACCCTGAATCCAGCAAAACAAATGCGCATTGATAATCGCGTTGGTTCGCTCGAGGTTGGAAAAGATGCTGATTTTGTTGTGTGGAATGAGAGCCCGCTTTCAACAATAGCAATGTGCGAACAAACGTGGATTGACGGAAAGAAATTTTTCGACAGGAACGAAGACCGAGCGATGAATGATACAATTACTGAAATGCGCGCAACGCTCGTTCAGAAAATTTTGAAAGAGAAAAAAGGCGATGGCGGCGGCGATGGACCAAAAAAGAAATGGCGCGGTGAATACGATGATATTTACGACCACCCTTCCAAGGGAATGGATAATAAAAATTAAGATTGAAAGGAATACAAAAATGAAAAACCAAAATTCAAAACTACAAATTACAAATTGCAAATTACACATGAACGTCATTAGTCATTGGTCATTAGTTATTAGTTTCTTCACTTTGCTCTTTGCTCTCAACTCTCCGCTTTATTCTTCCGACCAAATTCCCGGAAAGAAACAAGAAAGACCGATAGCACTATTTGGAGGAACAATTCACACGGTGAGTGGCGAGACGATTGAAAATGGCATTCTCACTTTCAAAGATGGAAAAATTGAAATCGTGAGTAAGTCAATGATGCTTCCTCCCGGTTATGAACGCATTGATTGCAAAGGAAAACATATTTACCCCGGATTATTTTCTTCGTGGACAACACTCGGACTTTTCGAAATCGGCGCAGTTCGTGCAACTCGCGATGCTTCGGAAACGGGAAGAATAAATCCAAACGTTCGCGCTGAACGAGCCGTGAATCCTGAAAGTGAACTTATTCCCGTTACACGCGCAAACGGAGTTACGTACGCACTCACCGCGCCGCAGGGAGGAGTGATTTCCGGAAACGCCGCAATTATTCAACTCGATGGATGGACGTACGAGGATATGACGTTGAAAGCGCAGGCGGGAATGATTGTGAACTGGCCTTCGATGAGAATCTCTACTTCTTTTTTTGAACGACGCAGCGAAGAAGACCAAAAGAAAGACCGCGATAATTCTTTAAAAGAAATTCGTAACGCATTCAACGATGCAAAAGCGTATTGGATGGCGAAGAACGCGAACAAAATTGTAAAACACGATTCTCGCTGGGAAGCAATGATTCCCGTTCTCGAAAAGAAAGAACCGGTAATGGTAACAGCCAATGAAATGTCCCAAATCGAAGCGGCAGTTTCATGGGCTGAAGATGCAGACGTGAAACTGATAATTGTCGGCGGAAATGATGCGTGGCGCGTTGTAGATTTGTTGAAGAAGAAAAATATTCCTGTTATTACCGATGGAACACATCGAACACCGAGTCGAAGTTACGAAGCGTACGACACGCCGTTTCTTCTTCCAAAAAAATTATACGATGCCGGAATTCAATTTTGTATTTCTGCGGATGAAGGGGGCGACGGAAATTATCGCAACTTACCGTATCAAGTTGCAACTGCTGTCGCGTACGGACTTCCGTACAACGAAGGGTTGAAAGCAATGACGCTGTATCCCGCGCAAATTTTCGGAGTGGATAATCGTATCGGTTCGCTTGAAGTTGGAAAAGACGCAACGCTCATCGTAACCAACGGCGACATTCTCGACATTCGCTCCAATGTTGAAATGGAATTTATCGAAGGAAAGAAAGTGGATTTAACAAGTCGCCATACGATGTTGTGGGAAAAATATAAAACGAAGTACGGGAAGAAGTAATTCATTTCAAACTACCCGACCGTGATTGATGAATATTTTCGTAAACCAATTTGAAGAGAGAGTTGCCACGCCAATGAAAGTGAAACCGCTCATTTATTGTAGTTATATATTTCTTGCCTTTTTCCTCGTTCAGTGCAATAACAAAAAACAAGTAACAGCGACGAAAGTTGTTCAACCAGTTGAGCGGAAAATAAAATCAATGTCCATTTATGAGCGGCAGTATTTTTTCGGTAAAGCAAGCCAAAAACAGCGGGAACTTAAAACGGTGCATTTTGATTACAAAGGGAACATCATTCCAAAACAAACTCTTCCCGAGTCACAACAATACGTAAGTTCAGCGTATAAAACAGAAATCGTTGCGATTGATTCCTCCACGAAAGAGAAACGGTTATTGCGATTAAAAAATTTCGGAAACAGAAGCATAAGTACTGTACCATGGCCCGGTGAAAGTCCGATAGTGATGGGTATGGGAAATAAGGAAACGGAGTACTACAGTTCAGAGGACTCTTCGGCGACGCGATGGCAAGTCCGCTATGATAGTGCCGGGAATAAACTGTACGAATTCGAATATACTCCGGATGGCTCAGTGCGAACAAAAGTTTTTTATCGGTATAACGAGCGTGGAAATGTTATTGACCAGCATGTATTTAACCAGAATGGTTCTCACAGAATGATGTTCGATGATTTCGGAAACGAAGTTCGGGAACTGTGGTATAATCTCGTGAATGAACCGCAACGGGAATTGATTTACGTTTATAATTATTTCGATTAACGGCAGAGCAACAGTAGAGTGGCGATTCAAGAAATTGATTCGCCATTTTTTGTTTTAAATACTTTCTGAAATTTGAGTACTTTTTCGCCGATTTTATGCTGAACGAACTTCACATCAAAAATTTTGCAATCATTGAAGAACTCACAATTGAGTTTGAACGTGGGTTGAATATTATCACCGGCGAAACCGGCGCAGGAAAATCTATACTCATTGATGCGTTGAGTTTAGCAATTGGCGAACGTGCAAATTCGGAAATGATTCGCAGCGGAAGTGAGAAAGCAATTGTTGAAGCAACATTTAAAATTGCAAATTTCAAATTACAATTTGCAAATGTGAAGAGTGTTTTTAAGGAGAATGAAATCGAGTGCGGTGATGAGATTCTACTCAGAAGAGAAGTATCAACAAAAGGAACGAGCAGATGTTTCGTCAATGATGCGCAAGTCTCCGTTTCTGTGCTGAAAGCAATCGGCGATGAACTTGTGGATTTGCATGGACAACACGAGCATCAATCGTTGCTTAGAAAAGAAAAACATCGCGAATATCTTGACCAGTTTGCAAACATTGAAAATGAATTGAGGAAATATTCCGAAACGTTTTTCCACGCAAGAAAAATTCTGAATGAGAAAAAATTGTTAGAACAGAAAGAATCGCAATTGAAAGAAAAACTTTCGTTGTTTCAATTTCAACTTTCGGAAATAGAAAAAGTGAATCCGCAAGTTGGCGAAGACGAATTGTTGGAAAAAGAAATTCGCAAATTGCAAAACGGAGAAAAGATTTACGAACTCACCACTTCACTGTACGAAATTCTGTACGATAATGAGAATGCAATTTCGGTTCAACTGAAACTTGCACAGAAAAAACTCGATGAACTTTTGAAACTCGATGAATCGTTTTCTGAAATTACGAAAGAAATTATTTCCGCAACTGCAAGCGTAGAAGAAAGCGCAAACTCAATTCAACGTTATCGCAACACGTTGGAGTTTGATGAAAAGAAAATTGATGAAATGCGAATTCGCGCCGGTGAAATTTCTTTATTAAAGAAAAAATTCGGCGGCACGTTGGAAACAGTTCTCGCAAAAAGAAATGAACTCGAACAGGAAATATCCCTCGTGGAAAACTTTGAAAAGGAGATTCAAAAACTTTCTTCCGAATTTGGGAAAGCAAGAGTTGAATGTGAAAAACTTGCGAATCAAATTTCCGACAAAAGAATTTCTGCGTCAAAGAAATTGAACAAAGCAATCGAATCATCGTTGAAAGAATTAGGAATTGTCAATGGAATTTTTGAAACGAAAATTTTTCAGAAAGAAATTTTCAATGGTGATGAACTATATGCAACGATTGGAAAAAAACGTGTTGCATTATTTTCCAATGGATTTGATGAAATAGAATTTTTCGTTTCCACCAATAAGGGAGAAGAACCGAAACCATTGATTGATGTTGCTTCCGGTGGAGAGATTTCGCGCATTATGCTGTCGCTGAAATCATCGTTAGCAAAAGCAGACACAACTCCCGTTTTGATTTTTGATGAAATTGATGTTGGCATCAGCGGGAGAATTGCACAAGCAGTGGGAAAAAGTTTGAAACAACTTTCCGAACACCATCAAGTAATTTCGATTACACATTTACCGCAAATTACAGGATTTGCAGATTCGCATTTTGTTGTGGAAAAAATTGAAAACGGAAAACGCACGGCGACTTCGATTCGTAAACTTTCTGAAAAAGAACGCGTTGTTGAAATTGCAAAACTAATGAGCGGAGAAAAAGTTACTGATGCCGCATTGAAAAGCGCGAAGGAATTGATGAACAAGTAACAATGCAAAATCTCTATGTTATTGCTGGTCCAAACGGCGCGGGAAAAACTACGGTTGCGCTGCGGCTTCTTCCCGACTTTTTACAATGCAATGAATTTGTCAATGCAGATTTTATTGCGAAAGGACTTTCTGCGTTCAACACGGAATCCGTTGCTGTTGCCGCTGGAAGATTGATGCTCGAACGTTTGAATGAACTTAAAGAACAAAAGAAAGATTTCGCGTTTGAAACAACGCTTTCATCAAAATCATTTGTTCCGTTCTTGAAAGAATGTAAGGAAGATGGATATTTTATTACGCTCATTTATATTTGGATTGAAAGCGCGGAACTTGCAATTGAACGCATTCAAAACCGTGTTCGCGAAGGTGGACATTTTATTCCCGATGATGTTGTGCGAAGGCGATATGAGCGAAGCGTTCAAAATTTTGTAAACTTGTATTTGCCAATAGTTGATAAATGGAAAATTTATGATAACACATTTAATAAGATGCACATTGTTGCTCTCAAAGAAAATTCTGAACTCATAAACATTTTACTTTCAAAACAAATGAAAAAAAATATGACGTATAAAGTTGAAGAACCAAAACAAGAATATATCGCTGATAAAATAGACATTGGTGTGAAAACTGCTATCGCAGAAGAATTAGAACGCAAACGAAAACTCGGTTTGCCAATAGTGTTTGGTAAAGACGGAAAAATTATTGTGATGATTGGTGATAGAGTTGTGGAAGAAAGAGTATACGAGAAGAAACTATAAAATGATATGCCATTAACAATTTACAACACCCTCACACGAAAAAAAGAAGAATTCAAACCGCTTGACGAAAACGGAAAACACGTTGGTGTTTATGTTTGCGGACCAACGGTGTATGGCGATTCACACATCGGTCACGCAAAAAGTTACGTTTCGTTCGATATCATTATCCGATATCTTCGATATTTAAACTACAATGTAACCTACGTGCAAAACATTACCGACGTTGGACATTTACTCGGCGAAACAAACGAAGGCGAAGACAGAATGTTGAAACAAAGCCGCATCGAAAAAAAACATCCGATGGAAATTGCGGAGTATTACACGCGCAGTTATTTTGAAGATATGGACACGCTGAATGTTGTTCGTCCCGATATTTCTCCGCGCGCAACGGGACATATTATCGAACAAATTGAAATTGTGCAAACACTCATCAAAAAAGGTTTTGCATACGAATCAAACGGCTCGGTGTATTTCGATGTTTCAAAATTTTCAGAATACGGAAAACTTTCCAACCGCACTATCGAAGAATCAGAAACCGGAACGCGTGTAGAAACGAGAAGCGAAAAAAAATTTCCGAACGATTTTGCATTGTGGAAACGCGCCGAACCCGAACACATAATGCAATGGAGTTCACCGTGGGGAAAAGGGTTTCCCGGTTGGCATGTGGAATGTTCCGCGATGTCAATGAAATATCTCGGTGAAACATTTGATATTCACGGCGGCGGAATGGATAATCAATTTCCGCATCACGAATGTGAAATTGCGCAAAGTGAATGTGCGAACGGAAAACCATTTGTAAAATATTTTCTTCACAACAATCTCGTAACCGTCAACGGACAAAAGATGAGCAAGTCGCTCGGAAATTTTACAACGCTGAAAGATTTGTTCAAGAAATTCGACCCAATTGTTCTTCGCTTTTTTATTTTACAAAGTCATTACCGAAGCACACTCGATTTTTCGGAAGAAGCAATTTCTTCTTCAGCGAAAGGATATGAGAAACTTTTGAATACGGTGAAGAAAGTGAGAGAAGGTTTGGGGTTGGAGGGGGGAGGTTTGGGAAAAGAAGAACGCAAACCACAAACCACAAACCACAAACCATTTGAAATTACAAATTACAAATTGCAATTCATGGAAGCGATGAACGACGATTTCAACACGCCGCAAGTAATTGCAATGCTGTTTGATTTCAGCAGAGAAGTAAATACACTTCTTGCAAGCGGAAATGTAAGCAAAGAACAACTACAAGAAATTGATTTATTCTTTTCTGAAGTTGGTGGAAATGTTTTAGGAATTATTCCGAAGGAAAATGAAAACAAAACAACTTCCATTTTAAAGGAAGATAAAGTGATGAAAGTTTTCATCAAACTAAGAGAAAAACTTAAATCAGAAAAACTTTGGTTGTTTTCTGATTTGATTCGCAAAGAACTAAATGATGAACTCAACATCACTCTCGAAGACGGAAAAGAGGGAACAACGTGGAAAAAGAAATAAGGAAGCAATAATGTTCATCGGTCATTTTGCAGTTGGATTTGCAGCAAAAAAATATGCGCCGAGACCTTCTCTTGGTACCTATATAATGGCGATAAATTTTCTCGATTTATTGTGGCCCATCTTTTTACTACTGGGAATTGAGCGTGTAGAAATAAATCCGGGAAATACAGCATTCACTCCATTGGCATTTGTCTATTATCCCTACTCACATAGTTTACTCGCCGCAATTTTCTGGGCGACGTTATTTTCAGCAACTTATTATTTCTTGAGAAAAGAGGTAAGCGGTTCCGGAATGTTATGGCTTGCAGTCTTCAGTCATTGGATTCTTGACGCAGTTTCTCACAAACCGGATTTACCGTTGTTTCCGGGAAGTACTATTTTGGTTGGCTTCGGTCTATGGAATTCCGTTTCCTTGACGATGATTGTAGAAATAACCATTTTCATAATCGGAATAATTCTCTACGCTTCTGAAACTTCTCCTAAAAATAAATTGGGAACAATTTCCTTTTGGTCGCTCGTCGGGTTTCTTTTCGTTTCGTATCTCTCAAATGCATTTGGTCCTCCTCCACCGAGCGAAAAATTTCTTATGATGTTTTCGCCGTCTCTCTGGTTGTTTGTTTTCTGGGGATATTGGATTGAGAGAAAAAGAGAACTCGTAAAAAAAATGAAAATTTAAAACTTCAAATTGCAAATTCTCTTTATATTGTGCCGTTCTTTTTTTGAAAATTGAATGAGTCTTCTCAATAAACTTGTTATCGCTTCGCTGCCTGTTGTACCGAAATCGTTGGTGTGGCTTGTTGCAAAGCGGTACATCGCGGGAAAAACATTGAGCGATGTATCAAGAGTTGTTCGCGATTTGAACAAGATGAAAGCGATGGCAACCGTTGATGTGCTCGGAGAATTTATTACCAAACGCGAAGAATCATTTCCCTTCCGTGATGAATGTATCAATGTGGTAAATATGATTCATTCAACGAAGATTGATGCAAACTTATCTCTCAAACTTTCTCAATACGGTTTGAAAATTGATAAAGAGTTGTGTGAAGAAAATTTACGCGCAATTCTTGCTGCTGCATCAAAAGTAAATTGCTTCACCCGCATTGATATGGAAGACCACACGTGCACCGATGCAACATTAGATATTTATAGGAGTGTGCGAAAAGATTTTCCAAATGTCGGCGTGGTGATTCAAGCATATATGCGGCGAAGCGAAGAGGATGTTCGACAGTTGATTTCTGAAAAAGCAAACATTCGATTGTGCAAAGGAATTTACAGAGAACCGCCGAATGTTGCATTTCAAGAACGAAAAGAAGTGCAGGATAATTACATCAAATTGCTGGAAATGCTTCTTTCGACAAAAATATACGTCGGCATTGCTACACACGATTATGTTTTAATTGACGCGGCTCATTCGCTCATCAAAAAATATCAATTGCAAAAGAACGAATACGAATTTCAAATGCTGCTCGGCGTTCGCGAAGATTTACGCAACAAAATTTTAGAAAAGCAAGAACGCATTCGTATTTATGTTCCGTACGGCGAACATTGGTATCATTACTCCACGCGCCGCTTCAAGGAAAATCCGGAAATTGCGGGATATGTTTTTAAGGCGATGTTTTCGAATAATAATAAATAGTAGATTATTAAAACTATGAAACGAAATTCCACAAACTATGTTTCACTTGGCGAATATGTTCATCAAGCATTACTTTCCGCAACGTATGAAAATGATATAAGCGCAAAGCAAACGTGTGTCGTTGGAGAAGTTCCACTTTTGCAAGGATGTTATACGCAAGGAGAGAATTTCGAAGAAGCGAGAGAGAATCTTCGTGAGGCGATTGAGTTGTGGATTACGATTGCACTCCAGCAAAACGAAACACTTCCGGTTATCAATGGTTGCACGTTAATTCAAACATTGCATCACAGTACAACACAACGGAGAAACATTCTTGTCAGACACAATAAAACCGTTATCGCGTAATCAACTTATTCGCAAACTGATTAATGCTGGATTCTCTGGACCATATCCCGGGGGAAAACATTCTTGTATGGTAAAAGAAAAACATAAAATTATTATACCGAATCCCCATCGCGGAGATATGAGCGTAATTCTTGTCAAGAAAATTATCCGGCAATTAGGAATAAATAACGGCGAGTGGAACGCACTGTAAACCTCACACAAACTTCAAAAATTTTCTCACCACCTATTTTCATTCACTAAACTCAAAATAAATCCAATGGCAGACAACAATAATAAATCAACATTCAAGCCGTTCGTTTCTGCGGAAACAGTAATGGCGGAATTTTCCATTAAAGCAATTATCCTCGGCGCAATTTTCGGACTCATCTTTGGCGCAGCGACCGTCTATCTCGCTCTTCGTGCGGGATTAACTGTTTCTGCTTCCATTCCGATTGCCGTGCTTGCAATTGCGGTGTTCAAGAAATTTGGGAAGTCCACAATTCTTGAAAACAATATCGTGCAAACTATCGGGTCTGCGGGAGAATCCATCGCTGCAGGTGTTGCCTTTACCTTTCCCGCGCTTATCTTCCTCGCCGGTGGAGAAGAATTTTTTAATTACTTCAACGTGTTCACGCTTGCATTAGTCGGCGGTGCGCTCGGAGTGTTGTTTATGGTTCCGCTTCGCCGTTCGCTCATTGTTAAAGAGCACGGCAATCTTCCATATCCCGAAGGAACTGCGTGCGCAGATGTTCTCATCGCCGGAGAAAAAGGGGGTTCGATGGCAAAGAGAGTTTTTGCGGGACTTGGAATTGCAATCGCATTTAAATCTGCAATGAGTATTCTCGGTTTGTGGAAAGATGTTCCCGGATTTACTTCGCCGCGCGGTTCATCGTATCCCAACGCGCAAGTCAGCGCAGAAATTACACCAGAATATCTCGGCGTTGGTTACATCATCGGACCGAAAATTTCCGGCGTTCTTGTCGCGGGCGGCATTTTATCGTATCTCGTTCTCATTCCTCTCATTTCGTTCATCGGAGATTCGCTCACCAATATTTTGAAACCCGCAGGAACGCTCATTAAAGATATGTCGCCATCGCAAATTCGCGGCGGTTACGTACGATACATCGGTGCAGGCGCTGTTGCTGCCGGCGGTTTGATAACTCTTCTGAAAACACTACCGACCATCGTTTCTGCATTTCGCGATAGTTTTAAAAGTATGAAAGAAATAAAAGCGGGAGTGCAACTTGCCAGAACAGAGCGCGATATTCCGATTACGTACGTTATTCTTGGTTCGCTCATTCTCGTTATTGTGTTATCAATTCTTCCGCAACTTCCCGGAACATTTCCCGGAACGCTTCTCACCGGATTACTGATTGTCATTTTCGGATTTTTCTTTGTAACAGTGAGTTCACGCATTGTCGGCATCATCGGTTCATCCAATAATCCGATTTCCGGAATGACGATTGCAACATTGATGGCGACGTGTTTGATATTTGTAAGTCTTGGTTGGACGGGAGATATGTATCAATCACTCGCGCTTGCTGTCGGAGGAATCGTCTGTATCGCTGCAGCAAACGCCGGCGCAACTTCGCAGGATTTGAAAACAGGGTATATCGTTGGCGCAACTCCGTTGTATCAGCAAATTGGTTTGATTATCGGTGTCCTCGCATCAACGTTCGTTATCGGTTGGACTCTGCAAACGATTGACGGCTCAATGAACTTCGGCGAAAACCCGGTGAAACATGCAATCGGAACTGAACGATACGCCGCGCCGCAAGCAACGTTGATGGCAACGCTTATCAAAGGACTTCTCGCGCAGGATTTGCCGTGGGCTTTGGTATTTATCGGAATGGCGATTTCCATTGTCGTGGAGTTGTGCGGCATTCGGTCGCTCTCGTTTGCAGTCGGTGTGTATCTTCCGCTTTCCACAACGTTCCCGATTTTTGTCGGTGGAATGTTGAAAGCGCTTGTTGATAAGTTGAGCGGCGCAAAAAATCACGAAGAGTCTGAAGTAAGTCCGGGAATGTTATACAGCACGGGACTTGTTGCGGGCGGTTCTCTCACGGGTGTTGCGATTGCTTTGTTGAGCGGAATTCCCGTTATGTCTGCCGGGAAAGAAATTTCGTTGATGCAATTTATTCTCGATTCCGTTGGTGTGCACGGATGGGAAAGTATGGGCGCAACGGCAGATTTCATCGGCGCGTTTATGTTTGGCGTTCTCGGATTTATGCTGGTGCGAACGGGAATGAAGAAAGACTAAATCGAAAATTATCCTGAGCGAAGCCGAAGGATGAGATTTGGCATCAAAGGCGTTATGCGAAAAGTGTAACGCCTTTGTTGTTTGCTTCACACATTCGTTTTGTAAAGTGTTATGTTTTGATACTTAAGTTTAGTACCTTTTTGCCATAAAATTAAGAATCCACCTATAAAATATTCAACCAAAAAAACGAAGGAATAAAATTATGCCTAATGAAATTATTTCTAACTTACAATCTCTAAATGAGGATTTGAATAAATCCTTGACTCATATACGACCTAAACCAGAAGGCAAACCTCCCTCAGAGCGACCAACCTCACAAAATCAAACAACACATACGACGTCGCAAGGAACTGCTCAACAAAGTTCAAACGGTAATAATTCGGGAACTCAACAACAGAGCAATACTAATTCACAGTAGAGATTGTGCCTACTCAAACAATCATAGAATTCTTTCTCTATATAACACCTGGGTTTCTTGCTTTTCAAATTTATCGGTCGCTCTACCCAGCAAAACCCGCCTCTGACTTCTCTCAAATTACATGGAGCGTAATTTATAGTGTATTTATTTACGTTGGCGTACTTTGGGTTGACGATACGTATCTTAACAAGTCCCTGAAGAGCCCTTCAACAGAATTTCCGAATATTTATTTCGCATTTGCATTATATGTAAGTGCTGTTGCTTTGGGCTTGACGGTTAGCCTGTTTCACTTTACTCGTTTCAAGATTGCTACAAAGTTCAATTCGCTTCGGAGATTACTTCCAGATCCGCAATCGATTTGGGCAAAAGTTAATCAGTCAACTAATCGTGATTGGGCCGTTGTATATTTGAATGATAATTCAATCTATCTAGGTTACATAGCAGAATACACATTTGACCCAAGTGCTGATGACCAAGACTTTCTCTTGTCTGACGCTAAAAGAGTAGACGAATCTCTCAGAGAAATTTATACTGTTGATGGTATCGGTGTGTATCTTAACACGCGTAATGTGTCAAGAATTGAGTTTTTAAAAAGTCAGAATAATTAAATCGGAAGTAATTCTTAAAGCAAACTTCTCGCCCCGAACTTATTTACTTCTCCTTTCTCTTTTCAGTAGTCTTGTGCGCGAAAAATTTACTCACTATTATCAATCAAAATTATTATCTCATGAACACAACTCTTAAAACCGGAATCGCCATCGGCGTTGCATGCGGTGTGTGGATATTCGTTAATGGAATTACCGGATGGTATAAAGACCCGGTAATGGTCAATTTGTTTTTTCTCGTTATCCTTATCGAAATCGGAATTCTCGTCTGGGGACTGAAACAATCTGCGAGTGAAAAATCATACGGCGGACAAGTGATAACGGGAACTGTTGCTTCAGTAATTGCCGGCGTCATTTTATTTTTCAATTCGCTCTTGTTCACCATTGTTCTTTTCCCGAACTTTTTCAACGAAGTGGAAACGATGCAAGTGACAATGATGAAGAGCGAGGGAAAATCCGATGAGGAAATTTCTAAAGTAATCACTGAACAAAAACCAAACCAAACACCGATGAGGAGCGCGATGCTGGGCTTAGTTTCAACCGTAGGAACAGGATTAGTTGCTTCACTCGTTATTGCTGCGTTTGTACGGAAGAAATAAATTCAATTTTTTATGCATCCATCGTATCTCGTATTAATTCTTGCCATCATTTTTATCTCGCAAGAGAAAAAGGGACAACTTCCCTCGCCTCCCGTAAGCGCGGGAAGTCGTTATCCAAATCTTCTTGTTGAAAATAATCATCTCGCAATGACGTGGTTTGAAGCAAATGAAACAGAGAAACGATTACTTTTTTCCGAAATGAAAAACGGTGAATGGATTGCGCCGACAACTATTGCTTCATCAAAAAACTTTTTTATGAATTGGGCTGATTTTCCTTCGCTGTATTCACTTGGAGGTGATACACTTGCTGTTCACTATTTGGAAAAAGGCGGAAGCGGAACGTATGATTACAACGTGAAAATAAGTTTCTCGTACAATCATGGAAAAAATTGGTCGAACGGAATTATTGTGCATAAAGATTCAAGTCACGGAGAACATGGTTTTGTTTCGTTTTATCGCACGAAAGAAAATACGCACGGAATGGTTTGGCTCGATGGAAGATTTATGGCGCCGGAAAGTGAAGAAGAAACTTCGCACGATGAACACGGTGGCGGAAGTATGCATTTGTATTCAACTTCGTTCAGTGCAAAAACTTTTGAACGCAATGAAATAATTCTCGATAATCGGGTGTGCGAATGTTGCCCCACTTCTTCATTGCAAACGGAAAACGGAGTTCTCATTGCATATCGCGATAGAAGCGAAGATGAAGTTCGGAACATCAATATTCTTCGTCATGAAAACGGAAACTCGCCCGATAGTCGAGCGGGATGGAGCGAACCAAAACCAATTCACGATGATAAATGGAAAATTCCCGGATGTCCCGTCAATGGACCAACACTCGTCGGCGAAGGAAAAAATGTTGCTTGCGTTTGGTACACTGCTCCCGATAATTCTCCCGAAGTTCGCATTGCATTTTCTTCTGATGAAGGTAAAAATTTTTCTTCACCCATTCGCGTTGATGATTCACTTTCGCTCGGAAGAGTGCACGCAGTGTGGCTTGATGATGGAAGCGTTCTCGTAAGTTGGCTGGAACAAGTGGAACAAATTACCGAACTTCGCATCCGAAAAATTTATTCCGACGGAAGAAAAACTCAATCAAAAACTATTTCAGAAATTGATGCATCGCGCGGAAGCGGTTATCCGAAAATGGCAAAATTCACTGGAAAAATTTTTATCGTGTGGACGCAGCCAGGGAAAGAAACTTCGGTGGAAACGAAATGGATCGAGATGGAAGACGTAAGACGTGAGAAGTAAGACGGAAGAAGTGAGAAGTAAGAAGAACGAGAAATGCAAAAGGCACATAAGAAACTCAAAGTTTGGCAAGAGGCGATGGAGCTTGTCAAAATGGTTTATGAAATAACGAGTAAAATGCCTTCTGAAGAAAAGTTCGGTTTGATTTCACAAATGAGACGTGCATCAGTATCTGTTCCAAGCAATATTGCAGAAGGAGCAGCTCGACAAGGAATGAAAGAGTCAACACAATTCTACTTAATCGCACGTGCTTCTCTCAGTGAATTGGATACACAAATTGAATTATGCAAAATTTTAAAATTTATCAGCGACACACAATTTACCCAACTGAATAGCAAAGTTGAAACCGTTGATTCGCTTCTTAGTGGATTAATTCGGTATAACAAACAAAAATTATCTACCAATAAACTTCAAAACTAAATTTCATCATTCATCTCACTTTTTACTTCTTACAACAATAATTATGACAAACACACTACAAAACTTACAACCCCAACTCGTTTGGAAATATTTTTCCGAAATCGCACAAGTTCCTCGTCCATCAAAACACGAAGAACGCATTTCGCAATACATTCTTGATACGGCAAAAAAACTTGGACTGAAAGCAAAGCAAGACAAGTTTATGAATGTCGTTGTTCACAAACCCGCAACGAAAGGAAAAGAGAATGTGAAAAGCATTTGCTTGCAAGGACATCTTGATATGGTCTGCGAGAAAAATGCGGATAAAGTTCACGACTTTATGAAAGACCCGATTGAACTCGTCGTGAAAGGAAATGTTTTAATGGCAAACGGCACGACACTCGGCGCAGATAACGGAATCGCGGTTGCAACAATGCTCGCAATCGCTGAAGATAAATCGCTTGAACACGGCGCACTTGAATTGCTCTTCACGATTGATGAAGAAACGGGATTAACGGGCGCGGCAAATTTGCAAAAAGGATTTGTGCAAAGTAAAACAATGATGAATCTCGATAGCGAAGAAGAAGGCGCGTTGTATGTTGGATGCAGCGGCGGAAAAGATACAACAGGAACGTGGAAAATAATTTGGGAAAAAGTTCCGAATACGTTTGTAGGTTTTTCGTTGGAAGTGAAAGGTTTGAAAGGAGGACATTCGGGATTGGAGATTGATAAAGGCAGAGGAAACGCAGTAAAAATTATAAATCGCGTTCTGATTAAACTCTCTGCTCTTGGCTCGCGGCTCTCTGCTATTAAAGGCGGAGATAAACGCAATGCAATTCCGCGCGAATGTTCTGCAACGATTCTTGTTCCGAAAAAATCGGTGAGCGATGTTCAGAAAATTGTGAGCGAAATGAACACAACAATCAAAGCAGAACTTTCTACCGTTGAACCGGATTTACAAATTTCTGTTTCCGAAATTCCACCATCGAAAGGAAAGTCGAAGACTCGACTCGTTGAGAAGAAAGAGAAATTGAAAGCGTTGAAAAAAGTTGCACAACGAAAATTGCTCCAAACTATTTCTGCGCTTCCGCACGGTGTAATGAAAATGAGCGCAGATATTCCGGGACTTGTCGAAACTTCTACCAATGTTGCCTCGATTGTTACGATGGAAAAAGAAATTCTCATCGCAACAAGCCAGCGAAGTTCGGTTGCGTCGGAGATATTGGAAATTGTTGAAACGGTTGAAAATATTTTTCTTCTTGGAGGAGCGAGCGTTAAACACAGCGATGGTTATCCCGGATGGAAACCGGATATGAATTCTGCAATTCTAAAAACTGCAAAAGAAACATACAAACAACTCTACAAAAAAGAACCGGCAGTAAAAGCAATTCACGCGGGATTGGAATGTGGAATCATCGGCGAACGATTTCCGGGTATGGATATGGTTTCGTTTGGTCCCACAATGGAAGGCGTTCACTCTCCCGACGAAAAACTTTATATTGACACGGTAGATAAATTTTGGAAATTTTTACTGGCGATCTTGAAGAATGTGAATTGAAAAATTAACATCAATTTAACAATACAACATAATAACATAAACAACTATATAAATATGAACACTTTACATTAAAAACTGGAATCATCATCGGCGTTGCATGCGCCGTATGGACATTCATCATGGGAATTACCGGATGGTATAAAGATCCTGTAATGCTCAATTTATTTTTTCTCGTAATTCCAATGGAAATCGGCGTACTCGTTTGGGGACTGAAACAATCTGCAAACGAAAAAACGTACGGTGGACAAGTAATTGCAGGAACTTTGGCTTCCGTCATTGCGGGGATAATTTTATTTTTCAATTCACTGCTGTTCACGAATGTTTTGTTTCCCAACTATTTTTCTGATTTGGAAACCGTGCAAACTTCGATGATGAAAAGCGAAGGGAAAACAGACGCAGAAATTTCCAAAGCAATCGAAGAAGCAAAACCAATGAATACATCAATGATGAGTGCTGTAATGGGCTTTGTCGGAACGGTGGGAACGGGATTGGTTGCCTCGGCTGTGATTGGTGCGTTTATGAGAAAAAAATAAATTTGAAACCACAATGAACATTCCCGAATACTTAACAAAGATGGATAAAACGCATTTGTCTGTTGTAGATTTACGCGAAGATACAAGTGCTGAAAACAGAAACTACTGGCTTTCAAAAACTCCGACAGAACGATTTATTGCCCTCGAACTATTACGTCAACAACTTTATGGCTACGATTCCACTACCGAAAGAATGGAAAAAGTAATTGAAGTTGTTGACAGCGATTTGAATAACTCATAACATCACTGATTAAACTTTTATGGCAGAACTCAAAACAAAAAAAACAGAAGTCAGCGTTGATGCTTTTATTAAAAAAGTTTCCGATGCTCAAAAACAAAAAGATTGTTTTACCATAATTGAACTGATGGAAAAAACGACAAAAGCAAAAGCAAAAATGTGGGGAACGGCGATTGTTGGATTTGGTGACATTCATTTAAAATATGAAAGCGGTCGGGAACTCGACTGGTTTGTAATGGGATTCTCTCCACGCAAACAAAATTTGACGCTCTACATTCCCGGAACAGTTGAGAAGCAGCAAGCACTTCTGAAAAAATTAGGCAAACATAAAACCGGAAAAGGATGTTTATACATCAACAATCTTGGAGATATTGATGTGAGTGTGTTAAAAGAAATCATCAAACAAAGCAGTAATCAACAATCTAAAAAATAACAATTATGAAACATCTATTTTTCTCTCTCGTATTTTTCTTTGTCGTAACCACATCTTTGCAAAGCGAAGAAAAATATTCTCCGCTCGTTTCCACGCAATGGCTCGCCGAACATTTGCACGACGAGAATCTCGTTGTTCTTCAACTTGCGCAAATCAGAAATGATTACAAGAAAGGGCACATTCCCGGCGCACGATTTTTTTGGACGAATTGGTTTGCGATGTCCAATCCCGATTTGAATTTTGAACTTTTACCTGTCGCTCATCTCGATTCCATTGTTGAAATCCTTGGCATTTCTAACAATTCGAGAATCGTCATTGTTTTTTCCGGTATCAGTGTAAGTCAAGCAACAAGAGTATTTGCCACCTTTGATTATTTGGGAATGAGTGAACGCACATCGTTTCTCGATGGAGGTTTTGAACAATGGAAAAAAGAAGGACGGGAAGTTTCCACCGATATTCCGAAAGTTTCAAAAGGAAATTTTACTCCGAAACTGCATGAAGATGTTTTTGTAGGTGTTGATTGGATGAAAGAACATATCAATTCCCCTTCAGTGCAAATTGTAGATGCACGCGCTCCGCAATTTTACAACGGCACAAGCAAACAATACACGCGCGATGGTCATATTCCTTCGGCAAAAAATATTTATTACAACACGCTGTTTGATTCCACCAATAAAGTTCTTCCGCTCGATACGTTGAAAAAAATATTTGCCACTGCTGGTGTTACGACAAATGAAATTGCCACGTACTGCCATGTTGGACAAACTGCGAGTGCAGTGTATTTTATTTCGCGCTACTTGGGATTGAAAGCGCATCTCTACGATGGCTCGTACGAAGAATGGAACAGCAGAGATGATTTACCGTTTGAAGTAACGAAAGTGGATTCAGTAAAGAAATAATTTTTTCGCAAAGCCGCAAAGATAACAAAGAACCCAATGCGATTTCGCGTCTTTGCGAGATAAAAATTCAATTAATAACCATTATGAAACCACCACCTCTCGACCTCGAACTTTATCCTCCCTTTGAAACATTTCCGAAAGAAGGAATACAATTTCTTTCGCAACTGAAAAAAAATAACAACCGCGAGTGGTTTGCGAAACATAAAGCCGAATACGAAGAGTTTGTAAAATTTCCGATGCTCTCCCTCATCGCAACAATCAAACCGAAATTGGAAACTGTTGCGCCGGAAATGGAAGCAGACCCGAAGAAATCAATGTTCCGTATTTACCGCGATACACGATTCAGCAAAGATAAAACACCGTACAAAACACACGTTGCCGCCGTGTTTCATCCGCGCGGACATTGGCAAAACAGCGCGGGATATTATTTACACATCGAACAGAAAGCAATTTATGTCGGCGGTGGAATTTATATGCCGAATAGCGAGCAACTCAAAAAAATACGAAAGGCGATTGCCGATAACGGAAAAGAGTTTCTTTCCATTGTGAACAACAAAACGTTCATAAAAAATTTTAAGAAGATTGAAGGAGAGAAATTACAACGGGTTCCGGTTGGTTATTCTGCAGAACATCCGATGGCGGAATGGTTGAAACACAAACAATTGTACACCGGCGTTACGTGGAAAATGGATGAGTGTTACTCAAAAAAATTTTTGGATAAAGTAATTGTCGTGTATAAAGAGTTGCTTCCGTTCATTCGATTTTTGAATGAAGCGTTGGAAAAATAATTCTTGTTTTCTCCGCTGTCCAGCACACAAATAAAAAATCCCGCGCAAATGAATACGCAGGATTTTTTTATCCTCTGTTTCGTTTTTTACCTCGTCCCTTCGTCAATCAGACAATACACCTTCACTTCGTCCGACCATAAACCGACCTCCTCATCATTCAGCACATATCGCATACGGAAAATACGGGTTTCCGGTTTTGCCGGATTGATATTTACTCTCGTATCTTCAAAGGGCGAGCGGGTATCGGTGCCTAACAATATAAACGCCGTTTCCTCGCCGCGTTTCCCTTGAACAATGACGCCGGAGTATATATCTTTTGGCCAATCGAGACGCACGCCGGTTGCAAGCAGCGTTGCGGTAAATGTTGGTTTCGCCGTCGGACTGCCTTTACTTGGGGTAGCAGGAAGAACCACGCCGAGGTCTTCGCCGATTGCCGGAGTGTAATCTTTATGCGTTTTCATATGCGCCACCATTTTTCGAATCACGGATTCAAATTTGGCGCGAATGGTGTTTTTCGTTTCTACCAGCGATTGCAAAGTGGTTTTCGCCACCTCGGTATCCTTCACGCTTTTCTCAAACGTGTCGCGCTGTACTTTCAGGTCATCTATTTCTGCATCCGTGATGCCGAATGTTGGTTTATACGGCTCTATTTTTGAAAGCAAATTTCCGCTCCAAAAACTGAAATCCGTATCGGGACTGGGGATGTAATCTTTACTCATTGTTGGTTCCTCGTATAAATATATTTTGGTTATTGATTTTTGGTTATGTATTCGCCGCGGCGAATGTATTTTTTTTTGATGTGCGCATTATTCTCCACACACAAAAAATCTTTGCTCCATCTGAAAAAATTCAACGACAATCCTGTTCGTAAATTTTTTTGCAATCTCTTTTTCACTCTTTTCCCTTCATCGCATTCCGGACATCCCAAACTCATTGCGGGACTCCCCGAAAACGATGCGGGATACCCTCCATTGAAAAGCGGACTCCCCGCAGCAAATCTGGGACATCCCGGAAGCAGTTGCGGGCATCCCGAAAATGATTTGGGACTCCCCGCACGGGATTTGGGATGCCCGTGAAACAATGCGGGGCATCCCAAAAACGACGCGGGGAAAGGAAAATGGCGAAATTTATACAATTTTCAATGTTTGCGTGAAATAACAAACGTCTCTTGCCACAGATTCACAGATTTTTTCTTCTGTGAATCTGTGGCGAAAATTATTTCAACAGAAGCATTTTACGAGTTTCTACAAAACTGCCAGCGGTTAAGCGATAGAAATACATTCCGCTCACTATTCCGCTTGCATCAAATTGTATTTCGTGTTCCCCTTCTTCCATTGTTTCGTTGTTGAGAAGTGTTGCAACTTCCTGTCCGAGAACGTTGTAAATCTTCAATGTGGTTTGTAAGGGCGATTCATGAATCGCCCCTACGGGGATTGAAAACCGTATTGTTGTCGTCGGATTGAATGGATTGGGATAGTTTTGGTGTAAAGCAAACGAGTTGGGCGTAAAAGGTTTCGCTTCAGAAAAATGATTTTCTTCTTTTGTTCCAGAAACGTATTTGACAACGTGAATATCTGACGCAGTTTTGATGCCTTTCAGCGTAACAGCATAAATATTTTTTGCTGCGATTTTTACCGAATCAACAGTATAGTTTCGATTGGAAATCGTCGCCGTTGTGTTCAGCGAATCATAAAATCCTTCATTGATTGGTTTCAACACCGATTGAACAAAAGCGCCAAGATTCACGTAGTCGCCGGTGCTATCAATACCGAATTTTCCCCAGAAGGTCATTATACTATCGAAGTAATTTGCTATTTGATACATTGTTGTACCCTTCAAGTTTCTTCCCGCAAGTATAATTGTTGTATCAAGCGTCAAATTCCCAAACCCCTGTGGAGTAATGCCGCTATCGCTTGCGAGGATATTGAGTTTGAATAACATACCTTCTGCAATAGCAGGATTATTAAGCGAAGAAGTAAATTTTACCGCTTTATTCAATTTCTTTTTTGTTCCTTTCGCCGGGTTTCGTAAATAATCGAGCGGATATGCTTGTCCCGTGTGTTCATTCGTAAATCCTTTTGCGAGGTCGCTTGCTTTTTTTAAATCTATCCACGCATAATATTTTGCAGAATCAAGCCGCTGAATGCCGAGAAATGTTCTTCCTTTGGGGAATCGCGATTTTGAAACTTGCTTCGCAAAAACATTTTCTACAGCAGTCATTATGTTGGGTTGCGACTTGAGTTGCCCTCGTTTGTATTGAAGCTTCACTGTCTTTTGTGTAAAATCACGTACGGTTTGTTTGAAGGTACGAAACTTAACAGTGTCTTGTGGTTGTGGAGGTACATCAGGAGGAAGTACGTAAAGTGAGTCAATTTCACTTGCACTTAACGCACGGTTGTATATACGGATGTCATCTATCATGCCTAAAAAATATCTGGCAAAATATTCGTCAGTCCTTGCTCGAACGCACCCAATTGCCACGTCTTCATTTGTCGGTTCAATTGCGCTTGTCGTCGCCATACTATTGAGGAGTTCTCCGTTTTTATAGATTTTGAAAAGACCCGGATATTCCCACGTTACTGCCACGTGATACCATTGAGAATCAGTTGGTAAAAAATTCGTTGTAAGTTCATCGTAATTTTCTCCTCCCACATCTGCTTTGAGTCCCGGTACCGGAAGTTCAAATTCAAGAGAGTATTCGTAGGATGGCTGGTCATAAGCAACTTTCCCTATAATATATGAACCGATTTTTGGTCCTTCTGGTGTTTTGAACCACGCAGAAATTGTAACAGCATTTGTCAATTGCAAACTTGTATTATGCCCACAGTTAATGAAATTATTACTACCATTGAAACTATATGCGCTATTCGCGTTACCAAATCTATCGGTTGTGAGAGTTGCACCATTCACCGTGCCGTTGTTTCCATAGTCGCTTTCATCGTTGGCATTGCCGTTGAATGGATAGTAGGCAACGAGAGATGGATCGTAACCCCCTTCGTGATATAACGAATCAATTTCTGCTAACGTTATTGCACGGTTATATATACGAATATCGTCTATCATGCCTAAAAAATATCTGGCAAAATATTCGTCAGTCCTTGCTCGAACGCACCCAATTGCCACGTCTTCATCTGTTGGTTCAATTGCGCTTGTCGTTATCATACTATTGAGGAGTTCTCCGTTTTTATAGACTTTAAACAATCCTGGGTATTCCCATGTTGCTGTTATGTGGTACCATTGAGAATCTGCGGGCAAAAAATTTGTTGTAAGCTCATCGTAATTTTCTCCCCCTGCATCTGCTTTTAAACCCGGTACCGGGTACTCGAATTCGAGAGAGTATTCGTAGGATGGTTGGTTATATGCTACTTTCCCAATTATATAAGAACCAATTTGAGGACCTCCCGGCGTCTTAACCCATGCAGAAATCGAAACGGCGTTAGTCAGTTGCAAGCTTGGATTGTGCCCACAGTTAATGAAATTATTACTGCCGTTGAAATAATATGCGCTGTTTGCGTTACCAAACCTATCTGTTGTAAGTGTTGCGCCTTCCACAGTACCGTTATTTCCGTTGCCGCTTTCATCGTTCGCGTTGCCGTTGAAAGGATAGTAAGCAACGAGGTCATCGTTAACATTAAACTCGTTCAGTTGTCGTGCTTTGTTGGAAATTCGAACTTCGTCAATCGCCCCGTCAAAATGTGGACCACTACTTGTGCTTCCTATATAAAGGTTCTCTTGATCTGTTAGTAACGTTGTTGAATTAGCTTGAACACTATTTACAAGATTACCGTTTACATAAAACTTGACTAATCCGCTCGTCCATGTAACCGCAATGTGTGTCCACTCTCCGAGTTGAACACTTACATTAGAAGAAATGTCTTCACCCTCTACTCCTCCTGTACTATACTCAAATATCAGACCTCGCTGATCGCTTGCTAAATATATTGCATAGGTTCGGTAATGTGTGGTACCTTTGGATATAATTGTACCCGCGTTGAAACTACTTGCATTTATCCAACATTCTAATGTAAGATTATTGGTTATTTGAAGAGATGGAGAATTAGCAATTGTAACACCGTCAGTTGTACCATTAAAACTTCTCCCCTTTCCAAATTTTCCGTTAATAATGGTTGTGCCTGTTGCAGTACCGTTATTCCCAAATTCACTTGCATCGCTCACGGAGTTACCGCTTGTTTCGTTCATATGCAAAAGTAAAACGGTGTTAGCATCGGTGGTGTATTCTTGTGCATTTATCTTTATTACAAACGCAAAAAAGAATATAAATAAATTCAATAAAAATAGCGTATTGTGTTTCATAATGGTATGTTTTTGTTTTGTTAAAAAATATTGTATTCAACGAATTACACTTATATATTTCAACGTTCCCTCTCATTTTCAGAAAACTTTTAAAAGAAAAAATGCCAAACCATCAAAAAGATACTTTGGCATTTCGGGGGAAGTGTAATCTGTTTATGGAAAAGTGGTTGTCCGGTTTCTATTTTTTGTCGGCGTAGGAACAAACCTTTCTCCATCCCAATACTGCACTCCTCGCCGGAGTTCTTCATAATAAAGATTGTCAAGTTTACGAAACAGTTTTCCTTGCTTTTCTAATTTTCGGTGGAGCAAAACAAACGGGTCTGAATCGGAAACTTCCGTGCATTTGAATGTTGAGTCAAAGTGGTAATACAACAACTCATCGCTGCTTTCAACAAAATCGGTAGTGCCGACGATGAACCCGGAAGAAGAAAGAACAAGTCGCTGAAAGATTGTTCTTTTGCTTTGGGAAAAAGGAAACAAATCGGAATGGGGAAAAAGGATGTACATTTTTTCTGTTCCGCGGGGCAACTCACTGAACGAATAAGCATCCGTTGCTGGTGAACGACCATTCATTGCGGCGGGATTTAACACAATCAACGCAGGCACGTTAAAGGAATTGTTAGCAACTCCTGCAAGAATTTCCTCAGTTCCATCGCCGTCAATATCGGCGTTGAGAATTTGAATAACCGTTCCGACGTTCCAGTATTCATTTAATAAAATTCCTTTCTCTGCGTCAAGGCGAATGATTGCGGAGGGATAATACAGTCGGTGTCGTGCAACGGCGATGATTTCAATTTTCCCGTCGTGATTGAAATCGCCGGTTGTCATCTGCGTTATTACGTAGTCGTCGGAAAATTTTTCTGTTTGTGAAGAAATGTTTTTATGCAGTTCGTAGTTCCAGCGTTCTTTTCCGCTCTCGTCATAACAACGAATGGTATTTTTCGTCGGAGAAAAACCGTTCCACCCGAAAACGGCAATTGCGTCTTCTTTGCTATCGTTATTGACATCGGCAACGGTTACGTAATTCTCAATCGTATTATCGGGATAATCTTGCAACGTTTTCTCAAGGTCATATCCGTAGCCAATATGCTTCCTCCACAACTCTTGTCCCTCTTTGTTGTATGCAATAAGAAATTCATCCTTTGCGCGTGCATATGATGGGTTGCTATCTTTTGGCATTGGCTTTACGGCAAAGTACAGCACGGCAAACAACCCGAAAGCAAAACTCATCGTTCCGCCGAATTGCACGGGATGAAATCGCGCAAACTCAACAAATCGTTGGAGCATAGAACGTCTGTACGGTTCGATGATTTCTGCGTACGCATCGAAAATTTTTACGGCGTGTTTCGGCTCTTCCAAAACGCGCGAAGGAGAAAGAATGCGCTGCTGTTCTCCCATTTTTTCCGCAAACCGCTCATCGTCTGCGGAAGGAAGCGTATTCAACTCGTTTTCAATTTCAGAAAAATATGTTTGCAACTTTTGGAAATGTTCGCGGCAAAGATGACAACCGGCAAGGTGCACCGTGATTGCTTCTCTTTCGTTCTCGTCGAGTTCAAGCGGCGCGGCGGCATATTTTTTTATTTCTCTGTCGGTAATGTGTTCAGTCATGTTCTTTCAGTTGTTCAATAGTATAATTTCAACGTTGCAGAGCGTTTTCATAAAGTGGCTGTGTGAATATTTGATTTCCCTTGATTTGTCATTCCGTCGTGCCAAAGGCATCCCTTTGAGAAAAGACGGAATCCATTTCGTTTTCAAAAATTTTTAGTTTCCCGCTTTCGCGGGAAAGATAATCGTCTGGATTTTTCACACAACCTCAAAAGTTTTGGTACCTAAATTTCTTTCGTCAAGCGTTTAGCAAATTCTTCACGGGCAATTTTGCGGAGATATTCCATTTTCAAACGAAAATTATTTTCGTACGCCGCATCATCAAGCCGAAGATATTTTTGGATGTATGGTCGGAGTGTTTCCTGTCCGTCTTGCGAATACATCCAATCGGTAATAACGTCTTGCATCGCATAGAATAACGATTCTGCTTGCTTTTTGTCCACTTTTCCTTTCGTGTAATACGTGAGGAAAATTTTCTCTTTCACGGTTTCTTCCACGTGTAAACGCATTTGGTCGAGTTCAAATTGCGTGAACGCTCCGTCAACAACATGAAGAGAAAATTCTCCATCCTCGTTTTCTGAAATTTCTGCCCCGCTTTGAGCGGGATAAATTTTCTTGAACAGTTGCACGATGTCGTTTAACGGAACGGAACGGCGAAAGGTTTGTTGTTCTGTAAGAATACGAAAAAGTATTTCGAGAAGTTGCCCTGTAGTGTTGTCGCGATTTGTTTTTAGTATAAAGCGAGCAGAAAGTTGTTCGAGCGGAAATTCGGGTAGATGGTCAAGCGATTCTATGTTGTTTGGAATTAAAACACTGCCGCGAAAATCTTTGTGCAAAGAAAAGAAGAATGTTTTCTTCACGGTATCGCGGATGTTGCGAAGAATTTTTGCTCCGGTCGGGTCCGCCTGTGCATACAAACGCGCCAGATGAGCATCGGCAACGGCGCTCAGTAAACCTTCATAGGCGAAGAAAATTTCCGTCTCGGATGTATCGTCAAATCCTTTTTCCAAATGCGAAATAAATTCTTCGATGCGATGAAAGGTGTTATCTTTGTCGCGCGCAAAAATTTCTCCGAGACAGTCGTATGCAATATCGGAAGCAGAAAGACCGATATTTTCACTCAACGCAGAAAGAGAACTGCGAAAATGGAGAAGATATTTTTGAATGATGAGTCTGGACGTATGAACAAGGCGAGAGAGTTCTTTTTCGGGAAGAGAATGTCCGCAAAGAAGTTGCAAGGTTTGTTTGAGAGAGGAAAACAACATCGCCTGCTGGGTTTATAACTAAAAATGTTTCATAAAAATTTAGAGAGAAAGTACAACAAATTACAAACGAAAGCAAGTTCTCGCGCAGAGCCCGGAATTTTTTCTCTTCGCATCCTTTTTTTCTATCTTTCCCCACGTTTTTTAGAACTTTAGGTAACTCACAGGAGAATTTTATGTCCACACAAGCCCCGGCGCCAGTCCAATCATTTAGCGATACATCCATAGAAAAAATTGCGTACAAAAGCGTAGAATCCATTCCCACGCAAGAACCGAACGACCGCAGCCGGCTTGGTTATCACGTCTGGTTATGGTTAACCACGAAAGAAGGAACCCTGGAAGAATCGGTTCGCTCCGCGGGTTCCCGGATGTTGGTTTCGTAT
>JAGXRH010000157.1 GCA_018335975.1 Ignavibacteriales bacterium
GCATTGACATCGAACGCATTCACGAAAGTTGGCTACACGTTTTCGGGATGGAATACATCAGCAGACGGTTCAGGAACAGCGTATGCAGACGGAGCGAACTATTCTTTCACCGCGAGTATTACGCTCTACGCGCAGTGGACGATTAACAGTTACACCGTTACCTTTGATAATAACACGGGAACGGGCACAATGAGTAACCAGAGCGCGAACTACAACACGCCGACCGCGCTCACCACCAACACGTTCACGAAGACCGGTTACACCTTCAGCGGATGGAACACGGCAGCCGACGGTTCGGGAACAGCGTATGCAGACGGCGCGAACTACAATTTCACCGCGAGTATAACGCTCTACGCGCAGTGGACGATATCCGATCCAATAATTTCCAGTATTTTTCCTTCATCAAAAATCATTGGTGAGGCAACGTTCACAATGAGTATTACAGGAACAAATTTCATTGAATCGTCAATCGTTCGATTTAACGGATCTGATAGAACGACTACCTTCATAAACGATACTGAACTTACAGCAGAAATTCCTGCTTCTGACCTCACTGTAGTAGGTTCCTATACAATCACGGTTTTCAATTCAATGCCTGGCGGCGGAAGTTCAAATGGTAAAACCTTCACCGTCCTTCCACTAACCGGAACAATCACTGGACTTAAATTCCACGACGCAAACGCAAATGGAGTAAAAGATATCGGAGAAACCGGTATCCCCGATTGGAAAATAAAAATCTTCGGACCAACGAATGATTCTGCACAAACCAATGCAAGCGGGATTTATACATTTAATAATGTTCCTGTCGGGAATTATGTTGTAAGTGAAGTTCAACAGATTGGCTGGGTTCAAACGTATCCCACGGCTCCCGGCTTTTATTCTTTCTCTCTCGCTGCAAATCAAACAGTTTCCGGAAAAGATTTTGGCAACTATCAACTGGGTAGTATCAGCGGTATAAAATTCCATGATTTGAATGGAAACGGTTCGCGTGATGCCGGAGAAGAAGGACTTACCGGATGGAAAATCAAACTCTCCGGAACAAAAACAGATTCAGTGTTAACAGATGTTAGCGGGCATTATGTTTTCACAAGTTTGGCACCTGGAAATTATGTCGTGAACGAAGTTCTTCAACCAAACTGGGCACAAACAAAACCCGGCGGAACGGGAACCTATTCACTTACGGTTATCTCGGGACAGAATATAAGTGGAAATGATTTTGGTAACTTTGAGTATAATAGTATTACGGGAATAGTTTTCGACGATTTAAATGGAAACAATTCTCTTGATATCGGTGAACCGGGAATTCCAAATTGGAAATTATATTTATCCGGCTCAAAAGTTGATACTGTTCAAACTAATACCGAGGGAGGATATAGTTTTCTCCAACTTGCCCCCGGCGCTTATACAGTAACGGAGGAACTCAAACCCACATGGGTGCAAACATTCCCGGCAACTCCCGGAACTTATTCTATGTCAGTTACATCAGGGCAAAATCTGATCAATAAGAATTTTGGCAACTATAAACAAGGAAGTATTTCCGGTATGAAATTTCACGATGTCAATGGTAATGGTATCAAAGACTTAGGCGAGGGTGGATTGGAGAACTGGAAAATAAAAATCAGCGGGACCAAAAATGATTCGCAATTGACAGACGTGAACGGAAATTATTCCTTCACTGCATTAGCCCCCGGAAATTATGTTGTGAGCGAAGAACTTCAGCCGCATTGGGAACAAACAGTCCCTGCAACAAAAACATATACCGAACTCCTTGTTTCCGGTCAGAACCTAACGAACAGAATTTTTGGAAATTATGAATTCGGAACAATCACCGGAACGGTATTTCATGATTTGAATAGCAACGGAACAAAAGAAATCGGGGAGCCGGCATTAGCAGGATGGAAATTAAAAATTCTCGGAACAAAAACCGATTCTGTCCTTTCTAATGCGAGCGGTGTTTTCACTTTCTCTGTTCCGCCTGGATTTTATAATGTTTCCATTATCCCGCAATTAGGATATGTTCAAACAACGCCTGTCGGTGGTTCTTACAATGTAGGAATTATTTCCGGACAAACAGTGGCGAATAATAATTTTGCATTCTTCAGATACGGAAGTATCAGCGGTACTGTTTATCGGGATAAGAATGGTAACGGCGCTCGCGATGCAGGGGAAATCGTACTTCCAAACTGGAAAATTAAACTCAACGGACCGAGTGAAGATTCCGTCTTGACAGACGATAACGGAAATTACCTTTTCCTTTTCTTGTTTGCCGGAACATATACGATAAGTGAAGAGATGCAGGAAAACTGGGTGCGTTCATATCCAGCCAATCCGGGAACACACGCGGTGGTAATTACTTCCGGCATAAATGCGTTTGGGAAAGATTTTGGCAATTACGAACTCAGCACGGTCAGCGGTGCAAAATTTGACGACGCAAACGGGAATGGCATCCGTGATGGTGGAGAAAGCGGAATTGCAGATTGGGAAATCAGAATCACCGGCGCAAAAGATGATACAGTTTTTACCGATGAAAACGGTGATTATTTCTTTGAAAAAATTCCTGCCGGGAATTATACGATTTCGGAAGTTCAACAACCGAACTGGGTGCAAACGAAACCCGCTTCTCCCGGAACTTATACATTCACTGTTGTTTCAGAGGAGCTTTCCGGACTTGATTTCGGAAATTATCACTTTGGTTCGATTGGAGGAACCGTTTTCCACGATGATAATGGAAATGGTGTTTTCGATACGGAAGATTATGTTTTGGAAAACTGGAGAATTCGAATTACCGGAACAAAATCGGATTCACTTCTCGCCGACGCTAATGGAATATTTATTTTCGATAGTTTGCCCCCGGGGAATTACACTGTCAGTGAAGTTCTGCAGCAGGGTTGGGGAAGAAGTTTACCATCCTCATCGGGAACGCACGGGGTAACAATTACTTCCGGTTTAATTGTTACCGGAAAAGATTTTGGCAATTATCAGTACGCCTCGATTACCGGTACAGTCTTTGAGGATGTGAATGCAAATACAACATTGGATGCAGAAGAGCCAAAACTCTCCGGTTGGAAAATAAAAATTTCCGGCGCAAAAACGGATTCCACCCTTTCTGTTACCGATGGAACGTACAGTCTTGGAAATCTTCCGCCGGGAGATTATACGGTCTCTGAAGTAGTTCAATCGGGTTGGTATCAAACAACGCCTGCAGAACCAAATTCTTTTTCGGTTACAGTAACTTCAGGAATCACAGAAACGGAAAAAGATTTCGGCAATTTCCAATTTGCTTCGATAAGCGGTGTTATCTACAAAGACTTAAACAAGAATGGGTCCCGCGACCAAAACGAGGGAGGAAGAGTAAACTGGTCGCTGAGTTTAACCGGTTCGTCAACGATGACTTCGGTAACGAATAGCAACGGTGAATTTACTTTTACGGATTTACCTCCCGGCGCCTATTCCATCAATGTGGTACTTCAACCGGCATTTGGAATTATTGAAAATGAAAATGGCGTTTCTGTTTCTGTTACTACTTCGGGCAGTGCGATTACTGATGTGCTTTTTGGTGTGTATCAACACGATACAACGCGATTCAGAACGCTCAATCAATCGCTTGATTTGTTCACGAAACCGACGAAATTGGTGTATAGTAAAAAGACGAACACCATTTCTCCCGACCCGAACTTAAGTACTTCTGTCGAAAATATGTTCAAGAAATTAGGAACGGGTGTTCAGTTGACCTTAGGAATTCCGCAACTTACGCCCGATACCGCAAAGAAATACGGTTGGCTTGCGTATAGAAAAGCGGCAGATTTCAGAAAACTTTTCTTACATATTCACGATGGGAAATCCTATCCGATAGATTCCAACCGAGCAGGGAAAAAAGCGAAGAAACTTATTAAAGGTATAAAAGCTGATGGTAAAAAATACAATAATATAGCGTGGGCGGAGGGAGTTCTTTTCAAACTGAATTTAAAAGCAAGCGAGAAGAATGTAACACCGTACGGGTTTGGAGATTTAGTACTCGATACTCCGGCAACATTTGTCGGACGCGAGATGCAGGGAATAACACTCTCCTCCATCGGCGTACTGCTCGATAGTGTGATGACGTATTATATGCGTTATGGCGTGGTAAATGATTCGGCATATACAGCGCTTCATACCTTTATGACAACGGTAATTAAACCGATTAATGAAAGATTTTCATCAACGTTTACTTCTTCAAATTATACAGTTGATGAAAATGATGTTAAAGTTGGAAAAAATAAATACGGCGTATTGTTGCGTGGTGTAAAAACCGCAACCGAAGCAGGGATTGTAAAATACGTGTTTACAAGAAACTCGCCATTGCCTGGTGCAGGTACATCGTTTATTATCCCGACTGCGTATTCGCTCGAACAAAATTATCCCAATCCGTTTAATCCATCAACCATTATTTCATTCGGATTACCGAGTGCTTCTAAAATTACCATTACCGTGTACAATAGTCTCGGGCAGAAAGTAGCCACACTCGTTGATGGTGAAATTCTTGATGAAGGAATTCAGGAGATTGAATTTCAAGCGGAAGGTCTTTCGTCAGGTGTGTATTTTTATCGTCTCGATGCACAGGAAATATCTGAAGAATCAGGTTTGCCGGGATATCGCGTATATTCATACACAAAGAAAATGATGCTCGTAAAATAGAATTAGGAGAAAAAATTCCAAAGCCAATTCTTTTTTTAAGGATTGGCTTTTTGTTTCAACAGAAAAGAGAATAGCGTTTTTATTTTGTATTCCATTTTAAAATTCTTTTCTTTTGGCGTAAAATAATTTGAGGTTTGATATGATACTGAAAACAAAAACAATTTTTTCGTTAACAATAGTCGTACTATTTACCATTTGTGCGCCGTTTATACAAAGCACCGTTGCTCAAACGCGAACAAAAACGCAAGAGCCGCCGCGTCAGTTTGTCGTTGCCGCAAAGGATATGGCTTTTCGCGTGATTGGCGTAGAGAATTCGGAATGGACGGCGTATAAAAAGAAAAAGGTCAATGATGCCTATTTCAAATTTCTCGATAGCGCAAAAGCATTTGTTACAATCCGCGTTGCAATGAAGAATTACAACTTTGACGACCGAAAAAAGTTAACAACGTATGTTACCGTACCCGCGGAATTTTTATTCGAAGCGGAGGAGGATTTAAAACTCCGAATCCAGATTGACCCCTTCGTATTGCCGGGAGATACACTGCTTACAAAACTTGAAGTGAAAAAAGATGTGCCTACGTATCTCGAGGTAACGGGAAGGATTACAAAACCACGATTAGGCGCCGTGCAGGTGAATGCGAGAGAAAAAAGAAAAACACTGTATCTTTCCCTTGCCGAACCCAAAGTGGTGCAATCGAAAGACCTCTCCGAAACTCCGTACTATTGGCGGAAAAATGGAAAAGTGATTGACCGACTTGCAGAAACAATCGAGGCACGCAAATTTTCCGATGGGTTCGATTTAAGTGGAATGGGTTTTCGAAAAGTGGGAGAGTAAGGTTTCATCTCCGTACGTTGCAAAAGAGCATTATCACATTATTCACTCGGAGCGAATAATTTTTTTCGGAAATTATTTTCTTCTTTCGTTTGTTACATCAGGCGACCATTAACACCTCGTAATCAAATCTGTGGAACCGCAAAACATACATAAAATTTTTCTCGCGCGACTGAATGAAGTCAGGCAGAAAGAAAACCGAACAGAACTGATGTTCGGTTTTTTCTTCCTGTTCCTGACGTTTATATGTTCGTTCACGCTCTTTTCGATAGCGGAAGAAGTTTTTCATTTCGGAAGTACTGTTCGCGGAATATTTTTCTATGTCGGACTTCTTCTGAATTTTGGTGTCGGAATTTTGTTTGTCCTTCGTCCTTTCTTAAAAATAACCGGAGCCGTACACACGAAAACCGAAGAAGAAATTTCCGAACATATCGGCAATTTTTTCCCGCAAATAAAAGACAAACTCCATAATGCTATACAGTTAGTTCGTGAACGAGAGAAATCGTTATACTCTCCCGAGTTGATTGACGCATCGCTCTTTGATGTGTATGCCATCATCGAACCGCTGGATTTTCTTTCTTCGGTGGATACAACCCGATTAAAATCCATTCGCAAGAAATTTACTTACGCTTTTGCCGGTGCGGCGATTCTTGTTCTCATTTCTCCCGTAAATTTCTATTCCGCGTTCAATCGTGTGCTGGATTACTCGCATAATTACAATTCGCAATCAAAATTTATTTTTCACGTAGAGCCCGGGAATAAGGAAATCGTTCGGGGGGAAAGCGTGCCGGTAAAAGTTACTCTGGAGCAAAGCGGAATTTCTCTTCCCAATTTTTCTTCCACCACGCTCACACTTTTTAAACGTCAGCAAGGGCAGGCAAAATACGAAACGCAAACGCTCAAAGCCGATAGGAACGGTGCATTCATTACAGAATTCTCGCTCATCAAAAACTCGTTGTGGTACTATGCCGAGTTTGAAAACGAAAAAAGCGGCGAGTTTTCCATTTCTGTTCTGGATAAACCAATTGTCCGCTCATTTCATTTAAAACTAACGCCGCCGCGCTACACAAAACTTCCGGAAAAGGAATTGGAAGAGAACAGCGGCGATGTGAGTGCGTACAAAGGAACAAAAATTTCTTTGCACCTTACTTCAAGTAAGGAACTAAAGACAGGGACGATACAATTTTCCGATTCTTCTTCCTTGCCGATGAATGTGAAGGGTAAACAAGCAGATATTGCCTTTCCGCTCATTGCAGAAAAACAGTATCACGTGGAGTTGGAGGACGAAAATAGTTTACGGAATGATAATCCCATCACGTATCGCCTGGCAATAATTCCCGACGAATTTCCCACAGCGACGATTGTTATTCCCGGAAAAAATATTGATGCCGACGAATCAATGCAACTCGATATGCAACTTCAATTGAAAGATGATTTCGGTTTTTCGAAATTGCGTCTTGCGCACAAACTCGTTCATTCAAAATACGAACCGCCGCAAGAAGAATTTATTTTTGAGGAACTCGATATTCCGTCTCTGTTCAACCGTGTAATGGATTTTTCATATCGCTGGAATTTTATGAGTCTTCAACTTGCGCCGGAAGATATCGTACAATATTACTTAGAAGTATTCGATAACGATAACGTATCGGGACCGAAATCGGGGAAAAGCCAGACGTATTTGCTGCGACTTCCTTCGCTTGAAGAAGTGTTTGCCGATGCAAACAAAAACCAAAATGATGTAATGCAATCGTTATCAAGTGCATCACAGGAAGCAAACCAACTTCGGAAGGAATTGGAAAAGTTGAATCAGGAAATGAAGAAGCGTCCCGAGAAACTCGATTGGCTCCAAAAAAAGAAAGCGGAAGAGTTGGCAAAAAAATATCAAGACGTTAAACAAAAAGTGGAGAATGCTTCGCAGCAACTGGATGAAATGATGAAGCAAACGGAACAAAATCAATTACTCTCGCCGCAAACCATGCAGAAGTATGACGAATTGCAGAAATTGATGAAAGAATTGGATTCGCCGGAGTTTCGCGAGTTGCTGAAAAAAATGGCAGAACAGCAAAAACCGCTTTCGCCGGAAGATATGAAAGAAGCGATGAAAAATCTTTCGTTCAACGAAGAGCAATTCCGAAAAGCGCTGGAGCGAATGATGGAATTGATGAAACGGTTAGCAATGGAACAAAAGCTGGACGAACTGTTGAAGCGGACGGAAGAGGCAATTAAGCAGCAAAAAGATTTAAAAGAGAAAACGGAAAAATCGCCGAAAGAAAAATCAGACGAACTTTCAAAGAAACAAAGCGACGTTCAAAAACAAACGGACAAGTTGGAACAGGAATCGAAAGAACTTGCGGAAAAGATGAAAGAATTTTCGGACGAAATGCCGGTGGAACAAATGGAAAAAGCGAACGAAAAAATGGAGAAAAATAATCCGCAACTGCAGATGCAGAAATCACAACAGCAAATGAAGAGCGGACAAATGGCGGAGGCATCGCAAAGCCAGCAAAACGCGCAGCAATCGCTTGAACAATTTATGCAGGATTTGAAGGATGCGCAAAAAGAAATGCGTTCCAAGCAACAGGAACAAGTAGCCAAAGAAATGCAGAAGCAAATTGAAAACGCGCTGAAACTTTCACAGGAACAGGAGCAGATGAAAAATGAATCCCAGCAACTTGAATATCAATCGCCGCGTTTCCGGGAACAAATGCAGCAACAGAATGAACTGTTGAATGATGTGCAAAGTGTTGCTAACGCGCTCGCTAATTTAGGGAAAAAAACGTTTGCAATTTCTCCGGAGATGGGAAAAGCGTTAGGCGATGCGATGAAACAAATGGGTTCGGCGATGGAAGGTTTGGAAAATCGTAACGGACAAATTTCTGCGCAGCAGCAAACGCAAGCAATGAGTTCGCTTAATCGAGCAGCAGCAATTATGCAAAATGCGCTTAACGCAATGCAAAAAGGGGGTGGTGGCGGCGGTGGAATGCAAGGAATGATGCAATCCCTGGGACAATCTGCCGAGGCGCAAGGAGGCATCAATGAAGGAACACAAGGCGCAATGGGAGGAGGAAAAGGGGGAATGACGCAGGAACAGGCAGCCGCAATGTCCCGACTTGCACAACAGCAATCGCAACTCGGAAAATCAATGTCTGAACTTGCCAACGAAGCATCGCAAACAGAAGAATTGAGCAAGTTACTCGGCGACCTCGAAAACATTGCGAAAGAAATGCAGGAAGTTGCAACCGATATGGAACAAGGAAACGTTAATCCCGCAACGTTACAAAAACAGGAACGCATCCTCTCACGCCTACTCGATTCACAACGTTCGATGAGAGAACGTGATTACGAAAAACGGCGGCAAGCAGAACAAGGGAAAAACGTTACACGAATTTCTCCCTCGGAACTCGACCTCAACTCGTTGGAAGGTAAAAACCAATTACAACAGGATTTGCTGAAAGCGCTGCGAGAAAAGTACTCCAAAGATTACGAAACATTGATTCGAAAATATTTTGAAGCGTTACAAAAAGCAGAAGAACGACCGCAGTAATTTTTCAGGCATTTATCACTTGCGGCGTTAGATATTTTTCGTATCATTGTTCCGGTTTTTTCTAACAAATTCGGATTTATTTCCGATAATTACAATACAGTTTCACTTTATTCACCACTTTTATTATTACACCATAAATTGCAGGAATTACTTATGAATTCTCGACGACTCTTTAAATCATTTCGTTTATTTACAACGGCAATTATCATCACTTCGCTGATTTCATCATTGGGTTTTGCAACCACTCGTTCCTGGATAGGTGGTACGAGTGGAACAAATAACTGGAATACTGCGAGCAATTGGACCGGAAGCGCAGTTCCGACATTGAATGATACGGTTATTATCGGCGATGCCAATTTTACCGGTGGAAATCAGCCGGCAATTAGTAGTACTACTGTAAATAATTTTTGTGATGCGCTCTTTGTCGGAACGGGGGCAATAACGAGCACATTGACGATTGGTAATGCAAATCTCACGGTTGATTTTGATGTTACAATCGGGTCGAATGGAACGATAATACATTCGAATACGAGTAGTCTTCGTTCGTTTATTATAAGCGGTAATTGGGTTCAAACGGGAATGTATAATCCATCGGGAAGCGAAGCGCACGTTGTTTTTGAAGAAAATCATACTATCAGTGGAAGTGGTCCTTTTAAGAAACTCTCGCAAGACGCAACGACGACACTTCTCTCGAATATTACTGTCAACTCAGCGCTCACTATTTATGGGACATTCGATCCGAGCACTTTTCAGGTTTCGGGGACAGGCAGTATCAGCGTAGATGGAACTCTTCTCGTTAGAACTTCTGCATTTACCAGCAATTATAATGCAGGAACCGTAACCGCAAATTCTCCAAGTGTCGTTGAGTATGCAAGAAGTGGCGACCAGACTGTTACAAATTCTTTCTCGTATGATTCACTAAAAATAAGCGGCAGCGGAACAAAAACATCCGAAGGGAATCTCACGATAGCATGGGACTTGAATGTTACCGCAGGAACTCTCGACCTTTCCACTTTTACTGCGAATGGAGGCGGAACCTTGACGGTTGCAAACGGTGCAACATTAAAAATCGGAGGAACGAATACTTTACCTTCTTATAGTTCTTATATAAATTCTATTTCAAGTATTATTGAGTATTCAGGAACAACTCAAACAATTTCTTCGGCAATGAACTATGGACATCTAAAGTTGAGCGCAAGTAGCGGTACTCCCACTAAAACTGCAGGTGGAGGGCTTACCTTTTCGCAACTTACCATTGGCGCTTCGACAACATTTAATGCAAGTACATTTTCACATTCTGCCTATGGAAACATTACGAACAGCGGAACTCTCACCGGAAGCACAAGCACAATAACCGTTGTAGAACCAAACGCATCTATCAGTGGCTCAGGAACATACAATTTTAATAACTTAACTGTCACCGCAAGCGGTGTAACAATGTCTGCCTCTACAAACGCAACCATTGCAGGAAATCTCTCTACAAGCGGTTCGGGAGAACTCTCTCACATATCGGGAGGTAGCGGAACAATTACGATGAGCGGCTCATCAAAAACAATTTTCGGAACAGGAATTGCTTTTAACTCACTCACGACTTCCGGTTCAATTTCTACATCTACTTCTTTTTCTGTCGAAAAAGATTTTAATGTCAGTGGTTCATTTTCTGCATCATCGGGAACTATAACATTTAATGGTACGAGCACTCTTACCGGTTCTCCGAACTTAAACAATGTTACCTTGAACGGGACATCACTCACAATGGCAGCAAATGCTTCTTTGGGAATTGCCGGTGCATTGACACTTACTTCGGGTACGTTTGACGCAACTTCAAATACTCCAAATACTGTGAACTACAAAGGTTCAACACAAACAGTTGCATCTGCCACGTATTATCATTTAACAATAAGCACAAGTGGAACAAAAACTGCAGGTGGCAATTTAACAGTTAATGGAGACCTAACTGTTTCTGCAGGAACACTTGCCTTGAGTTCATTTTCCCATACGTTTGCCGGATACATAACGGTTGATGGAGCCCTTGATGGCGGTACTTCTTCAGTTACAATAAGCGGTTCGGGTAAAGAGAGTTCAGGAAACGGAACATTATCGTTCAATAACCTTACCTTAACAGGAATTCCTTTTTATTTTCTCCAGAATTTGTCTATTACGGGAAATTTTACGAATAACATAGGCTCACTTAAAGATAATGGAAAATTACCCGGCTCAAACGCAACATTTACTTTCAGCGGAAGTTCCAATGCAACAATCGGGGGTAACGCTCCGCCTTCTTTTCCATCGTTGATAATTTCAAAGACATCAGCAAGTGTTACAATGGCAGTGCATGTCGCTGTAACGAATGCAATGAATATTACAAGTGGAACCTTTGATATGTCCACATTCCAATTAACCAACGGAGGAACTTTGACAATAGGAAATGGCGCAACATTAAGAATCGGTGGTTCAACTTCATTCAGCGCGCCAGCATATAGTATCAATGCCGCGAGTACTGTTGAGTATTATGGGAGCTCAGCGCAAACAATAACCACAACAACGTACGGCAATTTGACCAGCAGTGGAAGCGGTGCAAGAACTTTCAGCGGAGCCGTTGTTGGCATTGCAGGAACATTCACAACAGGAACAAATACTTATACGACAACAGGAAGCACGATTGATTTTACAAGTGCAAGTGCACAAACAATTCCCGCATTGAATTACGATAATATTTCCAACAGTGGAAATGGAAATCGCACACTTGCATCAAGCGGAACAATTCAAATTGCCGGTACATTTTCTCTTGGTTCCGGAACATACACAACAACTGGAAGCACCGTGGATTTCAACGGTAGCACTCAAAATATTCCCGCCCTTACATACAATAATTTGACCACAAGCGGCAGCGGAACAAAAACATTAAGCGGAAATGCAACAGTGAATGGTAATCTCACACTTTCCGCCGGAAGTTTTGCTGATGGAGGAAATACGCTGACCGTCAAGGGAGATATTGCTAATAGTGTAACACATTCCGGAACGGGAAAAATTATTCTCTCAGGTGGTTCTGTGGCTCACGCTCTTACGGGTGGTGGAAGTTACACGAATGTTGAATTGAACGATGTAAACGGGGCGACAGTAAGCGGCAATGATTTTAAAATAGATGGAACACTCACTCTTACAAGCGGTAACATTACCACGACCAGCAACAAAACAGTTAAAATCAATTCAACCGGTAGCATCTCAAGAACGAGCGGGCATGTGGTAGGATTGATTAACAAATATGTTTCAACGGGTTCGCCGTCCCTAACATACGAAATCGGAACAAGCACTGATTATCTGCCGGTTGACCTCACCGTTTCTACTGTTTCTGTTGCCGGCGCAATTATTATGGGAACGACAACTGGAGACCATTCTGAAATAGGAACGTCGAATATTCGGACAGATAAAAGCGTAAACCGGTATTGGACAATGTTCAATAATGGAACAACGTTTGCAACATATAACGCAACATTTAATTTCCTCTCGGGTGATAAAGACGCAGGGGCGAACTCTGATAGTTTTATGGTACAAAGATATAACGGGACTTCCTGGTCAGCGTTATTAAATGTTGGAACACGTACCGGCACTTCAACACAAGTTACCGGAGCCCCTTCGTTTTCGTCATTCGGTTATTTTCAAATCGGAATTCAAACCGATAATCCTGTTCCGACAACAACGAACATTTCGCCCACAAGTAAAAATATTGGTGAATCGGGTTTTACAATGACCGTCCATGGAACAAACTTTGTTTTTAATTCTGTTGTCCGTTTCAACGGCTCGGATAAATCAACCACCGTTGTTAATGATACAACACTCACTGCGTCCATACTTTCGAGCGATATTGATACTGCAGGTGCATTCAATGTTACGGTGTTTAATCCCGCTCCGGTCGGCGGCACTTCCAATGCTCAGGTTTTTTCAGTTGTTGAGGGAACTATCAGCGGAAAAAAATATAATGATAATGCCGGTGATAGTGCGATCGCTGGAGATGCAACATCGAATGGTTGGCTTATCAAGTTATATAAGGATGGTATTCTTCAATCGAGAGTTACGACGAGCGGAAGCGGAGATTATTCATTCACCAATTTAACGCTCGGAACATATACCGTTGAAGAAAGTTTGCAAATATCATGGAAACAAACATTTCCGCGAATCGGTGCAAGCGGTGTCGTCAATACGACATTCGGAACAAATGCCGGACCTCGCGCATACTCAATCGTTATCTCTGCGGGAACAACATCAACAGGAAACGATTTCGGGAATTTTCAATACGGAAGTATTAGCGGAATGAAGTTCAATGACCTCGATGGCGATGGAACGAAAGATGATGGGGAAAATGGATTAGAGGGATGGAAAATACGACTCGCAGGCGCGAAAGTAGATTCTGCAACAACGGATGGAAGTGGAAACTATACTATTTCAAATTTATCTGCTGGAGTGTACACCCTGACCGAAGTTCAACAATCAGGATGGACGCAGACAACAACAAATCCAGCCCCTGTTACAATCACAAGCGGTCTTGCCTCGACAGGAAATAATTTTGGGAATTTTCAACTTGCAGGAATCTTTGGGACAAAATTTAACGACCTTGATGCCGATGGTGTCCGTGACGATAATGAACCGGGATTACAAGGGTGGACGATAAACATCACTGGACCTTCCAATTCGAGTACCTCAACCGATGTGAACGGCGGGTATCAATTTACGAATTTACAAGTAGGCACTTATACAGTCAGCGAAACGCAACAATCAGGATGGGTACGAACGAAACCTTCAAATCCGGGCACGTACGTTATTAATGTAACCAGCGGAGGTTCTTCCACCGGAAATGATTTCGGCAATTTTCAACTCGGTACGATTAGTGGAGTTGTCTATAACGATGTAACCGCAAATGCCGCGCGTGATTTGGGTGATGATGGACTTGCCAGTTGGAGAATTTATCTTTACAAAACGGATACATTAACGCTCGTTGATTCAACCTTGTCAAGTCAGGATGGATATTCATTTTCCGGATTAAACGTCGGAGCATATTTCGTGCGTGAAAAATCTCAAAGCGGATGGGTTCAAACAACCACCAATCCTTCCGTGATAAATGTAACCAGCGGTGCCAATATTACGACAGCTCATTTCGGTAATTTTCAATTGGGGACAATCAGTGGGAAAAAATTTAACGATGTAAATGCAAATGGCGCTTTTGACGATGGAGAACCCGGGCTTTCCGGTTGGACAATTCAATTATCGGGCGTCGCGACCGCATCTACAACAACAGATGGAAGCGGAAATTATTCCTTCACCGGTTTATCGCAAGGCGAATACACGATTGGTGAAGTTACTCAAGTCGGATGGGTGCAAACAACTCCCGGACTTCCCGGCACATACACTCGTACCGTTAATAGCGGAACAAATAGTACAAGTAATGATTTTGGAAATATTCAATTGGGAAGTATAGCCGGTTCAGTATTCGGCGATGTTGATGGTGATACAATAAAAGACGGTGGAGAGAATGGTCTTTCCGGTTGGAAGGTCAAAATATCAGGTCCGGAAACGGATTCCCTTATTACGGATGGAAGTGGAAATTATCTTTTCGACGCTTTGCCTGCGGGGAGTTATACGTTGAGTCTAGAAATTCAAACCGGGTGGAAACAAACATTACCGAGCGCACTCTCAGTAACCGTTCAAGTAAATTCAGGACAAAGTGTAACGGGAAAAGATTTCGGTGTGTTTCAATATGCAAGTATTAGTGGAATGAAATTCCGTGACGGCAATGGCAATGGTGTGAAAGATGGAAATGATGCCGGAATACAAGGATGGAAAATCAGAATCACCGGAGCGAAAAATGATTCAACACTTACCAATGCAGAGGGAAATTATACATTCTCCAATCTCATAGCAGGAAATTATACGGTGAGTGAAGCGCAACAGAGTGGTTGGACACAAACATTTCCCACGCCAACAAGCTCCTATTCCACAACATTAACAAGCGGTGAATCAGAAACCGGATTCGATTTCGGAAATTATCCCGGAGCAGCCAAGTATCGTACGTTCAAAGCGACATCAGCTCTTGCGACTCCGAAAGGAACAAAATTAAAATACAAGAAAGGACTGTTGGCAACAAGACCTAACCTTGCAACCGTGCTGGAAAATGTTTTCAAAAAGATTGATAAAAAAGGAACGACCTTCCTCGGAATACCGCAGACGGTAAAAGATTCCGCGAAGCGATATGCGTGGATATATTATAAAAAAGGGGGAGACCTTGCAAAACTTTATACCAGCGCTCATGGTCAAACAGCACGCCCGCTTGACCAAATCACCTCTAACGGAAAAGTAAAGAAACTTTCCAAGGCGATAAAAGCATCGTTGCCGGTGTACGATAATATCGGATTTGAACAAGGAGTTCTTTTCCGTTTGAATATCATCGCAAGTGATACAGGCGTTACCACTGACACGGCAAATCCCGGGCGAAGATTCGGCGACCTGATTCTTGACACAAATATCACTGTTCTGAATCGTGAGTTACGTGGAACTACTCTTCGTAAAATTGCCACCTATTTCGATTCAATCAATACTTATTACAAATATTTTGGCGATACAACCGTTACGCAGTTTACCGAAGTTAGTTTATTTGTGAATAATGTTCTCCGCGCCATCAATGAACGATTTTCCGCAACACTTGATAGCACCAACTATTTGATTGATTCTGTCGGTATTGTCGTTGGAAAAAATCCATACTCAGTAAAGATGCTCGGTTTGAAAACTGCATCGGAAGTTGGGTTAGTGCGCGAATCACCAAGTACGGCACGGAGCGAAACATTCGTATCCAATCCCGGTATTATGGATTATCCCGAACAATTTACACTCTATCAAAATTATCCGAACCCGTTTAATCCAACAACGAACATAAAATTTTATCTTGAAACGGAAAGCGTAGTAACGATACGGCTCTTTGACGTTCTCGGAAGAGAAGTTGTAACGCTTCTTGAAAATGAATCGCTCGAAGAAGGCGAACACGAATTGGCATTTGATGCGAGTAAACTTTCCAGCGGAGTATATTTCTATAATCTCGTAACAAATGGCGGCTCAGTTTCCGAATTAAAGAAGATGCTCCTGTTGAAATAACAAAGCAAACATTACATTGTCAACAGATTTAAATAAAATTTAGGCGCGCCCAAGGATGAGGATATGAGAGGCAAAATTCTCTCGATACATATTGCCCGGACAGAAGGCGCGCCAGTTCAATCGGTAAACGAAGTGAGAGCCGTAAAGGGAAAAGGTCTTGAAGGCGACAGGTATTATTTCAAATCGGAAACAATTTCGCTCAAACCGGGACAGGAGGTAACCTTGATTGAAAACGAATCTATTGACGCATTGAAACGTGATTACGGTATTGATATTTCCCCTCCCGCCTTTCGCTGAAATATTATCACTATGGGAATTGCTTTGAACCATCTTGTCGGTACGACTTTTCGCGTCGGGGAAGTAATTCTTCGTGGAGTCAGATTGTGCGAGCCCTGTTCCTATCTTGAAAGTGTAACAATGCCGGGAGTTTTAAAAGGGTTAGCACATCGCGGCGGATTACGTACAGAAATTGTTCAGAATGGGTTTCTCCGGGTTGGAGACCCCATTGAAGTAAGTTGAAATCAAAATCCTTCCTCTGAAAAATTTCGAACGAAGGAAAAATAATAATCTGAAAATGATATCCAATATCTCACCAAATACAATAGAACCAAAGAAGAAGAAAGTATTCAGGGTGGCACGCGTCGCTCCTTCTTATGCAACGGAAGGAACGTTTGCGAAAATACCCGCGCGGAATATTGAAAAAATACCGCCGAATACAACGACGTTAACGCTCCATCTTTCCAACGCTTTGTTCGAAAGCTTGAAGAAACTATCGGAGGAACAAAAAATATCAATCAACTCGCTCACGACGATATATATCAAAGAGCGAATTGACAAAGAACTGAGTCCGTATAAAGGCAAGAAGCCGAAGAAAACAAAGACTCAGCCTGCTTCTCTCCCTTCCTCGAATGGCGAACATCAACCGGAGGAAATAACGAGTACAGAATCGAATACTTCTGTTGAGGAAGCGCCAATAACAGAGTGATTTTCCAAAAGTTTTGGTAACTCGAATCGGCTCACAGGCAACGTTCACAAACATTCCGGGGAATGTTCTACCATTTTAAAGAAATCCCGCCTTGTCAATTTCGCAAGAAATAAAAACCCGAGCGGTTGAATTTGGTTTCCAAAAAATTGGGATAACGAAAGCAGAGCCGCTTGAGGAGGAAGGAGAGCGCTTAGAAAAGTGGCTTGCTCGAGGCTACCAGGGAACAATGGAGTGGATGAATCGTAATACTGAAAAAAGAATGGACGTTACCAAAATTCTTCCGGATGCAAAGTCCATTATTTCCGTAGCAATGAATTACTACACTCCGCATCAACATTCTGAAAAAGAACAGGCTGGAAAAATTTCTCGCTATGCGTGGGGAGATGATTACCACGATATTCTTACTCCGAAACTTCACCTCCTTCTTGATTGGATAAAAAGCCAACACCCAAATGCCAACGGCAAAGTATATGTTGATACCGGTCCCGTTCTCGAAAAAGTGTGGGCGCAAAGAGCAGGCATTGGCTGGGAAGGAAAACACACAAATATTATTTCTAAAGAATACGGTTCGTGGATTTTTCTCGGCGAAATAATACTTAATCTCGAACTCGAATACGATGCACCTGCGCTCGACCATTGCGGGACGTGTACACTTTGTATTGATGCCTGCCCGACGCAAGCAATTACAGAGCCGTACGTTCTTGATGCGTCAAAATGTATTTCCTATTTGACCATTGAACACAAAGGAGAAATTGCTTCTTCTCTCACAAAAAATTTCGATGGCTGGCTTTACGGTTGCGACATTTGTCAGGATGTTTGTCCGTGGAATCACAAATTTGCGGAACCGACAAATGTTGTTCAGTTTGAACCGAGAGAAAATAATATTCAACCGAAGTTAGAAAAAATTGAAAATCTTTCTGAAGAAGATTTCAAAATGAAATTTAAAGGAAGCGCAATGAAGCGAACGAAACTTTCGGGATTAAAACGAAATGCAAAAATATTAAAAGAAACGATGTAAGATTTGAGGTAGGAGATTATTATGATGAAATCCCAAACCTTGAATTGAACCCAACCTAAAATCTAAAACCCAAAAATGCAAACTCATTCTAAAATCATTATTATCGGCTCAGGTCCAGCGGGATTAACTGCGGCGTTATACACTGCACGAGCAAATCTTTCACCGCTTGTGTTTGAAGGATTACAACCGGGAGGACAACTCACAATTACAACCGAAGTGGAAAATTACCCCGGGTTTGAACACGGCATAATGGGACCCGAATTGATGGACATAATGCGAAAACAAGCGGAGCGGTTTGGCTCTCGCAATGAATTTAAAATTGTTACTAAAGTGGATTTTTCCGTTCGTCCATTTAAAATTTGGTGCGATGAGGAATTGTACACGGCTGATGCGGTAATTATTTCTACCGGCGCGTCTGCAAAACTTCTCAATATTCCATCCGAACACAAATTTATGGGGTACGGTGTTTCCGCCTGTGCGACGTGCGATGGCTTCTTTTTTAAGAATCAGGAAATTGCAGTGATTGGCGGCGGCGATACAGCGATGGAAGAAGCGAATTACCTCACAAAATTTGCGGCGAAAGTTACCATGATTCATCGCAGGGATTCTCTTCGTGCTTCAAAAATTATGGAAGAACGTGCGCGGAAAAACCCGAAGATTAGTTTTGTTTGGAATTCTGTCGTGGAAGAAGTTCTTGGGAAAGATGAAAACGGGAAAAAAAGTATTTCCGGTTTGAAATTGAAAGATGTTGTTACCGAGCAAACTTCTGTGTTCAATTGTACCGGATTGTTTCTCGCAATCGGTCATCAACCAAACACGCAACTCTTCAAGGGACAACTTGAAATGGATTCTGTTGGCTACCTTTTGACAAAAGGAAAATCTACTGCGACAAATATTCCCGGGGTGTTTGCTGCAGGCGATGTTGCTGACCCTACATACCGTCAGGCAATTTCTGCTGCAGGTACAGGTTGTATGGCTGCAATTGACGCAGAACGATATGTGGAAGGTTTACATTCGTAAATGTTATTCCTAAAAAATATTTGATAGTTCGGTATGAAATTTCTAAAATAAAAAACCCATTCACGGTAAAATGAATGGGTGTACTTCCTGTAGATATTCTTATTTCAGGAAAATCATTTTTCGGGTTTTCATAACGGATACATCGTTCTCCGCTTTTGCCTCAAGTCGGTAAAAATACAAACCGCTGGAGAAATCTGTAGCGTCAAAAGGTAGTTTATAGGTACCGGCACTAAGGAAATTATTATTCAACAAAGTCGCGACTTCTCTTCCCAAAACATTATAAACTTTGAGCGTTGTAACCATTGATTGCGGTACACTGAATGTTATTGATGTTGTTGGATTGAAGGGATTGGGAGAGTTTTGTAAAAGTGCAACCTCAAACGGAATCGAGTTGTCGTTTATGATAGACGTGGGGAATGGAAGCAATCCCGCATTCACCCACGCGGTGTAAAAAAGACTTGCCAGCGCTTCCGTTCCGCGTTGTATTTGGTCAATGGTAAATCCATTTGTTCGGTTCCAAAGTTGTTGATAATATATCGTGCCGCTTGTTCCTCCTGCAATTGCTTTCGCAGAATCATCCGCGTGTAACACAGAATCCACGAGCGAATTGGTGTGGTAAATGTATTCGAAAATAAAATCAATCGGTTGGTAGATATATTGCACGGAGTCGGGAACGGCGACGAGATATGTTTGATAGGTGTTGAGCATCGTGGATTCGTACCGCGAGTGAATGCCATTATTACCCGTGTACTGCCCGTTGTAATTTTTTGTGTTATGGAGTGGTTGATGTGCGTCGCCAACATAATGTCCCAAATCGCTCGCAGTGAGATAGGCGGTTGTCCAATCACCGCGTTGTAATTGTGCCGTTAACGAATCGAGAGTCCACACGGTTGCCCACGGATTGATACCGTTATCTTTCACTACAGTCCATCCCCACTGCGCGAGGAGTGTATCCAAATTTCGCGTGAGTTGATGATAATTCGGATACCAGTCAATATCCATAAAATGTTTTGGGGCTTCCGCAGTATCACCGTTGCTACGGCGGATATCGGCATCGGAAGAATGGCTTTCAAATAACGTCGCTTGATTGATGAACTGTTGCATTGTGGGGGGCAAATGCACAACACTTTTTTTATTGATAAATTTGTGTCCCGTCGAACCCCACGAAAACACATTTTGCTTCAAAGCAAACAAAAGCAAAAAAAGAATAACTGAGAGAGAGAATTGTTTCATAAATGCGGGATGAACTTACGACAATCTTTTGAAAAGAGCAAACATTTTGCAGAAGAAAATCAAAAGCGTAAATTTTGCCCGAATTACTTGTAACTCTAAACTCGCAACTGCAAACTCGTAACTAAATTTGCGCCCATAGCTCAACTGGATAGAGCATCAGTCTTCGGAACTGAGGGTTGGGGGTTCAAATCCCTCTGGGCGCACAACATCCAATTAGGAATTACGAATTGCAAATTACCAATTGCAATATTCGTTCACTTCATTAATTTCTTCATGCCTCCAGCCACTATCCACAAAGTAACAACCGAAGAAGAATTTGAACATCTTTTTATTCTTATCATTGCATTAGCGGATTTTGAAAAACTTTCTCCTCCTGATGAATCGGCAAAACAACGATTATTCCACGACTGTTTTTGTGAGAAGCCCCGCTTTGAAGCATATCTTGCTTTTACCGGAGAACAACCCGTCGCGTATGCTATAATTTTTGAAACATATTCTTCCTTTCTCGCAAAACCGACATTATATCTCGAAGATATTTTTGTTCTTCCCGAATACCGAAAGCAGAAAATCGGCGTAACATTATTTCGTTATCTCGTCCAACTTGCTCAACAACGCGGTTGCGGAAGAATGGAATGGCAGGTGCTTGATTGGAATACCGGAGCAATTGATTTTTATAAACGGTTGGGCGCAACGCATTTAAAGGAATGGTATTCGTTTCGATTGAATGAAGAACAGATAAAATTATTTCCCTCTTTATAATTGATGAAAATTCTCCTCCTTGATTCCATCGAAACAATGTGCGCACAAAAACTTCGCGCAGAAAATTTTGATGTTGTAGAAAAACCTAAACTTTTCAAAGAAGAATTACTGAAAATAATTTCTGAATTTGATGCAGTTGTTGTTCGCAGCGCAACGCAAATTACGAGCGAAATTATTTCTGCGGGAATAAATTTGAAAGTGATTGGTCGCGCCGGCGCTGGCGTTGATAATATTGATGCAGATGCCGCAACACGCAAAGGAATTTTAGTGATGAATACTCCCGGCGGCAACACGATTTCTACGGCGGAACATACGATGTCGCTGTTGCTTTCACTTGCAAGAAAAATTCCGCAAGCGAATGCAAGTTTACTGCGTAACGAATGGGAACGCAAAAAATTTCTCGGAACGGAATTGCAAGGAAAAACAATCGGCGTTGTCGGTTTGGGAAAAGTTGGAAGAGAAGTTGCAAAACGCTGTCAAGCATTTGAAATGAATGTGATTGGTTTTGACCCCGTTCTCTCTCCCGATATTGCCGCGAAAATGAATATTCAACTTGTTTCGCTCGAAGAATTATATCGTCGTTCGGATTTCATAACATTACACACACCGCTCAACGATGAAACGAAAAATCTTTTGAGCGATGCAACATTGAAAAAATGCAAACAAGGAGTTCGCATTATCAATTGCGCACGCGGTGGATTGGTGAATGAAGTTGATTTGCTGAAATATTTGGAAAGCGGAAATGTTGCCGGCGCCGCGCTCGATGTTTTTGAAAATGAACCGCCGAAAGATTCTCCGCTGTTGAAACATCCGAATGTTATTGCAACTCCGCATCTCGGCGCATCAACGGAAGAAGCGCAAGAAAAAGTCGCGTTGCAAATTGCTGAACAAATCGCCGATTATTTGCACGGAAGAGGAATCGCCGGAGCAATCAATGGCGATGCGATTCAACTTGCGCAGAAAGAAGAAACGAAACCGTTCATTCAACTTGCGGAAAAAATCGGCAAACTTTTTGCACAATTGCTGAAAGGAAATTTGCGTTCGATTACTGTTTCCACATATGGCTCGCAACTCAATGACTCGCTTCCGATTTTTGTTTCTGCAGTTTTGAAAGGAACATTCAATGTGTTGCTTTCCGAGCCGGTGAATTTCATCAACGCAAATTCTATTGCAAAAGAACGCGGCATTGAAATCGTTGAGAAAAAAGGAATGGAGCACAATGCATATTCGCAATTGTTGAAAGTGGAATTTAAAACCGATAAAGAGAAACGAAGTTTTGCCGGAACAGTTTTCGGAAATCTTGCCCGACTTGGCGGGGGAAATTTGCGCATTGTCGAGATTGACGAATTTTATTTTGAAGTCATTCCCGAAGGACATTTGCTTTTTTATTCCAACATTGACCAACCGGGAATGTTGGCAACGGCATCAAAAATTCTTGCCGATGCAAAAATAAATATCGGCAACGTTTCTCTCGGTCGCTCCGGCATTGGCGAAAAAGCGTTAACCGTAATGACCGTTGATTCTCCGATTGCAGAAAATGTGTTGCGAAACTTATCCAACATTTCCGGCGTTGAAGATGTGCAACTTGTGAGTTTGTGAAATGGTGATTTAATTGATGGTTGAGAATTTAGTATTTTATGCACGAAAAAATTTAGAAAGACAATATTTTAATTACACAACCGAAATAAAAATATGTTTAAATATATCCTACTAATTACATTCGCATTATTAATCATCTCTTGTGGTCCTACTATTAAAATAATGAAGATTGACGAACTTTCTCCAATAGTAGAAACCAACCCTGATAGTCTTACCGTATTAAAAAAGAGAGATGCGGTTTCAAGAAATTACCAACCGTTTGCTCAATTGTTTGTTGAAACAAGTCAAGGTAGTTTTGATTATTTACAGCAAAAAATTAAAATGGCGGCCTCAAAAATTGGAGCGGAAGGTTTAGTAGGCATTCATTACAGCTATTATTGTGGAAGAAAACCTAGTTCCACTGGCTATGGTCCTCGTCGTATCAGCGCGCTGGCAGTATCTTTCCTAAGCGATAATTCTATACCAAAATCCCCTGGTTTTATTGTTGCAATACCTCCAGTAATATATCCCGATACTGTTGACCTAACGTTAAAGGAAGCAATGACAGACGATGAAAACATACGAAACACTGCCGAATATTATTTCGTAAAAAATGGATATTATGTTTCATTACTCGAATCTCAAGATACTCTTACGTATGATAAAATTAAACAAATGGATGAAAAATCTCTTATGAAGATAGGCGGAATAGATGCAAGTTTCATCTGTTTAATCAAATATGTAAAATCAGACGAATTTAACATTGGAATTGTTTCAGACACAAAGGTTACTTTGAGTTCACAGATTATTAGAAAAGACACGCGAGAAATCGTTTGGGAAAATACTGGAAAGGGATCCGTTCCTGGTTTTGGGATTGTTGTAAACCTCTTTTCGCACCACGAAGAAGCAACTTATGATGCAGTAGAAAAATTATTTGAAAAAATCCCTGTTTGGGATAACCAAATACCTAATAAAGGGCGGTAAATGAAACTCTGCACAACAATCTCGCTTATCGTTTTCTTCACCACGACAACGAATAATCTTTTCGCACAACACTTTATTCAATCATCTACAGCAGAAACAACTTCAGTTTTCAGTTTCGAGATGATGATTGGAGATGTATCAAGTACAACAAAAAATGCAATTGAAAATTTTCAGGATACAAAATTCAAGGGAAAAGGAATGTATGGGCTTGAGGCAAAAGTGAGATTTCCATCAGGTTTTGTATTGGCTCTTGCGCATAAAAAGTTTTCAATGACCTTAACAGAAAATAAAGATGAGTTAGGAATGTTGAATATGAATGAAACTGTTGTCAGCATCGGGTATCAACGTTATCCTAGTGGGGGTAATGGTGTGGGATCGCACGTTTTTTTAGGCTTTGGCTCAAACTCACCAAGTTTTGACAAGGGTACTTTTCTAACCGCCCTTGAACTAATTTATCCAGTAGAAATTACTGTTCAAGTCGAACCATCATTTATTTTTGAAATGGACGGCGGCATTGATTTTTTCTTTAATGAAAAGTTTTCCGCCTTTCTCGGATATACGCTTTCAATGGGGAATGTCGGGACGGGGTGGATTTTCAGCGGAGACGTTGCGACGATACAATTACCAGAGGCAAATACATTTCTTGCTTCTAACGGACAACTTAAGCTTGGCGTTTGCTATTGGTTTGTTCTATAGAAAAAAATCGAATTGAAAATTGTGATGAAAAAAAAAAAATTCTTGAAGAAATTCAATCAAGAAAAAGAAATATTCGATTTAAAGAAGCAGAGAAAATTCTTCTTCAATACGGATATGCCGAACGTCGTTCTAAAAAAGGAACAAGTCATCGTATATTTAGCCATCCAAAACTTGAATGGAACATCACGCTCGTAAGTCACGGAAAAAATGATGTTCTGCCGATATATCAAGTTCAAGATATTCTCAAATCACTTAACGAACTACAAGAAAAACTATGAACAAAAATAATTTACGCTACTATCTTTCGTTGGATTATCCGATTCACGTTGACAGAATGGATGATGGGCAATACTGCGCTTCGATTCCGTTGTTGAAAGGTTGCAAAGGTTATGCACAAACTCCCGCCGAAGCAATTGATGAACTCGCGGGAGTGAAAGAAGCGTTGTTCGAACTATTGTTGGAACAAGGCAAACCAATTCCGGAACCAGTTGTGAAACTTGAAATTCCTCTTTCCCAATTCTCTCGCTTTTCAAATAGACAAAAACTGAACCAGTTTATTAAAGTATGACAACAATCGATTCTCTCGTCCAAACCGCATTGCAACGTTCTGCAACAGATTCACATCTTTGCTGTAAAGATGGCGTGTGCAATAATTATTTATGCGTTGTGCATAACAAACAAGGCGTTCGCAATATTGTAAAAAGCGGCGCATCACGAATTTCCGCAAGCATCGGAGTAGAAGAAGGGGGCGGCGTTGATAATGATATCGCGCGAATGATTGACCATACTCTGCTGAAACCGGAAGGAACAATTTCCGAAGTGGAAAAACTTTGCGCAGAGGCAAAAAAATATTCATTCGCAAGCGTGTGCATCAATCCGAGTTATGTTTCGTTATGCGCAAAACTTTTGAAAGACACTCCGGTAAAAGTTTGCACGGTCATTGGATTTCCACTCGGCGCAACGTCAACACAATCAAAAGTCGCAGAAGCAATGCAAGCAGTGGATGATGGAGCGCAAGAACTGGATATGGTTCTCAACGTCGGGAGATTGAAATCGAAAGATTATGCATACGTGGAGAACGATATTTTTTCCGTTGCAAAAATCGCGCATCGCAATCGCGGGATGTTGAAAGTAATTTTGGAAACATGTTTACTCAACGACGAAGAAAAAGTAATTGCGTGTGTTCTTTGCAAAAAAGCAAATGCGGACTTCGTGAAAACATCAACGGGATTCTCCAAAGGCGGAGCAACTGCAGGTGATATTGCTTTGATGCGGTATGTTGTCGGAAGCGCTTTGGGAGTGAAAGCAAGCGGCGGCGTTCGCACACAAGAAGATGCGCTCACGATGATTGAAAGCGGCGCGGATAGAATCGGTGCAAGCGCGAGTGTGAAGATTGTACTTGGTGAAAAATCAGAAAAGGGAAATTATTGATGGATGCTTGGAGTGATGGAGAAATGAAAAATTTTAGATTTTACATTTTAGATTTTAGATTGAAGACTTCGAAACTTTCTTGGGTTATATTAAATATCTTTTTGTTACTCATCGTTTCGAGTTGTACGAATACCGAAGAATTACGTAAACGCGAACTTGCAGAAGAACGGAAAACTTTTTTTGCAAAATACGAAGCAGAATTCAATCCCTCCGATTATCCCGAAGAAGATTATCCCGACACGATTCCCGAGGTAAAGACTGATTCAGTTCAAGAAGAAATTCCAATGGAGGAAATGATTTCCGGATTTCGTGTGCAAGTGTATCTTTCGGAAAACATTGATTCGGCGAAAATATTTTTCCAATCCATCAATCCAAAATTAGAGACCGAGTGGGTGTATATGGTGTACGATGCACCGTTGTATAAAATCCGCGTGGGCGATTTTCAGGATAGAGTTGGGGCGACAGAAACTATGAATGCACTTATTCAGATGGGATTTGCAAATGCATGGCTCGTTCCGGATAAAGTGCGAAAATTTCCTCCCGAAAAACCGTTTCAAGAATTCTACTCTCCAGTTGATACGATGAAACAAGAATAAAACAGTTTGCATACAGCAAGGTTTCATTTAAAATTAAAAACCCTCTCTTCATTGCTGGAGAGAGGGTTTTTAATTCACAAGTATCTATTCTTTTTTGGTGTCAGAACTCTTCTTTTCTTTTATTGGCTCCGCATCATCTTTTTTAACGGATGCCTTTTTGATAACGACATCCTTTAGCGGTTTATCGCCGGGTTTCGATGTTTGCACAGCTCCGATAGCGTCAACAACGTCAAGTCCTTTGACAACCTTGCCAAAAATTGTGTGCCGTGTGTCGAGCCAAGGGGTGGGAACAAGGGTAATAAAAAATTGACTGCCGTTGGTTCCCGGTCCGGCATTTGCCATGGAGAGGATTCCCTTGCTATCGTGTTTGAGCGAGGGAACTATTTCGTCTTCAAATTTCCCCCCCCAGAAACTTTCGCCGCCTCGTCCGGTTCCGGTTGGGTCGCCGCCTTGAATCATAAAGTCTTTAATAATACGGTGGAATATAATTCCGTCGTAATAATTCTTTTCCGCAAGCCCTACGAAATTCTGGACAGTCTTTGGCGTTAAATCGTCGTAGAGTTCTATTTCAATTATCCCCATTGAGGTTTCTAACACAACGTGTGACCGTTGGGGGGTGGATTTTTTTATTGATTTTTCTTTTTTGAGTGTGGTTTTCATTTCAGATTGTTGGGCATTGCCTAAAGCGCTGATAAACAGCGCGATGATTATTGTGAGAATGTAAGATTGAGTTTTCATAGTTGTAAATAAATTAGTTGATAAAAAAATATTTTTGTGTCGGCGTTCTGTTCAAACGTGTGAGAAAAACAAGTACGAGAGAATAATAATTCCCAAACCGAGGCGATATCCTATAAAAATATTATTCGAATGAGTTTTCAGGTATCGCAATAAAAACCAAATTGAAACGTATCCGACTATCCCGGCAACAACAGTACCGGCGACAAGCGGAACAAAACTCACCGTTTTGTGTTGATATAACACTTCTTTCATTTCGAGCAGACCGCTTCCGAAAATTGCTGGCAATGAAAGCAAAAATGAATACTCTGCCGCCGCTTCACGTTTTAATCCGGAAAATAATCCCGCGGAAATAGTTACTCCCGAACGGGACGCTCCGGGGAAAAGTGCGAAAACCTGCGCGCATCCGATTGCGATTGTATCAGACCAACGGAGTTCTTCAATTGTTCGCTCTCTTTTTGAATTTCGCTCAGCAACGTATAAAATGAGCGCGAAGAACATTAAATTGCCGGAAATAAACCACAAGTCTTTTGTTAAACCCCCTTCGATAATTTTTTTCAGCAACAAGCCAATAACGACAACAGGAAGAGTTCCGACAATTATATGTATTCCCATTTTTGCCGGGAGCGAGCAAGTTTGATAAGAACGACGTTCAGAAATAAACTCTGAAAAGAACGACTGAACTATCGTAACGATATTTTTCCGAAAGTATCCAGCGACGGCAAAGAATGTTCCCAATTGTAGCACCGCAATAAACGCCGTCCATTTTTCGGGATGCTCAAGGTCAATCAGACCAAATATTTTTCCGCAAAACGTAAGATGAGCGGTACTGCTGATAGGAAGAAATTCGGTCAGCCCCTGAACAACGCCGAGAAGAATTGCTTCAAGAAGCGACACAAACTATTGCGGCTACAAAATAATCGAGAACGGAATTACTCAACCCGCAAGTTGCGTAAGGTACCGGTCAATATCACGCGCTTGCTGTGATTGCGGAAATTCTTTTTTGAGTCGTTTAAAAAATTCGGCTGCCGATTCTTTTTCTCCTGCGCGGGAATAATTGTACGCCGCATTGAAAAGATATTCTGCGGATATCGGGGATGTGCCGCTCAATGCTGCCGCTTTCTGAAAATGTTCACCGGCTTCTTTGTAGTTTTTCTTTAACTCTTCGCACGACGCAAGTCCCGCCTGCACTGCCGCCTGCAAACGCGAATCAGACACGCTGCAGTCATCGTAATGTTTATGC
>JAGXRH010000158.1 GCA_018335975.1 Ignavibacteriales bacterium
TAAGTAGTTTAAGTGAATAAAAAATGTGGGACAAAAATAGAGAAAACGGTTGGATGTATAATTTACGTTTTGAAACATTTTTCTGTGATTTGATTTTCGGAACAAACTTTATTTCAGTAATTTTTGCGGCGAAAAAATTACTATCTCATTTATTCTTCATGAAGAAACCCATTACGCTCATATTTTTCTCTATCTTATTGTTTTCAAGTTGCCGAAAAGAAAACTTCAACGAACCGAAATATACTTCCTACACTATCCAATCGCTCTTTGCCATCAATGGGAATAATATGGTTACCCTCTCGTGGTTAAATGGAGAGAGCGGAACACCAGCAGGTTTTGATATTTATCGGGATACGACCGAAGATTTTGAACTTCAGTTTAATAATAAAATTGCATCCGGTTTGAGTGCCTTCACATTTTACAGGGATACTTCGGCAAAGAATTTACAAACCTATTATTACCGCATTGTTCCGTTCTATTTTGATAATGAAATAAAAGTGTTAGGAAAAACAAGCAACGTTGCGATTGGTAAACCGTTTAATTATGATTCGAGTTTTTCTATCATCTATTCGGAACATATACAAAGAATATTCACCAGCAGTTGCGCGGTTTCCGGTTGCCACGTTGGCGATGAGGATGGCGATGGCAAAACATATTCAAAATCACGCGGAGGAGGAAATGTTCCGTTTCACGAAGAACAATTTTCGTTGAAAACGTGGAACGCAGCGGTCAATGGCGGAATTGATGGTAATTTTATTGTTCCATTCAACGCAGAGCGAAGCGATTTAATTGCGCATACAAACACCGATACAAATTTTGCGCCTATTATTCTTGGTTCAGCGCATATGCCGCAAGGTGTTGTATCTCTTCCGATGAATCAAGTGCGTTTACTTGCGCAGTGGATAAATGAAGGGGCAAAAAATGATGCGGGGGGAGTTCCGTTTTCATATTCTCCAAATGGAAAAATGTATGTGGTCAATGCGCAGGAAGATTTAATCGCAGTGATTGATGTAGAATTGCAAAAACTTATTCGTTATATAAAAGTCGGTAATCAAGCAGACTCAACACTTGGTTTCGGTTCGCCGCATCACATCCACGTTGACCCGAACGGACAATATTTTTACGTTACACTCATTAACATTGGGGAAGTCTGGCAATTCAGCGTCAATGAAAATAAGTTTATCGCCAAGGTAACAAACATTCCCAAGCCAGCGGACTTAGCATTTTCACCAAGCGGTGATACCATATTTATTTCGAGTTGGGAGGTTGGAACAAATGGACATATCTATGCTTTAAAAGCAACTCCCACCTTTCAGATGCTAACGAATATTGATTTAGGTATCTATGCAACCACCCCTCACGGATTGGAAATGTCGCACGATGGAAAACGATTGTATTCAACCAACACGACCAGCGGAAATATTTCTGAAATATCCCTTGCGGATTTCTCAGTTCAAACTCGTTCTCTCGATACACTATTCACACTTTCTCAGCGTCCTTACGACCCGTATTTAATGGAAGTCTCAGAAAATGACAGATTCATTTGGGTAACGTGCAAAGGAGATTCGAGCGTGAGAATGTTCGACCGGACCATAAGTGAAGAACACGCAGTGAGAATAATACCGGTTGGAAAATTTCCTCTTCATCCCGACATTCCTTATGGGGAAACGGAAATGTGGGTATGCAATTCCGGTTCGGATGATATTACGATTGTGAACTTGAGCGACTATTCAAAAATTACTTTACCAAATGTTGGAAGGCAACCGCACGATGTAGAATTTACGCCAGATGGAAGTTTAAGTTTCCTCACTTTAGAAAACACAACGTTTGCCACTCCTCCCCACCATCCCGTAGTTGGAGGAAAGGGATTGTCATTTCTGGTCATTTACGATAGACACACTCGCCAAAAAATAAAAACGATTGAGGTTGCCGGTTGGTCGCAAAATTGTGAATACGCGCCGCCATCAAGCAATTAAGAATTAAAAATTAGGAATTAGGAATTCTACTTCGTTTTTCTAATTGCTAATTACAAATTACTGTTTTATTAAACTGAGAAGAAAATATTTGAAAAACATCGTCGAACTTAAGACCTACGAACTTGAACGCGGTATTATTATCAGCGTTATGACTTCCAATCTCGAACGAAAATCCGCAGAAGATTCGTTGAGTGAACTTCAATTCCTTGCAAAAACAGCGCACGTTGAAATCGTAAAAACTTTTCTGCAAACGCTTCCCTCAAAACATCCGGCAACATACATTGGCAAAGGGAAAGTGGAAGAAATAAAACTGTACTGCGCAGAAAATAACATCGCGCTCATTCTTTTCGATGATGACCTCTCCCCCGCGCAAATCAGAAATTTAGTAAAAGAACTCGAGCGAAAAATCGTTGACCGAAGCGGTTTGATACTCGACATCTTTGCATCACGCGCAAAATCGAAAGAAGCGATTACGCAGGTGAAGTTAGCGCAAATGCAATACCTTCTTCCGCGATTGACGAGAATGTGGACGCACTTATCAAAACAATACGGCGGCGTTGGAACAAAAGGTCCCGGCGAAACGCAAATCGAAACCGACAGACGACTCATCAAAACAAAAATCTCGCAACTGAAAGATGAATTGACTCACATCGAAGTCGAGAGATTTGAGCAACGGAAAAAACGAAAAGAAATGTTTCGTGTTGCGCTGGTCGGATATACCAACGCAGGAAAATCTACATTGATGAACACGCTTTCCAATGCAGATGTGTTTGTAGAAAATTTACTCTTTGCAACGCTTGATACAACGGTGCGGCAAATTCAACTTACGCAATCGCTCAACATATTACTATCCGATACCGTTGGATTTATTCGTAAACTTCCTTCACATCTCATCGCAAGTTTCAAAAGCACACTTGCCGAAGTGTTTGAAGCGGATTTACTTTTGCACGTTGTTGATATTACGCACCCGAATTTCACGGAACACATTGCAGTTGTCAATTCTACGTTAGAAGAATTGAAAGCAAATGAAATTCCGATGATTCTCGTCTTCAATAAAATTGATGCAATTCAAGAAAGGGAAACACTTCGAGAACTTGCTCATCAATTTCCGGAAGCGATTTGTATTTCTGCACAACGCGGCATCAATATCGAAACGTTGAAAGAAACCATTGCAGAAAAATTGCAACACGATTGGAAAGAAGAAACGCTCGTTATTCCGCAATCAAACAATCGCTTGCTTGCACAACTGCACGAAGTCGCGGAAATTGTTTCCAAAGAATACGAAGGCAACGACATCATCGTAAAAATTCGCATTCAGAAAAAAGTTTCGGAAGCAGTGGAGAAATTGTTGAAGAGAAAAGCGAAAGTAGAGATTTAAAAGAATAGGATGTGGCTAAAGCCATTTCATTTGAATTTATTCTATTGCAGTTTGCTGAAGCAAACTGCAATAGAATAATAAGAAACTAAAAAATTAACTATTCATTGCAATTATTTTCAACTGAATAAAAAATATTTATTGCAGCCAGATTTATCTGACTGTAAAAAAAATGAAAATCAATTGGCTTTAGCCACACTAAATAATATATGAGTTGGGTAAGAGTTTATATCCACATGGTTTTCTCTACAAAGAACAGAGAACCATTTCTTAATTCAAAAGAATTAAGAAAACAAGTATTTCAGCATATCAAACAAAATGCGGAAGAAAAAGAAATATGGCTGGATTGTGTCAATGGGTATTCTGACCACGCGCACTGTTTAATTTCCTTAAACAAAAACCAAAGCATAAGTAAAGTTGCACAACTTATAAAAGGCGAATCATCATTTTGGATAAATCAAAATAATCTTACCGAAAATAAATTTATGTGGCAGGACGATTATTGGACTGTCGGCGTAAGCGAAAGCCATTTACAACAAAACAGAGAATACATATTTCAACAAGAAGAGCATCACCGTAAAACAACATTTAAAGAAGAAGTAGAAGAATTTATGAGAAAATACGGATGGCAATTAATCCAGGAATAAAAACCAATCCCTTATCGCGTTAAAAAGAATTTTCTATCAATGGAGATTCCATTATGAAGAAACCAAAAGACTTTAATGAGTATGTAAAAAGTTATCCGAAAGAAGTGCAGCAACTTCTCAAACAACTTCGTGAGACAATAATAAAATCCGCACCGCAAGCAGAAGAACTTATCAGTTACGGAATGCCAGCTTTCAAATTGAACGGAATGTTACTGTATTTTGCCGCCTATACAAATCATATCGGATTTTACCCGCACCGTTCAGCAATTATTGCATTCAAAAAAGAATTATCCGTGTATAAAGGAGCGGTTGGCTCTGTTCAGTTTCCGTTGGATAAACCGCTGCCATTACGTTTGATAAGCATCATTGTAAAGTTTAGAGTGAAGGAAAATTTGGAGAAAGCAAAAGCAAAACTACAAATCAAACATTAAACAACAATAATTTATGGACAAAGAAAACATACAACAACGACAACAAATAATACTTGACCTTGTTCGAGAATTTTGTGCAAAGAAATTAAATGAAGAATATTTTGAACTTTCAGAGCGTTTGGTTCAAAAACTTGGGCGAAAAAGAAATGTGCCTTTCGCAACCGGACAACCCGAAGTGTGGGCGGCCGGAATTATTCATGCATTAGGAACGATTAATTTCTTGTTCGACAAATCATTTGAACCGTATGTTTCCGTTAACGACATTAATTTATTTTTCGGCACAAGTAAATCAACAACGGGAAACAAATCAAATCAAATTCGGAATATGCTCAAACTCGACCAATGGGACGACGAATTCTCAACAAAAAAAATGCAAGAGAGTAACCCGTATGCAAAACTCGTAATGGTGGACGGACTGATTATGTCGCTCGATATGTTGCCTGAAGAACAGCAGGAAATGGTGCGACAAGCACGAGCACAAGGCAAAGACATTTCTTTCACGACTCGATAAAAACGCTTGCAACCAACAAATATGACCCAATGCCCAAAGCATAAAAAGTTTTTCTTAAAAAAATAATTATCAACTACTACCAATAAAAAAAAATGACACAAAGCAACCAAACGACAATTTCAACTGTCCAAAAAATAACTCCATTCTTATGGTTCAACGGAAATATCGAAGAAGCGATACAATTTTATTCTTCTATTTTCAAAAACACAAAAGTTCTCAACACTCGGCAAATGGTAGAAAATGGAAAAATCTTCACCGCGACAATTGAGATTGAAGGTCAACAATTAATGATGTTAGACGGTGGACCGCTTTTCAAATTCACGGAGGCATTTTCACTTTTTGTCAATTGCGCAACGCAACAAGAAGTAGATGAATTATGGGAAAAACTTTCTTCCGGTGGAGAAAAATCACGATGCGGCTGGTTGAAAGATAAATTCGGTTTATCGTGGCAAATAATTCCAACTGAATTGGGAACGTATTTAAGCGACTCGGACCCAGTAAAAGCAAACAGAGTAATGAATGCAATGTTACAAATGAGTAAAATTGAAACCGCAAAATTAATACAAGCATACGAAGGATAAATATGACAATCAACAAAACACAAATTGTAAAAGACATTCCCAATAAAAAACTCACTGTCATTAGAGAGTTTTCTGCGCCACTTGAAAAAGTATGGAGAGCGTGGACAGAAAGTAGCGTATTAGACCAATGGTGGGCGCCGAGACCATGGAAAGCAGAAACAAAAACAATGAATTTCACAGAAGGCGGTTCTTGGCTTTATGCAATGGTGGGACCGGATAATTCAAGACATTGGGCAAAAGTAAATTTTACTTCAATTCATCATCATGTAAGTTTTCAAGCGAAAGATTTGTTCTGTGATGAAAATGGAAATAGGAATAATGATTTTCCAATGTTGAGTTGGAAAGTTGAATTTCAATCAACTCAATCAGGAACAAAAGTTACTGTTGAGATTACTTCAAACACACAAGCAGACCTCGAGAAAATAATTGCGATGGGTTTTGAAGAAGGATTTACGATGGCACATGGAAACCTTGATGAGATATTAGAAAAATCAGGAAAGCAATTCATCACTGTTGAAACAACTGTAAATGCATCAGTAGAAAAAGTTTGGCAATGCTGGACTTTACCCGAACATATAATGAAATGGAACAATGCTTCCGATGATTGGCACACACCGTGGGCAAAAAACGATTTACGAGTCGGTGGTAAATTCATTGCACGAATGGAAGCAAAAGACGGAAGTTTCGGTTTTGATTTCAATGGAATTTACGATGAAGTGATTACGAATAAACTTATCGCTTATAAAATGGAAGGCGGAAGAGAAGTAAAAATTACATTCACATCCAACGGAGATGAAACAAAAGTAGTGGAAATATTTGAAGCCGAAACGGAAAATTCCCTTGAACTTCAACGTAATGGTTGGCAAGCGATTCTCAACAACTTTAAAAAATATGCTGAAACAATCCTCAAAACATGATTACGGGGAAAGTGGGTAAAGAGGAATTATTAAAGAAGGATTTTCAAAGCATCGAAGTATTTTCTTTCAAATTCCGATTTAATTTTTGAATGTTGTGGAAGTCGAAGATGCGAATCGCTTTCTACAAGTTTGAATGCTTCATTTCTTGCTGAAGAAAAAATTTCTTTGTCTTCCCAAAAATTGACGTGCTTAAATTCTGGTATTCCGCTTTGCCGTGTTCCGAAATAATCGCCGGGACCGCGTTGTTTCAAATCTTGTTCAGCAATTTCAAATCCATCGGTTGTTTGAACGAGAACCGCAAGACGTTGATTGTTTTCTTCATTCGATTGCAGAAAACAATATGATTGCTCGCTTCCTCTTCCCACTCTTCCGCGAAGTTGGTGAAGTTGGGATAAACCAAATCGTTCTGCATTCACTACAACCATTACGCTTGCGTTCGGAACGTCAATACCAACTTCAATCACCGTTGTGGAAACAAGAATGTCAAGTTCGTGCGAAATAAAATTTTTCATCACGTCATCTTTTTCTACGCTCGACAATTTTCCGTGAACTAATCCGATGCGTTCTTTGAGTTGCGGAAATGTTTGTGTTCGCAGTTTTTCAAACCCATCGAGCGCGGCTTTCAAATCAAGTTTCTCTGATTCTTCAATGAGCGGATAAACAATATATATTTGTCTTCCTTGTTCAATTTGTTTCAGCAAAAATTCTTTCAATTCACTTGATTTTCCTCGCGGAACAAGTTTTGTAATAATTGCTTTTCGATTTTTCGGAAGTTCGGTTATCGTCGAAACATCCATATCGCCGTACAGTGTCATTGAAAGTGTTCGCGGAATTGGTGTTGCAGTCATTACAAGCACGTCTGGCTCTGCACTTCCATTCGCTTTTTCTCGCAGTGCAGTTCTTTGCATTACGCCGAAACGATGCTGCTCATCAATCACAATAAATCCGAGTTTCTGAAATTCTACTTTATCTTGAATGAGCGCGTGCGTTCCAACGACAATATTTGCAATGCCGTTTTGAATGTTGGAAAGAATTTCTCTTCGCAATTTTACTTTTTGTTTTCCGACAAGTAATTCAACTTTGATATTAAGCGGTTCCAGAAAATGTTTCAGCGTTCGGAAATGTTGCTCTGCAAGTATTTCCGTTGGCGACATTAACGCGCATTGATAACCATTTTCTACCGCAATTAACACTGCAAGTAACGCGACAATTGTTTTTCCGCTTCCGACATCTCCTTGTAATAAACGATTCATAGGTTTGTTCGCTCGCATATCGTTCACAATTTCCTTCAAAACATTTTCCTGTGAAGTTGTTAATTGAAACGGAAGCACTTCAAGAAGTTTTCGCGGCAATCCTCCTTTTGTAACGTGAAATGAAATTCCATTTGCATTGACAACAATATCTTTTCTTCGATATGCGAGGAGTAATTGAAAGAAAAATAATTCTTCAAACGCTAAACGTTTTCTTGCTTTCTGCACATTTGCAAGCGAAGTCGGGAAATGATATTCCTGAATTGCATCGCGCAAAGAAAATAAATTATTGCGTTGTAAAATTTCTTTCGGGAAAATTTCTTCGATGAAATTGATAACGCGCGGAAGTGTTGCGTGCATCAACACGCGAAACGTGGAACTCCACAATCCTTTTTCCTGCAATTGCTGCGTGGAAGAATAGAGCGGCACAATTCCTCCGGTGTGAAATTGCATTCCGTCTTCGGTGAGTTTATCGTATTCAACGTTGGTGTATTTGAGTTGCGCGTTGCGTTTTTCAAATGTTGCGGAAAGCGCAATGGATTCGCCGCGCGTGAAACGTTTCATCCAATATTCTTCGATGAATTTTTGCGGTCGCCAGAATGTGAATGCAAACTTTCCCGTTTCATCCGCAAGCACAAGCGTGAACGGAACAGCGCGCGCTTTCGGATTTTTTGTTGACGTGTAATAAAAATCTTCCACCGCTCCGACAATCGTTACGCTTTTTGGTTCGGGATAATTCCAGCGAAATAAATCTCGAACGCGAATGGTTGTCGAGCGGTCAATGTGGCGATACGGAAAATGAAAAAGAAAATCGCGAATGGTTTTGATGCCGAGTTCCGCTTCCAATAATTTTGCGCGCACGGGACCAATGGATTTGAGAAACTGAACGGAATCTTCCAGCGGCGATGATTGAGATGGTGATTTTGTTATTGCCATAATGAACTAAGCGGCACAAAAATAAAAAAACCAAGTGTGCGAAAGAAACTTGGTTTAAATTTAAATAGACCACGGATGACGCGGATGAAATTGATGTACACCGATTTTAAATCCATGCCAATCTGGTAATAATCTGTGTTATCATGTTCTATTACAAAGAGATACGAAGTTACCGTATTGTAATATTTTGAAATGGGTTTTTGAGGATAGAGGTGTAAAGTAATTTGTTGAACGCTATTACTAAACTATGTCAATTATAGGAATTTATTAACTATTTTTTTACGATCACTAGTTTCCTAACTTTCATAATCCCATTTTTATTCAATTTGTAAACCAATATTTGTAAAGAAAAAATAAAATTGAAGGTGGAAGAAGTGTTACGATAAGAACAACAATAAATAAGAAGCAAGAGCAAATAAGATAAGTAATATGGTATCCAACTTCAGCTAAACATGCAATAAATCTTTGTCTAAATGGGAAACTAAACAGTGAGATTAAAAGCAAAATCTCAAAAGTAGTTAAAATTGTTAACCCATATGGTAGTGGATTACAATAATGAAAACCTATTTGAGGATATATCCAACGAGCTACTCCACCATGATGAGAACATGTCCCACTTCCCGTTGAATATGACACCCAACCATCTTTACATACAGCACCGATTTTTGCTGAACCATAAATAGGATAATCTCCTCGAATATATTCAACAACCAGTAAAATTGAGAATATGAGTATCGTACAAAAAGTTATAATTAAAATAACTCGATGAATATAGTTCACACGAGGATTAATTATTTTGCTTGTGGCTACGTCACTTTTCGTCCAAAGTTTTTGCCTGAATTGAATTGCCCAACTATCAAGTCGTTTAATAAACTTAGTAGCCATCTGTGATGCCTTTAAATTATAGGAGTTGAGAACCATTTCTTCTTCTCAAGATTCTTCCACCCCAATGCAGCTCATCAAATCTTTTGTCTATGACTCGTAGAGCGGCTTCGTGCGCGTGTTTGTTTTCAAAAATTATTTTGGTTCAATTTATTAGTTGGAAATTTTAAATTTGAGTTCGCCGGCAAGAAATTTTTTTATCAACGCTTTCTGTTGCTCAAACGATTTACCTTCCAACTCTTTTGCAATTTGTTCTTTTACTTTGCGAAAGAAGGCAACGGTATCAAATTCTTTTTTTGTCTGTTCGTTATTCTTCATACTTAATCATTTCTTTTGGTGAGCGAATATCAATAGTTGGATATCCAAGTTTGAGATTGATTGCGTTAAACAATCGTATTTTGTCAAGGTTAACAATATGCTTAAAGTTCCAACTTACTACAACGTCAATGCGGTTCACAGTTGCAATAGCAATATGATACGCATCGTTACGACTTGCGTTGCCTAACACTTTTTCCTTGATGTAGTTTTCAGCAAGTTCCTGTGATTCCTGAATAAAGTCAAGAGTTACCAAACAATCGTTTGGAATTTTTGATACTACTTCTTTTACTTGTTGTGGAGCAAGTAAGAGTTCGATGTTGCTTATTTCTGAAATATGAACGAAGTAATCTTTGTTTTCAATTCTCTTAAAAAAGAGTTTCGTATCAACTTCAAACTCTTTGTCATAATAACCGCCAATGACGGAAGTATCTATGTAAATTTTTTGTCGCATTTCTCGCAAGGATTACGCAGTAAAATTATAGAAAAAGTAACTCACTTTGAAATTAAGTATTCACTATAAATATTTCAACACTCCTCCACCGCAATACTGCTCATCAAATCTTTTGTCTATGACTCGTAGGGCGGATTCGTGAGCATCTTTGTCTTCAAAAATTATTCATCATTCACGTGCGCGTTGAATCAATTCTTCTTTATACTCTTCCCAGTTATAAAGAAGTGTTGGTTCAAAATCTGCACCGTTGGGCCAAACAATTGTATGCACTTCTTTATCGAGTGTTACTTGATTGAAGAACGTAACATCACGAAGCGGCGCATACATTTCTCTCGAAAGAACGGGACGAAAATCAATCAACTTTCTTTCATTATCACTGAATCGAATATCAAGTTGATACGGTCCAACGACTTTTACTGATGTTATTTTATGAATCGAATGTTGCAGTTTTTTATACATTTAAACTTTTATTTCTTGGTGTCTTTGTGGTTTTATAAAATTTACCACCAAGACACCAAGGCACAAAGTTAATGAAATACGCATCAACAATTTTCTATCGCATCCCAAGCACTTCTTTCTTCCTGCCAATTTTTATTCACGTTATGCGCGGTCATAGTATTCATAGAGTCGTTTGAACTTGCTGGGCAAAACTTACAAAATAATTTATAATCTATCTAAAACTCTTCCAGCGTAAAGTCAGCAATGCATATACTTCTCAAAATTCTTTCCCCGCCACTCGCTCAATCTTCGCCCCTAACTTTTGTAATTTCTTTTCTATCGCATCGTATCCCCTATCGAGATGATAGACGCGAAGAACTTCCGTTGTTCCCTCTCCAGCAAGTCCTGCGAGAATGAGCGATGCAGATGCGCGTAAATCGGTGGACATAACTTTTGCGCCTTTTAGTGTTTTCACTCCTTTCACTATGGCAACATTATCCTTCATTGTTATATCTGCACCAAGACGAACGAGTTCCGCAACGTGCGTAAACCGGTCGAGATAAATTTTATCTTCGATGTACGCTGTACCGGATGATTTCGTCATTAAGGCAATCCATTGCGCCTGTACATCCGTGGGAAATCCCGGAAAAACTGAAGTTGTTACATTCACCGGTTGTATCTTTCCATCCGAAGTAATTTTAATCGTATCATCTTTTAATAGAAAAGCAACACCGCACTCTTCTAACTTCGTCAACACAGCAGAGAAGTGTTCAGGGAGAACATTTTTTAGAACGACTTCTCCCCCGCTTATTGCAACGGCACAAAGAAAGGTGGCGGCTTCAATTCTATCGGGAATTGTTGATACGCTACACGGTTTCAAATCATCAACGCCTTCAATTTCTAAATGTGTTGTTCCAATGCCGGAAATCTTTGCCCCCATTGTATTCAGGAACTTTGCAAGAGCAGTAATCTCGGGTTCCAATGCAGCATTTTCGATAACGGTTGTTCCTTTGGCGAGTACAGCCGCCATCAAAATATTTCCTGTTGCGCCAACACTCGAAACATCAAAAACTATTTTTGTTCCAACAAGTCGTTTTGCCGAAGCAATAATGTAACCCTCTTCAAGATTTATTTCCGCACCAAGCTTTCTCATTCCTTCTATATGCAAATTCACCGGACGCGGTCCCCAAGCGCAACCACCGGGAAGAGAAACTTTTGCATAACCATAACGCGAAAGCAACGGACCAAGAACATAGATTGACGCGCGCATTTTTTTTACGTGTTCATACGGCGCTTCGTATTTATTCAGGTTTGTTGTGTCAAGAGAGAGTTCGCTGTTTTTGTGCGATGTTTCCACTCCCATCGTTTCCAACAATTTGCTCATTGTAGAAATATCACCGAGTTTGGGAGCGTTAGAGAAAACGTATTTCCCTTTTGCCAAGAGCGATGCAGGCATTAACGCAAGCAATGCATTTTTTGCGCCGCTGATTGTTACTTCGCCGTGGAGTTTATGTCCGCCCTGAATGATAAATTTGTCCATAGAAAAATTGCGTTACTTGTTTAATTTGAAATTCGCCAACTTGATAATCGCTGAATCATTCCATTCCTGCGGTTGCCAACTGCGGACATAAATTTGTGGATTCGCTTGTAAAAAATCTACGAGTAAAAAGAGGTGCCCTTCATCGGCGTACGCATTAGATTGATACTGCTGCCGCATACTGATTCCGTATACTCCGTTCGCATCATTTTTTCGGTTGATTTGAAATGTGGAAAACTTGAGCGCAATATCTTTTGCGTTCTTAAAATTGTTTCTCACATTTTTTAAGTATTGCTCTTTCGTGTACTGCAAATAGGAAATATCCGGCTGCGATTCATTTGCTTCGTATTTGTAGGAAATGTTTGCTGTTCCTTTTTTCAACACGCGCCCGACAATTATCACTGCTTCGTCTGCAAACATTGAATCAAGCATTTCGATATTGCGCGTGAGAAACGATGTGCGATACCGTTCGATAAACTTGACAATCACTTGACGATTTCCCCAATCATTTCCGTGCGTTGCTTCATCAACAAATTTTTGATAGAGCCAATCCATTGTTCCGAAATTGACATCATTCAAAATTCCTTTCTCGTCGAAATCCAATACGAGATATTCCTGCGATTGTTGCTGCAGCGATGAATACGAAGTCAATACACGAATACGGCGCAATTCCCATCCCGTTGCAGTTTTATGAATTGATGCGATTATAGAATCATCAACAATGAGCGGATTATTAAATCGAACAAGATTTGAAATCTTTTCAGAAAGAAATTCGTCGTGCTGGTATTCTTTCTTGAGTTGTTCACTGTTTTTCGAATCGAACAAACGGAGCAACTTTTCTGTTTCATCGCTAATCTTATTTTCGGGAAATGATTTTTCAGTCGAGGAAAGTTTCAAATTGTATTTTCCATTTTTGAGCGGAACAACTTTTTGCTTTTCTACTTTTAAAAGAAGTGTTCGTTTCAACGTAAAGAGCGGTTTCGCAACTAAATCCCACACTTCAGCAAGTTCACGAATCTCTTCTCGGTTTTCGTAGTAACTATATTTGATGTCAAGCGTGAGTTCCTGAAATTTTACACTTGCTCCAATGAGTCGAAACACTCCTTCGCCATCACGACATTGCACAGCGACAGATTGCGTTCCGTCCCAATACGAAAAATCGAGCGTGTGAAAGGGTATCGAATGACGCGAAATGTTGATATGCAACTCGCGTTCTTTCTCGGAAATCTTTTTGTCTTGCGTAAGTTCAAATTGCACGCTGTTCATTGTTTCTTTGATTCGCGCGGGAATTTCGACAGTGAGATTTTTTCCGCTGTGTTCAAGCGTTCGTACGGGAAGCGAGTTTGATAAAATATTTGCGAAGTAATAATACTGCAACGCTTCCGCAACAGAACCATTGCGGGAAAATTCTTCTGCACGTTCAAACAAATCGCGGACAAGTTGTTTCCGTTCTTCAAAAATTTTTCCGACTTCTGTTTTTGCAATATAGAGAAAGACCTCAATTCCTTCGCTCACCGGTTGTTTCAGTGTTTGCACATTGTTCAGCGTTGCCGATGAATATGTTTTTACCACACTGCGCACGGTTTGAGAAAATTCGCCGTTGCTTTCAATTGCGCTTTGCGAAAAATCGGATTGCACCGTTACAGAAATACTATTCGTAAGTTGCGAAAGCGCGCGGTCGGTTGCTTCTTTTTCTGTCGCGGTAGTTGCTTCGCCGTAGTAAAATTCGCCGGATGATTTGATTTCTGCTTTCGTTTGCTGTTGTGCGGAAAGTGATGTTGTGAAGATGAGTATGAATGGGATAATTATATATTTCATAGTTTTTTAATTGCCATACACTTCGGAAGTGCGCAGCAAAATTTCAATGTAAAATTTTTCAACCAATAAATAGTTTTTTATATTTCGCTCGCAGATTTCACTGCATTATTTTCTTTCACTTATGAAACCACAATCAACAAATATTGCCAACAAGGACAAGTTTGTGAGGAAACAAATTCTTCGATCAATGCTCGCTTCATTTAAAATTGAGGGCATTATCATTCCTGAGGATGCAGCAAGAGCGACTCTCAAAAAAATAGAACTCACACTGGAAAAATAGAGCGAATAAACTCGAACATCTTCTCGTATTCTTTTTTAGCGGACGAATGTACTGCTGAAACATACATCGTAAATTCCTTCTCACCAACCTCATCAAACCGCAACGGTTTATATCCTTGTTTTCTTGCCATAAGATTTGCAAGGATGCGTGCCGTGCGACCATTTCCTTCGCGAAACGGATGTATGACCAAAAACTCTCCGTGAACAATTGCAATATCTCGTATCAAATCTTCTTTACTTTTATACTTGTTGGGTAATGCTGAGAGAATCTCATCTTCAAATGACAGCATTGTTTGTGATAAAAACTTTGCAGCGGCAAATGGAAATCCTCCTTTGGACATATTAACATCTCGATATTTTCCGGCGAATGGATAGAGATGCTTAAGAGCCAACGTGTGAATATTCAGTACGTAAGCATTGGTAAACTTTGTGCGATTTGTGAGACGTTCCGTTAAGAGAATTTCTGCTTTTAAGAATCCTTCAAATTCGGAAAGAGCAATTTCTTCGCTTGTTTTTAAGCGAAGCAAGTTCGGCAATATTTCTGCTTGGTGCTCGGGCAACTGATATTTCATTATGATGACTGTTAGGTATAATTCGCTATCAAAGTGTCTTCTATCTTATGATTTTTTGGGATTCAAATAATTTGATGTTACTCATTTGCTCATCGTATTTTGTTCCGTAGAAATAATTGGCTACACATTGGGATTTGTTTAAAGGGCGTCTCTAAAAACTATATTTTTTAAACACAGAGAGCACAAAGTATTTTCACAAAGAACACCAAGAGCAATACATTCAATACTTTGCG
>JAGXRH010000159.1 GCA_018335975.1 Ignavibacteriales bacterium
GATTGGGGAGCGCTCCCTAATCATCGGGGAGAGTTGACAAACCTTGAAAAAACGCTGAAAATAGTATTTTCATTCACTTGCAAAGAAAGAAAGCAGGATTCTTAAGAGTGTGGCTCCCTCATCAATCACGAGAGTCTTTTTCGTAATTGTTTTCACTATTGAGAAAACAGCATACAACGGAGTTTCTTTTCGTTTGTTTTATGAGGTTTACTTCTGGCATAATTATTGATTTAGGTATATAACGTTTTCCCTATATTATCGTCAGTAAATTATAGAATACCAAATGTAGTTCAAATCGAAAAAACAAATGACAAAAAATAACTTCTCTCAATCTCGGAGTAAAGATTTATGCGGAATAAAAATGGATATTCGCGTGTAGCGCCGCCGCAACCCTCTCTTTCTCCTTTCCTTCTTCCCCGCAAGTTTAATTTTTACTTGTCCACGTACGGGGTGCGTACGTTTTTCTCTTTCCACAACTTTCAATTTTTTCGGAGTTCTTCTATGAAATACTTTGTTACCCTACTATTTTTCATTCTTCATTCCTCATCCCTCATTGCGCAAGATACGAGTTGCGGGCTCGTGTGGGGACAAATCATACAACTCTCTCATGATAGCACCACTAATAACAACCTGCCGGAAATGGCGGCACAAGGTGATACGATACACGTTACGTGGAGAGACGGTCAGAATGCTTATAAGCTGCCTTACTCCCGTTCAACAAATGGGGGGGCATCATTTGAACCTACGAGAAGTTTACTTACAGGAACAATATTTGGAAGCCCGCCGTTTCAAAAAATAGTAGCGAATAAAAACACTGTATTTCTTTTTTTCTGCTCTGCAACGAACTGGACAACACCAATCTATTTGATGCGGTCATCTGATGCTGGTTCTACGTGGAGTTATCCCACTCCAATAACTACTGATTCAGTAACCCAACTTTTGTATGCGTCAATACTTGGAGATACTGTCGGCATCATTCATCGTGAGAACTACAATAGTCTTAATTGGAAACTTACGCTTTCAACAGATAATGGCGACACATGGATAAATCCTCGATCGTCGGTATTAACTACTGGAGGCGAGAAAGTTGCTATCGGTTCAAAAAACTTGCATCGGTTATACACGCTTGGCGAAACATACTATAGAAAATCCAGTGATCTTGGCAATACGTGGAGTGACTCGATACAACTATCCACCGAAGATGTTTATGCCAGTCTTGAATCAAATCTTGGTGTCGCTACATATGCAAACAGTGACCGTATATTCACAGCATGGCGCGATGGAAAATATGGCGGAGGTTTTGCGAGTAGTGTCCTTTTGCGGTACAGTGCCGACGAAGGAAATTCATGGTCGGATGAATACTGGGTAAATGAAACGCCGGATGGAAATTTGGGTTACGGGAGTGTTGCAACGGAAAATAAAACAACTGCGTTCGTTTGGTCAAAATCCATTACTCCATCAAACACACGCATCCAATTACGATATAGTCTTGATTCCGGAAATAGATGGTCTTCCATTTGCACTCCATCCGATATATTGCCGATGCAAAATCAGGGTTCTCCGGTGTGCGCTGTTTCTCCTTCTGGTTTTCATGTAGTATGGGAAAGGCGAACTGAAACCGGTGGGTGGGGGGTTTTTTATCGGCGGGGAGCGCTTATTACGCAAGTACCTGATAACGAGCAAACATTACCGGATGGGATTTTGTTAGAGCAAAACTACCCGAATCCGTTTAATCCACAAACGGCTATTGGCTTTTCGCTGTTGGCTGTTAGTAATGTAACGTTGAGCGTGTATGATATTTTTGGTAAAGAGGTTGAAACGTTGATTCACAGCAGATTAATGGATGAAGGGAGACACACAGTAGAATGGAATGCGGAAGGGTTTGCAAGCGGATTGTATTTTTATAGATTGACTGCGATAGATGAAAAAAATAAAAAGAGTGTGTTAACCAAGAGAATGATTTTGATGAAGTAGGGGCAAACAAATATTCACGAAACAAAAAAATCCCACGCACTTTTGAAGTACGTGGGATTTTTTATGAAACAATTTAGAAAATCGTTTTACACTTTCTCTACATTCTCCACAACGATTGATGCTTTGTTGTTATGCACTTCTGCAAATCCCCCGTTGGTTGAATATCGCGTTTCCGTTCCTTTCACATCAACAATTTTAATTATTCCTTTGGTCAAGGAACTTAAAATCGGCGCGTGATTTACCAGTACTTGAAATCCACCGAGTTCTCCGGGAACGGTGAATGAAGTAACGTCGCCGCTGAACACGGTTGCTTTCGGCGTTACGATTTCTAAGGAGAATTTTTTATCGCTCATTTTAGTTCAGCGTTTTTTTGTAGTCGGCAATCACTTCGTCAATCGTTCCCTTCATATAAAAATTTCCTTCGGGAATGTGGTCGCATTCGCCGTTCAGTATCGCTTTGAAACTGCGAATCGTATCGGCAAGTTTCACGTAGCGACCTTGAATACCGGTGAATTGTTCCGCAACGAAAAACGGCTGCGAAAGGAACTTCTGAATTTTTCTTGCGCGTTGGACAACAATTTTATCTTCGTCGGAAAGTTCATCCACGCCGAGAATGTTGATGATGTCCTGCAAATCTTTATACGTTTGCAAAATGTTTTTTACTTTCGTCGCCGTATCGTAATGGTCATTGCCGAGAATTTTCGGGTCGAGAATACGCGATGTGGAATCAAGCGGGTCAACTGCGGGATAAATGCCGAGTTCTGCAACTTGTCTGCTCAACACTGTTGTTGCGTCAAGATGTGAAAATGTAGTTGCAGGCGCGGGGTCGGTTAAATCGTCTGCGGGAACGTAAATTGCCTGCACCGAAGTAATCGAACCTTTCTTCGTTGAGGTGATGCGTTCCTGCAATTCGCCCATTTCCGTTGAAAGCGTTGGCTGATAACCGACAGCGCTTGGCATTCTTCCGAGCAGTGCAGAAACTTCCGAACCGGCTTGTGTGAAACGGAAAATGTTATCAATAAAAAGCAATACGTCTTTTCCTTCTTCATCGCGGAAATATTCTGCCATCGTGAGAGCGGTTAATCCCACTCGTTGTCGCGCGCCGGGTGGCTCATTCATTTGTCCGAAGACGAGAGCGGTTTTATCGAGAACGCCGCTTTCTTTCATCTCGCGCCATAAATCATTTCCTTCGCGTGTACGTTCTCCAACTCCGCCAAACACCGAATATCCGCCGTGATGCAATGCGATGTTGTGAATGAGTTCCATAATAACAACCGTTTTTCCCACGCCCGCTCCGCCGAACAACCCTGTTTTTCCCCCTTTGGAATATGGCTCGAGCAAGTCAATAACTTTAATTCCGGTTTCAAACATTTCCACATTCGTTGTCAACTCATCGAATCGTGGCGGGTGGCGATGAATCGGGTACATCTTCTCGCTTTTTATTTCTCCAAGATTATCAATACCGTGACCGATAACATTGATGAGGCGACCGAGAACGCCGGGACCGACAGGAACGGAAATTGGTCCGTCTAAATCGAACGCTTGCATTCCGCGCACTAATCCATCGGTGGTATCCATTGCCACAGTGCGAATGCGTTCTTCGCCGAGATGCTGCTGCACTTCGCAAATCAAATCTTCCTTTACACCTTCAACGTTGGTGCGGGGAATTTTGATTGCGTTCATAATGGAGGGGAGAGAGCCGCCGGAAAAATCAATATCAACGACGGGTCCGATAACTTGAACTATTTTGCCTTGTTTCATTCTGAAAAAATATCTGGTGAGTGTACTGTTGTGAAAAATTCGGTGATGAATATATAAAAATTTGAAAAGAGAGGGAAGGCAAGAAAAAACTATTTTTCTCGCAATTTCTTACATCAACTCAATTTTCGGAATATTCGGAATAAAACCTTTTTCTTTTCCTAAGTTGAAAAGTAATTCCAACGCTTGCTTTCCTTTTTCTCCCATTGAAATTGTTAATTCACTCACGTACATTTTTACAAACTTTTCGCCGAGTTCGTGATTGATGCCGCGTCCCCATTGCATTGCGTAAGGAATTGCTCCGCTTTGATGCGTGTAACCGTAGTGAATACTCTCTTTCAATCCGCGGGAAAGTTTCCGTGCAAGTTCTTCGCCAACATCTTTTCGCACAACATCCAAACCAAGCGGAAGCGGAAGTCCGTTTGTTTTTGTTTCCCAAAATTCTCCGAAGTCGAGAAGTTTATGAAATCCTTCATTGTAATACGTGAGTTGTCCTTCGTGAATGAGAAGCCCCGCGGCGTACGTTCCATCTAACACTTTTTCCATTATTGTATCGAACGGAATATCAATGTTGGAAACACCTTCGATGAAAATTTTGAAAAGTAAAGTTGCAGTGGTAAGTTCTCCCGGAGTTGCAACTGCTCGTGTTTCTTTTCCGGATAAAATATTTTTCCGCAATTCATCAAGCGATGTATAATCTTTGGAAACCAGAACGGGACCGTAACCTTCGCCCATACTTGCGCCGGTTTCCATTATCCAATACTTATCGGCAACGTATGGAAATGCGTGAGCGGAAATTGCTGTAACTTCAATTTCCGATTTCATTGCGCGTTGATTGAGCGATTGAATATCTTCGAGAAAATGTTCAATCGTAACTCCATCGAGTTTTACTTTTCCGCTTGCGAGTCCGTAAAACATAAATGCGTCATCGGGGTCGGGTGAATGACCAACGCGGATAATTCGGTTAGAGGTTGGGGGTTGGGGGGTTGAGTTTTCGGTTTCGAGATTCAAAATTTTTTGTGTGTTTGTTAAGTTGAAATTTTTGCGACGAAAATATAGAAAGAAATGACGAAGATATTATCGTTGGCAAAATTCTTGTTTCTCTGAAAAGAAAGTATATTTGCACACGATTTTAATACAGATTAAAAGTAAATCCGAATTGATAAAAAATTATGAATAACCTTGTCTTTGATATAGATTCAATCGAACTTTTGTTTCAACAGTCATTGCGTTCGGTCTTGAAGGATATGAACCGCACGGAATGGGAAGAACGATTTTCTCCGTTTGAGCGAAAACGTTTAAGCTCGATTCAATCGAAAATGAAAGAAGGTAAATCACTTGCGGAAGATGAACTGCGCCTTGCATCGTATGCTGGTTTGATACCTCGAAGTCAGTGTTATGTTTGGTCGGTTGAGTTTCAAAAAAGCGTGAAGAGTGCAGAGCATCACTTCAAAAGGGGAAATATCAAACGCGCAAATTCGGTTGAAGAACTGTCAGCAATGCTTCACCTTGAGGAATAAATTGTGCAATTTGAATTCTCTCCGGAGTTTGAGCAATCAGTCGCCTCCCTTCCATTAGCGGTGAGGAAGAAAATTCCAAAAACGCTAAAATTTTTTCAACAGAACTTCTGGCATCCCTCACTCCATACGGAAAAATTGGAAGGAAGAATGTTCGTGGGAAAACCTATATGGTCAATACGGATAGACAGAACGTATCGTATCTCGTTTAGTATTTTCAAAGAACGCGAATCAATTTTTCTCATCAATGTTTCAAAACATTACGAGTGAATATTCTTGTCAGTTATTTTCGCGCCAAATATACTGTTGATACGCCAAATGTCAATCGCTTTTCTTCCACATCTTTGAAACCAACATTTTTTAAGATAGAAATAAAATTTTCTCCTTCGGGAAAATTCATAACAGTTTGCGGAAGATAATCGTACGCTTTTTCGCTTTTGGAAATTCGTTTACCGAGAAACGGAAGAATGTGTTTGAAGTAAAAAAAGTAAAGTTGTTTGAAGGGAAATATCTTCGGCTTGGAAAATTCGAGTATGCAAAGCACTCCATTTGTTTTCAATACTCTTCGCATTTCCGAAAGTCCTTTTTCTAAATTTGAAAAATTGCGAACACCAAACGAGACAATGGCTGCATCAAAATATGCATCGGAAAACTTGAGTGATTCCGCTTCGCCGTTTTCAAATCGAATTATGTTTTGCAAATTCCTTTTCGCAATTTTCTCTTTTCCGATTGCGAGCATTTCATCTGCAATATCAACGCCGATAATTTCCGATGGAAAAAGTTGCATTGCGGCAAAAGAAAAATCTCCCGTTCCGCACGCAACATCAAGAATTTTTTTCGCTTGCCCGTCCATTTGGCGGGGTTGAAACTCTTTTAAAAGAGAAATCGCTTTTCTTCGCCAAATGAAATCCGTTCCTCCACTTAAAAAATGATTTAAGAAATCGTACTTCGATGCTATAGAATTAAACATCGAACGAACGTATTTCTTTCGCTCAGTTTCTTCTTTCGGAATTACCATTTGTTATTTGTCATTCGTCATTAGTTAAACGTGGTACGGCAAAACCGCCAATGAAAAATAACAAATAACCAATGACCATTCTAAATAAACCAACGCACAATATAATACGTTGCCGCTCCAACAAGTGCAGAAACCGGAATAGTGAGAATCCATGCCATAATTATTTTTCCTGCTATTCCCCATCGAACAGCCGATAAGCGATTTACGGCGCCAACGCCCATAATAGCACCCGCTATGGTATGTGTCGTACTCACAGGAATACCGGCGAGGGCAGTTCCCACCAACACTCCTGCGCTGGCTGTTTCTGCACAAAATCCTCCAACGGGTTTTAAATGAGTAAGTTTCATTCCCATTGTATGAATAACCCTCCATCCACCCGCGAGAGTACCCAATCCGATTGCTGTATGGGCGGCGATAATTACCCAATACGGAATATAAAATTCTGTTCCGAGATATCCACCGGTATATAAAACAATTGCGATGATTCCCATAGTCTTTTGCGCATCGTTTGTACCGTGTCCTAAACTAAATGCTGCCGAAGAGATAAGTTGTCCAATACGAAATGTTTTGTCAATCTTTTGAGGAGAAGAGCGAAAAAATGTCCAATGAACGATAATCATTGCAGAGAGTCCCAGTATCAATCCAATCAGCGGAGAAAGAACGATGAAAAGCAATACTTTACTAATTCCGCTCATGACAAGAGCGCCAACCCCCGCTTTTGCAATTCCTGCGCCAACAAGTCCACCGATGAGCGAGTGAGAAACACTTATCGGCATTCCATATTTTGTACAGAGATGTGTCCAAACGATTGCACCGACAAGAGCAGCAAGTATCATCTGGTGCGTGATGACGGCTGGGTCAACAATTCCTTTCCCGATGACGGTGGCAACGTGTACTCCAAAGAAAAATGCTGCGGCAAAATTAAAAAATGCAGCCCAAAGAACTGCATAACGAGGAGATAAAACTCGAGTGGAAACTACGGTAGCGATCGAGTTTGCGGCATCGTTCATACCGTTGAGAAAATCGAACAGTAACGCAAGAAAGATTATAAAAATGGTGAGTTCCATTGCTGAGAGTTGTTTGTAAGCAGGAGTTTATGAATGTTTGATGAGAATTGTTTCAAGAACATTTGCGGCATCTTCACACTTATCCGTAGCAGTTTCGAGACTAACGTAAATTTCTTTCATTTTTATTACTTGAATAGCATTTGTTTCGTTTTCAAACAAGTCGGCAACGGCTTCTTCGAAAATTCTATCCGCTTGATTTTCATATTCATTGACTTTGTGGAGAATATTTTGCAGTGGTATGGGATTGCGGAAATCACGCAGCATCGTAACGCCTTTGGATAATTCTGCGATGGAGAGATGAAGCGTTTCAATCAACTGTGCCATTGCCGGCGGACATTCTTTTATTTTGTAGAGAATGAAACGATGTGCGCTTCCATCAAGATAATCCATAATATCATCGAGTGCAGAAGTGAGCAGATGAATATCCTCGCGGTCGAACGGCGTTACAAACGTTGCGCTGAGTTCCGCAAAGATATTATGTGCAATCGTATCAGCGCGGTGTTCGTGTTCGGTAATTTGTTGACTTAGTATTTGCCGTTCTTCCGCCGATACTGAAGAAAATTTTTTCAGCAGCAAGGATGCATCGTACAATGTTTGCGCGGCTTGTTCAAAATAAGTATAAAACTTTTCGTCGTGCGGAAGAAGTGTTTGAATGAGGTTGTCGAGTTTCATAAGCAAATTACAATTATTGAAGGAAGTGAAAAAAGTTGTATCAAAAAATGCGAGGAGAAGATACAGAAAGAAGAAAGGAAATTCAAGATGGTTTTGGGAGCGAATGGTATTTTTATTTCTCTATGTTCATTTTTTTTTCTCCGTCACTAATATCTGTTGCGTGATGCTTTACATTTTTTGCCTTTGTAATAAACACAACGTCTTCCGCAATGTTTGTCGCTAAATCTGCAACACGTTCTAAATTTCTGCTGACGCGGATGAGTTCTAATGATTGGTCAATGAACTGAGAGTTATTTTTCATTACGTTTATTAAGTCAGAGATGATTTGTTTATTTAATGAATCAACAACGTCATCAACGAGCAATACATTTTCTCCCAACATTGCATCCAAATGAATGAAACTATTGATTGCATCTGTTAGCATTTGCTTTGTGATATGTGTAATACGTCGAAGTTCATCACCAAGTGGAAGAGTTTCCCATGTGGAAGGAGAAAATGAAGTTTGTTCCGAAAGTTTAAGGGAAGATTGAGCGATATTGACCGCATGATCGCCGATACGCTCCAAATCGCTGTTTATTTTTGCAGCTGCAAGAATAAATCGTAAATCACTGGCGACAGGTTGCTGAAGTGCAAGCAAATCCACAATTGCTGTATCTATTTCAATTTCAAAATTATTGATACGAAAATCATCATTGATAACAAGAAGGGCAAGTTCTTTGTCTTGTAAAAGTAATGATTGAATCGCTTTCTCAATAGATTGCTCTGCGAGTGAACCCATTTTGATGAGCGTGGATTTTAATTCTTGTAGTTCTTGGTCGAAATGACGTTGCATAATATTTTAGATTTTTTTTGATTTGATATTGTTTGAACACTATCCAAATCTTCCTGTAATATAGTCTTCCGTTTGTTTTTTCTTCGGCATGGTGAAAATTGTTTTAGTCAAATCATACTCGATGAGTTCACCAATGTAAAAAAATGCAGTGTAATCGCTGACTCTTGCCGCTTGCTGCATATTGTGTGTAACGATGACAATAGTATAATTTTCTTTCAATTCGTAAATCAATTCTTCAATTTTAGCCGTTGCAATCGGGTCAAGAGCGCTCGCGGGTTCATCCATCAAAAGAATTTCTGGATTTACTGCAAGAGCGCGAGCAATACATAAACGCTGTTGTTGACCGCCGGAAAGCGCAAGTCCGCTTTTTTTCAAATCGTCTTTTACTTCATCCCACAACGCAGATTGTTTCAAGCTTCGTTCGACTGTTTCTTCAAGAATGTCTTTGTCTTTTACTCCATTGATGCGAGGACCATAGGCAACATTTTCGTAAATAGATTTCGGAAACGGATTTGATTTCTGAAAAATCATTCCCACTTTTTTTCTCAATTCTACGACATCTATTCCGTTTTGATAGATGTTCACATTGTCAATTTCCACCGTTCCTTCTGTGCGAGTATTTTCTATTAAATCATTCATTCGATTCAGAGAACGGAGAAATGTTGACTTTCCGCAACCCGATGGTCCAATAAGCGCAGTTACTTTGTGTTCAAAAATACCGAGAGAAATATTTTTCAACGCTTGCTTTGAACCGTAGAATAGGTTGAGCTGCTTTGTAATTATTTTTGTGTTTTTATTTTCCATTTATCGAATTGCACGAGAACGAAGCTTGTATCGCAGAAATATTGCAGAGAAATTTAATCCAAAAGTCAGCAAGAGCAAAACGAGTGTCGTTGCATATTGAATTCCGCGTGTTGCTTCTACGTCAGGTGATTGTGTGGACATAATATAAATGTGATATCCGAGTTCCATAAATTGGTCGGAAAGCTCTGTTGGTAAATGCGGAAGAAAATATGCCGCACCGGTAAATAAAATCGGCGCAACTTCTCCCGCTCCGCGACTCACAGCAAGAATTCCACCGGTTAAAATTCCTGTAATAGAATTTGGTAAAACAACTTTCCAAATTGTTTGCAATTTCGTTGCACCCAAGGCAAGACTTGCTTCGCGCAATTCCCGCGGAACAGTTTTAATTGCTTCTTCCACGGAAACAATGACAACGGGAAGCGTGAGCAACGCCATTGTTACACTTGCCCACAAAATATTCGGCTGCCCCCATTTAAGTTGCGTTCCATAAAATGTTTTATCAATTCCGCTTCCGACAAACTGAATAAAAAAACCCAAACCAAATAAACCAAAGACAATTGCAGGGACTCCCGCAAGCGTATTCACTGCAAACCGAATCATTCGCGCGAGAAAAGATTTTTGACTTGCATATTCACTCAAATAAATTGCAGTGATTGTTCCGACGGGAACGCCGATGATGGACATAATGATGACGAGAAGAAATGTTCCAAAGATTGCAGGAAAAATTCCTCCACTTGTCATTCCTTCTTTTGGCGCACCCGTGAGAAATTCCCATGTCAATGTTGACCATCCGCCGAGCATTATTTCTCCCATAACTACGACTACTGCAAGAACAATAATAAGTGCGCTCAATGCAGAAAGTGTGGTGATAGAACTTCCGAGGAATTTATTTTTCATTTGTCAATTTCCACTAAACTTTTTCATCAATCGCTGACGAATAAAAATTTCCGCAATTGCATTTAACGTAAATGTAAAAAGAAACAATAAAGCGCCAATCAAAAATAAAACGTTGTAATGGGTTTCGCCAAAAACTACTTCTGCCATTTCTGCTCCAATCGTTGCGGACATTGTACGAACCGGTTCAACAATTTGAGTGGAAAATATCGCGGCATTTCCCGTTGCCATCAATACAATCATCGTTTCACCAAACGCGCGTCCGATCCCTAAAAGGATTGCGGCAAAAATTCCAGGGGTTGCTGCGGGAAGAACAACGAATAATGCCGTTTGCCATTTTGTTGCGCCAAGGGCGAGCGATGCTTCTGATAAATGTTTCGGAACTGCGGTGAGCGCATCTTCGGAAATAGTGAACACAATCGGAATAACCGCGAGCGACATTGCAAGTCCGCCAACAAATGCATTAAGGCGATATTCAAAGCCAAACAAATTTTGTACGAATGTTGCAAGAACAATGAGCGCAAAAAAACCAATAACGACGGAAGGAAATCCTGCGAGAATTTCAATTGCCGGTTTGAGTAATTCTTTTGCCCAACGCGGCGCAAACATCGCGGTGAATAACGCTGCAAGAATTGCAATCGGCGCGGCGAGGAAAATTGCAATCAATGTTACTTTCAAACTTCCGAGAATGAGGGGAAGTAATCCGTATTTTGGGACTTCAGAAACCGGTTGCCACTCAGTTCCCGTGAGATTGGAAAGGGAAGCATCCCCTTCGCTTCCCGATGTTTCCAATGCTGATGTTTGATTACTCGTGATTGGCGAATTATTTTCTTCTACGTCGCCGTAAGTTTCTTGTACTTCTCCGGCTTGAATGAGAGAAACCTTTTTTTCTTCTGAAGAAAAAATCGGCGCGGCTTCTCGAAACACGAAAATAAAAATAAGAACGATGAACACAAACGAAATAAACGCGGTGAGCGTGATGAGTTTTTCCGCAAGAAACTCAGACCAGCGAAATTTCTTATGAAGAAGATTTTTTCTATTTCTACCTAATTGATTCTTCATTTTATTTTTAGAAATTATCTCACCGGGAAATAACCAACCTTCGTGACTATCGCTTGTCCTTCAATGCTCAAAATCCAATCAATGAATTCTTTTAAGGCACCGGTTGGTCTGCTGCGCGTGTACAAATACAGATATCGGGAAATTGGATAATCGCCACTTTTTACATTCTCCGTTGTTGGCTCATAAGCAATAGAATTTGCATCTTTTTTGATTTTCAAAAATTTAATACCCTTTGCATACGCCGCGCCGCCGTAACCAATTCCGTTTTTATCTTTTGCAATTGCATTTACCACTGCGGCAGTTCCAGGCATATTTTGTGCGTTCGGAGCAAAGTCATCTCCATCAAGAACATTATCCTTGAAATACACATACGTTCCTGAATTGTTTTCTCTGCTGTATAAAATTATTTTCGCATCGTTTCCCCCGAGTTGTTTCCAGTTGGTAATTTTTCCAGTGTAAATATTTTTGATTTGCTCAAGTGAAAGTTCTTTCACAGGGTTACTTTCGTGCACATAAACTGCAAGCCCATCTTTTGCAGTTTTTATTTCAACACCGAGCGTGTTGTACCGTTGTTTCAATTTTTCTTTCTCGCTTTGTTTCATTGGACGAGAAGAATTGCAAATATCCGTTGTACCGTTGATGAGCGCGGAAATTCCTGTTCCCGAACCACCGCCGGTAATTTGAATTGTGGTTTCAGGATGTTTCCTCATATATTCTTCCGCCCAGCGCTGTGCGAGAATAACCATCGTATCTGAACCTTTTACGGTAATGATTTCATTTGATTCCATAAAACCAAACGCAAGAATTGCTGTGATTGTAAAGAGAATGATTTGTTTCATATGTGTTGTTGTTTTTATTTGTTGATAAAATTTTCTTTGCGAATTAAAATTTGTATTGCATTCTCAGTGTGAGAACATTATCATGAACATCGTTTTTAAATGGAATGAATGAACCCGTTGCGATAGAATTTACTTTTTCATTCGTTACAAAATCTTTGTAAAGAATAAATTTTACATTTGCATCCCAATGATAAATCCAGCCAATGCCTAACGTAGAATATTTTATGTCGCTAATTTTCAAATTACTTCCGCTTGCTCCAATATCATTTCCGTCAACATTTTTGTTTGGATCAAGAACATCGTACTTCAGCAGAATTTGATTTGATAAGCCAACGTTTTGAATGTAATTGATATAGTAACCGTAAAAAGTTCTTTTATATAACGGAGTTACTGTTGCTCCAGGATTGTAGAAATTATTAGAAGAAGATGTTCCCGGTTGTTTTCCGGAAATAAATTCACCTCGAAATGAAAGACCGCCAATGACCGGCGCATCATAATACAGTTGCACATCAATGCCGAGATAATTTCTTTCAAAATATTTTCCGATGTTAGCGGAAGATGAATCACGAGTGAATTTTTTTGTTGAAGTATTCATTTCAAAAAATTCGGGAGAATTATTTCTCACGTTTCCAGCATAGATGGAAACTCCGCCGTCAATTTCCAAATTTTGTTCTTGAAACGGAATTTGCACCCCGACACGACCGATAAAATCTTTTTTGCTGTCGTTTTCATTTGCAGTATTTAAAACACCATTGAAAAATCCCGCTTTCACATTCAGCCAATTCCATTTTTTATTTTCTGAAACAAGTTCAATTTTTGCGCCGAGCTCTCGTTCTCCGGGAAACAATGTTTGATACATTCGCGAGCGTTCCGGCGTTTCTCTGCTGCTTGATGAATACGAAATTTCAAAACCGAACGGTCTGTCAAAAACACCGGCAGTGAGCGATACAGTTTTGTACCACGGTTCTTTCACAGAGATAAAAGCGTCTTTAATTCCCACGCCGTTTTGCGTAACATCAACTTGCAAAACATATTGTGTTAAGTCATTATCGTAATTTATTTTGAAACGTCCGCGACGCAGTTGAAATCTTGAATTGACATACGATGGAAAACTTCCGCCGGAAAAATTTCCAATCGAATATGCAGCAGTTGCTTCTGTATCAGCAATTTGATATTGCGTTTGAATGTAACCGCTGATTTTTATTTTTTTCAAAGCATCAAGCGTATTTTTCATTTCGATAACAGTTTCATTCATTCCATCCATCGCGCCTTTGATTTCCATAATTTCATCTTTTGTAACAACATCGGATGAATCTTGAGCGAAAAGTGGAAGGGACGAAACAACAAGTAACAATAAGAGTAAGAGATATTTTTTCATAGATATATTTTTAGAAAGTGAAATTAAAGTAGTGAATTACGCTACCAATGTACACTTCTTGCGTTACGAAGATATTACTTTGTTGTTATGAAATTGTTATCGAAGATTGTATGAATGAAATTCATTTTTTCAAGCGTACAATGTACCGTTCTCATGTGAAGAAACTATTTCTTCAATGTTAAGGAATTGTTAAGAGAGGAACATTTGCAACGTATGAAATCAATTCCGTTACAGATTTGAGGGAAAAATATTAAGCAGTTTTCAAATTAAACCGAAACGCGCTTCCTTTTCCAACATCGCTTTGCACATCAATTTTACTTCCGTGCGCTTCAATGATGTGTTTGGAGATTGCAAGTCCAAGCCCGCTGCCGCCAAGTTCCCGTGAACGGTTTTTATCAACGCGGTAAAATCGCTCGAAGATTCTGGAGAGTTCTTCTTGTGGAATTCCGCAGCCGGAATCTTTTACGGTAAAGCGAACGCCGGGAATAGTTTTTTCGTACGAGACCGTAACAGTGCCATTGGCTTCAGTAAATTTGATTGCGTTGGAAATAAGGTTGGAGAAAACAATTTTGAGTTGTTCTTTGTCGCCGAATGTTTCAAGTTCTTTATTATCGGCATTAAAAGAAAGGGAAATATGTTTTTGTTGCGCGAACGGTTGAAGTTCTTCGACAATCTGCGCCAGAAATTCATACACGGGAAAATAGCGAAACGTCATTTTTATTTCACCGGACTCAATGCGGGAGATTTCGATTAAGTCGGTGAGCAAATCATTGAGGCGTTGCGTGTTGTTCAATGCTTTTTGCAGGAAGTTTCGGTTCACACTCGCATCATCAACAGCGCCGCTGAGTAATGTTTCCAATGATGCCTGCAATGAAAAAATCGGCGTTCGAAGTTCGTGCGAAACATTACCGAGAAATTCACTCCGGACCTGTTCAAGTTTTTTCAGTTGAATGATATCGTCGTTCAGTTTTTGCACCATTGCGTTAATTGCTTCAGCGAGTTTTCCGACTTCATCATTCGAAGAAACAACAATTCGTTTTTCAAAATTTCCCAAACGAATTTCTTCCGCGGCGTGGGCAATTTCATTAATCGGTTTTACGAATCGTTTGGAAAGAATATTTCCGGCAATGGCAACAAAAAGTAGAATGAGAAGTGTGGAAAGAGCGGTGCCGCGAAGTTCAAGCAAAAAATATTCGACTACAACGACACCAGTGCCGAGTAACAGAAAAAAAAGATTGAGTTTAGTTTGGAGTTTCATTTTTAAAAAAGACAATGTTTACTTTACTTCAATTCCTTCATCCGATAACCGATGCCTTTGATTGTTTCAATACAATCGGCGAATTCACACAACTTCTCGCGAATTTTTCGGATGTGAACATCTATCGTTCTGTCATTTACGCGCACTTCATTTCCCCAAATTTTATCGAGAAGTTTATCGCGCATAATTACCGTTCCCGCATGTTCGATGAGATACTGAAGTAATTGAAATTCTTTTTTCGGAAAGAAGACATCTTTTTTATTTACAAATACTTTATGTTGTTCAAGGAAAATTTCAATCACACCGTACGTGATTGCATTTGATTTCGTTTCAATTTTTGGTTGTTCGTGTTTGCGAAGAACGGATTTGATACGAGCAAGAAGTTTGGGAATGGAAATCGGTTTGATAATGTAATCATCCGCGCCAAGTTCAAGTCCGACAACTTCATCAAACTCAGAACTTTTTGCGGTAAGAAAAATGACAGGAATATTTTCGGTTGCAGGATTTTTTCGCAGTTGTTTTATTACTTCAAAACCATCGAGTTGCGGCATCATTACGTCGAGCAATATCAAGTCCGGTTTTGATTCCGCTTGCAACAATGCTTCTTTTCCATTCGTTGCAGAAAGAATGTTATAACCCTCTTTCTTTAAATTGTAGGAAAGGAGTTCGACAATATCGGTTTCGTCATCAACGACGAGAATGGATTTTACCATAAATAATTATTCGATGATGCAGTTTCCATTTTGTTCGTACGGGCAATGTTCACACGTTTTCTCGGAACGCTCAAATGCTCTCCGGTTAATTCGAGAAATAATTTCCATCACTTCGTTTTCAAAGAGAGTAATTTCATCGGAAGAAAAACAAAATTGTTGAGGTAACAAGGGATGATGGGTGAAAAAAATCGTAACCGGAAATTCTCTTTGTTTGAAAAAAAACTTCTTGAGTAACAGCGCATACGATTTTATCTGCCATTGCAAATTCAACGCCGCCTGCGTTATATATTCGACAGAAATACGGGTGGTTTTATAATCAAGAATACAAACATTTCCCTGCTCATCGCGATACAGACGGTCAATGGTGCCGGTAAAATAATCTTCTCCGATGCTTGCGTTCAATGTTTTTTCTGTTTCTTGTTCTTTCGAAAGCAAAACCTGTTTTCCAAAATCCGAGTTCACAAAACTTGCGACATTTTTCTCGACATCGGCAAATATTTTTGTCCGAACATCGTCGTCAAGTGTTTCTTCGGTTGAAAATTTTTGAGCAACAATGGAAGTTATCTCTTGTTCGGAAATCGGGTGAACGATTTCCTGTAAAATGCTATGCGTCAGTTTTCCAATGATGCCGCCAAACGGATTTCCATCGCGTTCGTCATCAACGGCAAAGAGACGTCGCGTTTTTCGAATTTCAGGAACGCCGAGAACAAATCGTAAATAGTATTTCGCCGGACATTCGTGATATGTTTGTATTTGCGTCGCTGAAAAAAAATTCCCTTTTGATGTTGGGATGATTGGCTCAAGAAAAACGGGGCGGGAGAGATTATTCCGTAATGGAGTATCACCATCTCCTCGCGGGGTGAGCGGTATATTCCGGATGATGTTAATTCTTAACTGGTGGTTAATCGCACTCTTGACAAATCGGCTTTCATTTTTTTCGAGAACGGATATTTTTTCAGGAGATTGAAATTCCCTTTCCGATGATAGCGATGGGATATCAAGATTCAAACTTTCCATAACCCACGCCATATAACTTTGGGGTAGCGCTTTGTGAGTATTAATTGTTGCTGAGAGAATTAATCTATCGCGCGTACGTGTGCAGGCAACGTAAAATACCCGCATCTCCTCTGCAACCGATTTCCTATTTTTCTTTTTCCGTAGAAATTCGAGAATCGGTGTTTGTACTTTGTTTCCTTCAACATCGTTCCACGAAATTCCTATCCCGAGTTCTTCGTCAAAGAACGGTTCTTTTTCGGTGTTAAATTCTTTATTGCAATACGGAAGCACAACGATGGGAAATTCCAAACCTTTCGCCGCATGAATAGTCATAATTTGTACCGCATCGGAGTTGTGCGCAATCGTTTCTTGTCCTTCCCGCTCAACATCATCCATCAGCCGCTTCAGTCGTTGCGTAAAATCAAAGAGTGTTATGTACCCCAACCCCTGATACGCTCGCGCAAGTCGCCGAAGTTTTTCGATGTTGGCAAGAATCTGTTCTCCGTTCGGAAGTCCGGCAACCACCCCGGTCAAGCCGGTATCATCTAAAATTTTTTGTAAAAGAAAAGGAAGAGGATAGCGGTGCGCGACAGAAATAGTATCGAGCAGTATGGTTGTTGTGTCGCGAATTTTTTCAGAACAATTTTTCTCTTGAGAGAAAGCGAGCAACTTTTCCCAAAATGTATCTTTGTCCGAATTTTGCGTAGCAATCGCGTACAGTTCTGCATCGGATAAGTGAAAAAACGGAGAGCGTAAAATTCCCGCGAGAGCAACGTCGTTGTTTTGGTTTAATAAGAATTGAAAATAATTGGAGAAATCGTTCAACTCCTGCGTTTGATAAAAGCCAATGCCGCTGGAAACCACGAACGGGATGCGGTAAGAATTCAAAACCGCTTCGAGCATTTTGAGTTTTGTTCTGCTCCGGAGCAGAATACCAAAATGTTTAAACGCAACCTTTTCAGCAATCTCCTCTTTCGAGAAAACAGTTTGCTCCGATTGCACAAGTTCGAGAATTTTGCGAGCGATGAGTTCCTCTTCCGATAGTTGTGGCGGGAAGATTGTGGAGGGAGTGGCGATTGTTTCGGGCTCGTCATTCTTCATTGCAAGAAGCAATTCAACATCGCCCTCCGCGTTGTTCTGTCTTCCGCGCGTGAGCGGTTCGTACTGAATATCGCTTTCGGGAGGAATCATTACCGTCGAAAATACTTTATTCACAAAAGCCACAATGTTTGCGAGCGGGCGAAAACTTTCGAGAAGTTCTTTCGTATTTCCAACATCTTTTTTGGTTTCTTCAAATACTTCCACTTCCGCCTTTCGAAAACCATAAATTGATTGCTTCGGGTCGCCGACGATGTATAAATTTCCCTTCGCTGAATTTTGTATCAGCGGTTTCAAAATTTCATACTGAACGCGGTTGGTATCCTGGTATTCATCCACCATTATATACTTGAAACGTTCGCTTAACCGTTGTTGAATCGCCGGATTCTTCAATAACTGTTTCGTCTTCAACATCAAATCGTCAAAATCGAGATAGCCGAATTCATCTTTACGGTGTTCATATTCATACTGAACAAGAGCGTTTAATTTGAAAAGCGGTTTCGATATTTTTGCCAAGCGATGTTGCCCCTCTTTCGTCTTCTCCTCAGGAAATATCTTCAAGAGACTTTCGATTTGATACCGATGATTCGAGAAGATTATTCTCTCGCGTTCCAGCGAAGTCTCATCAATTTTTCCGATGAAAGTTTTCCTCAAGGTATTTTTATCAGTGAGAATTGCTTTACAAAGTAATTGATATTGTTCGATTGAGGGGGACAATTGAAATGCGCGGAAGTGGTTGAGTGTTTCGCCCACAGTTTTTCCTTTTGCATTGAACAGAATTATCTCCACAGCAGTTTGCCATTCTTTCTCCATAATATGGTGAGTAAGTTCGCGGTGGATGGTTTCATTCCAAAACTCAACGATTTCATTTTCCGTTTGATGAAATAAGTTTCGTTCACCCAATCGCTCAACCTGTTCCCGTTTGTGTAGCAGAAATCGTAATACCTCTTGAATTTTTTTCTTGCCAAGAGTCCGTACCAGATTTGTGGTTTCAGAATGTAGCAAAGCGGTCGGTTCGTTCAGGAGATACTGAAATGTGCGCATCATTGCTTCTTCAAACAATCGTGATTGGTCAACGGATTCAATGATAGTAAACCCGGCATCCACATCGGCCTCGATGGGAAACTCCCGCAGTAATCGTGAACAAAACGAGTGAATGGTTTCAATGTGCGCAGAGGCGAGATTTGTTCTGAGCGAGGTGAGTTTTTTGTACAAATCGCCTTTCGCATCTCTGATTTTTTCTTCGAGGAGCAATGAATTTTTTTTTCGCAGTTCGCTTGCCGCTTTATCCGTAAATGTAACCGCAACGATTTCGCGAATATTCGTGTTGGTTTCAAGGAGAATATTGAGGAAGCGATGGATGAGAACGAGTGTTTTTCCGGTTCCTGCATTTGCGGTAACGGAAGAAGGACTTTGGAAGTCAATAGCGGCGAGTTGGGAAGGGGTGAATGAGGGCATAGTATGTTGAGAGCGCATTACAATGTGTTTTCGTCGTCAACGATGAGGGTAGATTTCAATGAGTTAAAAAGTCAGTAGTTAGAAGAATAGAAGGCAGAAAAAAGATGTGGAACTTCTGCAGAAATATTGAGCGACACTTCATCAGAATCAATCTGTTGCATTGCTTGTAAAGGAGCGGCAATGAAACTGAGAGAGAATGTTAGAAAGAGTGTGAGGAAAAGAGAGAAAGTTTTCATTATTCAATTTTAAAGAAGTGTTGATTTATTTTACTCCGTAGGAGTATAATCTTAATAGCAAAAATATCCATAACCAATTCAAGCCCCGTAGGGGCGATATCTTATTCCATCCAATCAAAAACATATTTTTCGTCGTATTAAATTGGGAATTAAATTTTTTATTAAGTAATGAGCTCTTTGATATAACCCCACGATAAAGAGACTGTGTGAAAACTCCAGAAGTTTGTCTTTCCCGCGAAAGCAGGAATCCAGAAACCTTTGAAAACAAATTGGATTCCGTCTTTCGACGGAATGACAAATCGAGGTGGTTCGAATTATCACA
>JAGXRH010000160.1 GCA_018335975.1 Ignavibacteriales bacterium
AAATTAAAACTCCATGAAAGTTTCTACACTATTCTGTAAGTTTTGAGCATGAACCTTTTCAATAAAACCTATATAAATCAACTACTTGACAAAAAAGAATCCGTTAAGGAGATTGGTAACTCCACGAACCAGTTGATTTTATTCGACTTTTTAACGGGACAGTAGTGATTTTCACTATAAAAGAATTATACCCGATATAATTACTAACCTATAAATTACGCAAGCCCTACAATTTAAATGAATATGAAACTCACATCACAAAAATCCACATTAAAACAAATCAAATCCGATGCAGTTGTTTTCTTCGTTTCCGAAGAAACAAAATCAATTGCGAAACAATTGGAAATATTTCCGAAACAACTGAAAAATCTTGCTGAGAAAATTTCTTTACTGGAAAATTTTAAAGGAAAGAACGATGAAATTTGTAAAGTGTATGCAAACAATGCAATCACTTCGCCGTTTTTACTTCTCGTCGGTGTTGGGAAGAAAGAAAAATTTTTGTTGGAGATGTTACGACGAGCAAGCGCAACTGCATTGAACAAAGCAAAGCATTTGAAGGCAAAAAAAGTCGCGTTCGATTTTTCTTCCTCTGCGAAATTATTTTCGCAAAACTCATCGGAAGAAATTACGCAAGCGATTGTTGAAGGAGCAATGCTTTCGCAATACAAGTTCGATAAATATTTTTCTGAAAAAAAAGACAAAGAAAAAATTTCAGAAGTGATTTTGTTTGATGTTTCGGATGAAACAGTGAAGAAAATCAAAAGCGGAATTTCCATTGCAAAAATAATTTGCGTAGGAACGATTCTCGCCCGTGATTTGCAAAACGCTCCTTCGAATGAAATTTATCCCGAAACACTTGCTGCTGCTGCGCAATCTTCTGCAAAAGAATTTGGCTTTGAATGTGAAGTGTGGGAGAAATCAAAAATCGAAGAAGAAAAATTCGGTGGCTTGCTTGCAGTGAGTTCGGGAAGTGTGAAAGAGCCGCGCTTCATCATTTTAAAATACAACGGAACGCAAAACACGGAAACACAACCATTCGTATTTGTGGGCAAGGGAGTAACATTTGATAGCGGCGGAATCTCCATTAAACCCGCAGCAAATATGGCAGAAATGAAAATGGATATGAGCGGCGCTGCAGCAGTAATTGGCGCTGTGCAAACAATCGCGCGACTCAAACTTCTGGTGAATGTTGTCGGATTAATTCCCGCGACGGAAAATATGCCAAGCGGAACTGCAGTAAAACCCGGCGACGTTGTTACCCATCGCGGAGGAAAAACTTCCGAAGTGGATAACACCGACGCGGAAGGACGACTTATTCTCGCCGATGCGCTTGCATTTGCGGAAACATTGAAACCGCAATTCGTGATTGACCTTGCAACGCTCACCGGCGCGTGTGTTGTTGCGCTCGGACATTTTGCAACGGGAATGATGGGAAACGATGATGAGTTGATGAACAAATTAAAAGTTGCTGGAGAAAAAACGTATGAACGTGTTTGGCAATTACCGTTGTTCGATGAATACGAAAAACTTATCAAGAGTGATATTGCCGATGTAAAAAATGTTGGTGGAAGATGGGGCGGAGCAATAACGGCAGGTTGGTTTTTGAAAAAATTTATCGGCGATTACAAGTGGGTTCATCTCGATATTGCCGGACCAGCAATTCTTGAAGACAATCAGTCGTACGCGCCCAAAGGTGGAAGCGGCGTTGGTGTGAGATTGTTGGTAGAGTTGGTGAAGAGTTGGAAGTAAATTTTTTGTTCAAGCGTGAGTTCGTATCTTTTGCCCGCAATTTTACGAATCACGATTAACAAACCACAAATCGGAGAGCTCGCCTAATGGTATGGCAGCAGTCTTGAAAACTGCCGTCAGCAATGACGTGGGGGTTCGAGTCCCTCGCTCTCCGCGACAACCTTGATGATTTTTTCTTCAAGGTTTTTTTGTTTTATGCTGAAAACGAAGGTTGTAAGTCTTTTCTGTTCTTTACAGTAGAAATACCGTTCAGAGATAATTATTTTCCCTTTTCAATTTCTACTATCAAAGTAAACACTTTGGTAAACAGTTAGGTAAACACTTCGCTGTTTACTTTATGCCAAGATAAAAACGTCAAGCGAACACGACTTCCATATCGTTTGACACTTGACGTTTCTCCCGATAAAACGGGATAAAAATTTTGTTACTTGTTGGAAGTTTGTTCTTAAAGTCTGAAATAAATATAGCGGATTTGTATGAACTTGTCAAGGGCTGTTTTTCTCCAACTCCATCAATATTTCTTTCGTTGTTCACTGTTCTTCACTGCTTCCTCATTCATTTTTTTTCTTGTATTCAATGTTAATAACATACAAACATATTTCAAAGAAAAGAAAGTGAAGAAAAGTAAGTCGTGAAACATAAAGAAGGAAAACAAAAGAAAAGCCCCCCCCCAAGAAAAGCAAAGTTGCCTGACGTTCTTCGTGGTGAGAACATCACCTTACTCGTTCCAATACGCTCATAACGTAAAGTTTCGTTGTTTAGAGTGTTATTCTTCGTTCTCAACGTACGGAAACACTTTCTTAAGGTTTAGTCCCAATACGGTTTATATTTCTCCCAATCTATTGTAATGAAAAACTTATCGCTTTTTATTTCCTCTGCTTTTTGTAGTGGAAGTAATTTTATATCGCTTTGCTTGTTATCTCCCGCTTTGTACGTTGGAAAACCTTTTAGTATCCTTCGTAATCGCTCTACGTTAAACTCGTAGCAGCATATTCTTTCTTTTGTGAGCGGAACAACGTGAACCCACGTTGTCGCTTGTGTATTCGCAATTCCTGAAGGATTTCCCTTATAGGAATACTCAAAACAAAGATTGAACGTTTCCCGGGCTTGTTCCTCAAACTTCACTTCAAACAAAAGTGAATGAGATTGAGTAACTCCATCGAAATAAGGAAAGTAACCTATCGGAACAAACACAACCTCATTTTTCTTTTTGCTGTAATGTTCCGCTATTTCGATTTCAACGAGTTTTGTTGCAGAGAAATTCAGTTTTTCGTAAAAATAAAAGCCGATATGCGAAAAGGTGAACGTCCAAGTTCTTTTTCGTCTATCGGCTTAATATTTATTTGGTATTGGACGTTCATTTTCATAACGCCAATACACAAGGAAATTTCCGTGCCAATCGGAAATCGGAATTACTCTACAAATTTCCGATTAACCTTTTTCCGACACAATCGGAATTCTATTTTATTCCATATTCTTCACACCATTTTTTTGCAGTCGCGCCATCTTTTTTCCCAAAATGATTTGCAATCTTTTCGTAATTCAAATTTCCGTTTTTCTTTCTTGTTTTGTCTGCCTGTATCTGTATTTCTTCTCGTGTAGGTTTTCCCTTCAGTTTTAAGTTTGCTTTAATTATTTGTTTATCATTTCGTAACGCCAACACTTTCTTTTTAAGTAATTCGTTCTCTGTATTTATGTCTTGGAATGCTTTGTCTTGTTCTTGAACGTTTGTTTTCAAAGGCAAGGTGTCATCAATTTCTAACTTTTTAACTTTTGAAAGCATTCCTCTCATTTCCCCTATTGCTTCCTTAATTTCTTGTACTTCCGCTCTATTTGTCTCGTTCAATATTTTTTTTAACTCGTCAAGTGGCAAATTTGTATATCTACCTAACCAACGATTTTGGTTTGTAAGTATTTCTGGTTGTGATACCTCATCCCACGTTAAGTTTTTGCTCTCACCTGAAATTACAAAAGATTTTTTCCCTTTGTAACCTCCTCCATAGAAAAGAGTATCAAACAGCAATGCAGTTTGAAAAAAAGCACTTTTATATTCTTTGAGCATTTCTTCATCAGCACCCTTACGAATTAAAATTTCCAAACCATTAGTAAATTTCTTTCTCCTTTCATTATCAAATTCACAAAAAGGACTATTTTCTCTTTCGGTATCGAATTTAGTATGAGTAAGTATTTCTTTCATTTCTTCTACTTCGCATCTAATTTTTTCTTCTTGAGAGGGAGTAAGTTTCATCTGTTCATTTCCTTTCCAGTTAATTTCAATAGTTAGTGCACGCCAAGTGTTCTATTCAGTCAAAAGCGTTGTTAAAAATCGTTTGTTGATTTCTCCCGGGGTAATGATTCCATCCCCTCTACCGACATATAATAGATACTTACGCCAACTCCCTCAAAAAATTTATCTCGTTCCCTTGAGTAAGAAAGAACTAATAAAGTTTTTGGAAACTTCCAAGTATCTTTGTACTCACCATCACCAACTTTAATTGTTTCTGGTGTGCCCGTTCTTTCCTTAATTATGGGCTCACCGTACTTGTTTATTAGTGTTTCTTCTACTTCGTTGAAATCTCCCACGTCAATCTGAATAGATGTTCGGTCAAGACTTCGACCATAAGTTATATATACGCTTGCAAGACCATTTTGACCAAAGTAATAATTGACAGATGAAATGACTTTGTTAATTACTGTAATATTCACATAAAGCCCGCCTTCGCCAGGCATTTCAATTAGTTTTTCATCTAATAACTTACTTACTTGTTCGTATGACATTCCCCATTTTGCTTCTTTGTAACCTTGGGGGTCAAGCGGCAACATTTCTTTTAATCTCCTTTCTGCTTTTTCTTTTTCGGTTTCGCCACATCCATCAATGACGATAAAAAAGGAAATTAAAACTAATAGCGATAGAAGGTTATATTGTTTTTTCATAAGATTGATATTCAGTTGTTTTCAAAAATAAAATGTTCTAAACATTAGGATAAGTTTTCTTTTTTAGAGTAAGAACTCTTTCTCTATCCGCTCGATTTCTCTCTGGTCTCCATATTCGAGAGTGTCTTTTTCTATGACTTTTTGGCTCTCGTTTTTTGGCAAAGTGTTTTCGTTCTTCATATCAACACAAAAAAAATCCTCAACTGTCCGTAGAGGTTTCGCCAAAAACCTTCTTTCAGTTGAGGATATGTTTCTCTCAAAGTGAGAGGAAAAATTTTGTCTGGCGAATTTCTACGGAAACAAGAAACTATGGTGGTCCTAAATACTCTTTGTGGTAGTGATACTTTCGTATTTTTTCATAAATAAATAGCGATTAAATTAAGGTCTATTAATCAATGATTGTTAAATGTATGTGTGTTTGTAAAAATTCGCCGTCTGTGTTGTTATCAAACTTTTGAGATACAGACTAAATTGAGAAAAAAAATTTTGCGCTTTTATTCTTTCCACTTAAAAATTTAATTTCTTTTGTTCGTGTAAATTTCAAAAATTGGATGTTTGCAGTAAATAACGATTTCTCACTCGTTCTAATTTTGCTTCTAATTCCTCTTGGTTGTTATGTTCTTTAGCAAATTTTTTACGCATTTTCAGTTTCGCTCTATATTCGATATTACACTTAACGGAACAATAAGCATTTCTCCCAAAAAGAAATATTTCATTCCTTCTTAACAATTGTTTCTGACAGTTTTTACATTGTTTCCTAAAATGATTGTGGTGTAGTTGTGGATAATATTTAGGATACTTCAACCATTCTAAATGTTTTAATCGTTCTTCTTTGCCAGTCTGCATATCTTCTTGCATTTTTTGAGAGTAAACTGTCGTAATAATATACTCACATTTCAATTCAAAATCGAAATTTTATTCATTGTGTCCCTCAGCGTTGTTTCTGCGAGGTGCGAATAAATCTGTGTTGTGGAAATTGTTGCGTGTCCCAAAATCTTTTGTATCTCGTAAATAGAAACACCACTCTGAACAAGCCACGATGCTGTAGAGTGCCGTAAAGAGTGAAAATGCAGTTTGTCGTTCAGTTCCGCTTTTCTCACGTACCTTTTAAATTTCTTCGATGTTGTTCCTTCGTGTAATTTTTCGCCGTTGCTTTGAAACACGAGTTCACACGTTGCGTATTCTTTCCTCACGAGTAGCAAACGAAACAGTTCTTCACTCATTGGTATTATTCTATTGCGTTTTGTTTTTGTGGTGAAGTATTCGCTGTTTTCCACTGCTATAACACGCCGCGCAAAATCAACACTGTTCCAACGGAGTGAAAGGAGTTCATTCAAACGCATTGCTGTATAAATTGCCGTCAATACTAATGCCCGAAAGTCTTTGTCGGCAATAAAAGCAAGAAGTTTTCGGAAATCATCTTGTGTGAAATACGTAGGAAGTAATTCTGGGGCTTTTGGTTTTGCTACTTTCCGAAAGGGGTTTTCGGTAATACACTTCCAACGCTTTGCTGTTTCAAATGCAGAAGCAAGCGAAATATAACACCAACGGGAAGTCCAAGCCGATGCTTCTTCCATTTTTAGAGCAAGAAAGTGTTCAATGTTCCGAACACTAATTTTGTGCATCGGAACATCACCAACAACTCGCTGAAACTCATTCAAAGCGGTTGAAAAGGTTTTACGAGTTTTCTGGGTGTAGATTGTTTGGGCGTAAGTAAGGAAATCATCTTTGAATTGGGAAAAGGAAAGCCGTTGAATTTTTATTTTGTTCTCGTGTTCTTTTTCTTTGAATTGTTGTAAAAATTTCAGTGCATCACTTTTGTGTTTGCTTTGAGTTGAAACCGCTTGCTTTATTCCAAGTTCGTTAATGAACCATAAGTAATAAATTCCGTTGGAACGTTTTGAGAGAAACATACTTTTGCCTTGTTTCGTGTGCAAAAGTAAACAGTTGAGTAAACACCGTTTCCAAAATGTTTGAAATAAGAGAAGAAACTCACTCGCCTAATGGTATGGCAGCAGTCTTGAAAACTGCCGTCAGCAATGACGTGGGGGTTCGAGTCCCTCGCTCTCCGCTCAAGTATATCGAATTTTGCCTTCCCCATAAATTAAAATTCAAGAAACCACAGCTTGAATAATAATTTTCGGCGGGAACGGGGCATTACACATTAACAATCTTCTCTTCGTAATCAGCGGGGGAGGTAATGTTATCTATAACGCTTCGTTCAATGATGTGTATTTCATCAACATCCGCATTATGTTTATGAAGAATGTACCTCACACCAATTTCTACCGGAGCATTTTTTATTTCCCCCCATAACGATTTTGCAAAGATCGTCGGATGTCCCCGTTTTCCGTTATACACCGGTACGATAATCCTTTTCTCGCTTCGATAAAATTCCTGAATGAGATTTTTTACGATATCAACTGAAACAGATGGATGGTCAACAGGGAAAATCATTGCACCGTCAAAAATCTTTTCGTCGAGCGCGTTCAATCCAACAATAACCGACGAAAGTTGACCTTGTTCCCAATCGTTATTTATTACAATCCTGCCACTGAACCAGTGTAACGTATTTGAAATAGTATTTGCATCAGCCCCTAATACAACAACAATCTCCCCTACTTCACTTGCTTGTAACACGTTTATGATATGTTCAAGAAACGTCTTCTCTCCGATTTTTAACAACGCCTTGGGAGTTCCCATTCGTGATGATTTTCCCGCAGCAAGTATAATTGCAGCAATCATTTTCGAGGATAATCGTAATTATTTTGTTTTCATAAATTCGTAACTAAAGTAGATAATGTTCTTTTCACCAGCAAACCCACCATTTTCTTCCTATAATTCACAGCACCATCAACATTCGGCATTGGATGAACATGTGTAGAAATTTCATTTGCAACTTCTTCGATTTTTTTTTCTGAAACATTCTCTCCGATTAGTTTTTGGGCAATGGTATCAACGATAATCGGTGAGCTCGAAATTGCACCAATAACTATGTTCGCTTTTTCACAAATATTTTTAGAACTGAATGTTAGTTCAACTCCAACATTAGCAATCGCAAAGTCAGTAGAATTACGCGCTCGTATTTTTCCGTGCGCAGATTTAATTTTTTCATTGAAAGGAATTGAAACGGAAGAAAGTATTTCTGATTGAAACAGCGATACATGATTCTTTCCATCGTCGTTGTATAATCTTGAAAGTGGAATTTTGAGTGTGGATTGTGAACTGTGTAGTTCCACATTTGCATCGAGAGCGATGAGTAATGGTGCAAGGTCGGAAGAAAATACAGCAGTGCAGCGAGATAATTCAGGTGCAGCGTGACAAATCCCGTTTCCGTATTTCAAACAATTGCCCAGCGAGTTTCTCCAAAAATCAGATTGGTCGTAATAAAAACACCGTGTGTTCAAACATAAATTTCCACCAATGGTAGCGTGATTTCTAATTTGCGGAGATGCAATAGATTTTACAGCATCAATGATGGAAGGAAAATGTTTTTGAATGTTTGTATTGTGTTCAATTTCAGAAAGCGTACACATCGCCCCAATCTTTAATCCTTCTTTACGTGAAAATGTTATTTGCTGCAACTCATGTATTTTCCCAAGCCACAAAATGTTTTTCGGTTGAACTGTTTCCTGTTTCATCCCAACAACTAAATCCGTTCCACCCGCAAGAATCTTTGTTTGTCCGTTTGAAGAGAGAATTTTTTTCGCTTCTTGTAACGAAGTTGGCGAGTGAAATTCAAATTTGCGTAATCGAATCATAACGCTTCTGCGAATACTTTTTCTGTTTTGAAGGAACGTTTCTTTTCCTCCATCGCTTTCAAAATATTTTCAGGAAGAAAAGGAACGTTGTGCATACGAATCCCAACAGCATCGTATATCGCATTTGCAATAGCGGGAATCACTGCAAGCAACGGACCTTCGCCTGCTTCTTTTGCGCCAAGCGGTCCTTCGGGGTCGTTGGTTTCAACAATAAATGTTTCAATATCCGGTGTGTCGAGCGATGTTGGAGTTTTGTAATCGAGAAGTGAAGATGATTTTAGCAAACCGCCGAAGGTATCTTTCATATTTTTTGTATACGACATTTTTTCATACAACGCTTCTCCGATTCCCATATACACGCTTCCTTCAATTTGTCCTTCGACTAAAGTTTTGTTCAACGCTTTTCCGCAATCGTGCGCTGACCACACTTTGTGAATTTTCACCTGTCCCGTTTCTTCATCAACTTCAAGTTCAACAACGTGCGCCGTAAAACTGTATGATGGTGATGGTCCTGCGCCTGCACCTTTATAAGTTCCTCCAAGTTTTGGTGGTGTGTATGAACCAACTGCAGAAAGCGTTCCGAATTTTTGTTCTGCTAATCTCACTGCTTCGATAAAAGAAATATTTTTCGATGGATCATTTGCAACAAAATAATTTCCATTCTTTGCTAACAAATTTTCACTTGTGGTTTCAAACTTTTCTGCAACGACTTCAAAAATTTTCTTTCGTAATTCTTTTGCTGCAGATAGCACTGCGTTTCCAGCCATAAATGTAACGCGGCTCGAATAACTTCCCAAATCAACGGGAGTCAAATCAGTGTCCGCTTCGTACACTTTTACATCGCTAATATTTACGCCAAGAGTTTTTGCAGCGAGAGAAGCAAGAACAGTATTCGAACCTTGCCCAATATCCGACGAACCACAAAACACAGTAACACCGCCGCCTCTATCAATTTTTACAATCGCTCCACTATGCGGAAGTCCAAGCCAGTTAATTTCTTTTCCGGCACCACTGATATATGCGCTTGTTGCAATTCCAATTCCACGCCCGCGCGGAAGTTTTCCTTTTTTATTTTTCCAATCGGATGCTTTCAAAACTTTTTCGATACACTCTTTGATTCCACAACTTGTAACACGAAGCGAATTGATTGTCGTCGAATTTGGTTCGACAAAATTTTTCAGCCGCAACTCAGCAGAATCCATTCCAAGTTCTTCTGCAATTTTATCGAGTTGAACTTCAAACGCAAAACGTGGTTGCACAGCGCCGTGTCCGCGTTTTGGTCCACACGGAGGTTTGTTTGTGTACACGCGCGTGCTATCAAATTTATAATGCGGAATTTTATACGGCAGCGTGAGTAATTGTCCTGAATAATACGTCGTGATAATACCATAACTTCCATACGCGCCGCCATCGAGCAATGCTTTATATTGAATTGCGGTAATTGTTCCATCATTTTTCACGCCCGTTTTCAACCACATTTTTGTTGCGTGCCGTCCGCGATGAGAATAAAAAACTTCTTCGCGCGTGTAAGTAATTTTTACCGGTCGTCCCGTTTTGATGGAAAGAAAAGCGGCGCAGAATTCCAACGCAAACGGTTCACTCTTTCCGCCGAATCCACCGCCCAGATGCAGTTTGATTACCCGAATATGGCTTGCCGGCATTTCCAAAACTTTTGCAAGTGTGCGATGAACATAATGCGGCGTTTGGGTTGATGACCACAACGTGAGATTTCCATCTTTAAAATTATTTGAAGTAGCAGATGGTTCATATGTTGCAACAGCGGAATGTGGTTCGAGCATTGCGTGTGTGTTGGAGTCATAAAAGAATTCATCTTCACGAATGTAATCTGCTTCTGCAAAACCTTCTTCAACTTTTCCGAATTCCAACTCAACATTTTTTGCGACGTTGTTTTCGTATTTCGAGTCATTGTGAATTTTTGGAAAAGTATTTTTCAACGCATCTTCAACGGTAAGTATAGCAGGAAGAATTTCATACCGCACATCAATCAACTTCAATGCTTCCTGTGCGGTGAATTCATCAATTGCCGCAACTGCCGCAACACCATCGCCGATGAATCGAACTTTATCAATACACAGCGCCGTTTCATCCTGACTTGAAGGAAGAACGCCGTACTTGATTGGTAATTCTTTTCCCGTTATTATGGCAATAACGCCGGGAAGTTGTTCTGCTTTTGTTGTATCAATGGAAAGAATGTGAGCGTGAGCGTACGGACTACGAAGAATTTTTCCGAACAACATTCGCGGAAGAAAAATATCATCAGTGAATTGAGCGGAACCGGTAACTTTCGGAACGCCGTCAACTTTAATTTCGGATTGTGATTCGTGATTCGTGGTTCGTAAATCGTTCTGCGGAGCGCTCACTGCTAATTGCTGATTGCTATAGTCTTTAACCGCTTCTACTATTTTTTTATATCCTGTACAGCGACAAAGATTTCCAGAAAGTTCTTCACGAATTTGCTGATTGCTGACTGCTGATTGCTTATTGCTCATTGCTGACAAAACCATTCCCGATGTGCAAAATCCGCATTGCAACGCACCGTGTTCAAGAAATGATTTTTGTAATGGATGAAGATTTCCATTTTCCGCAACTCCTTCAATTGTTTGAATTGAACTTCCATCGCAAGTAATTGCAAGAGTGATACACGAGAGAATTGGTTTGCCGTCAACAAGGACTGTGCAAGCGCCACAATCACCGGTGTCGCAACCAATTTTTGTTCCGGTCAAATGCAATTGCTCGCGCAAAACTTCTGCAAGCGTCCATTGCGGTTCAATTGCGATTTCTTTTTTTTCGCCGTTGATGGTTAGTGTAACAAAGCGACTTGACATCTTTATATTTTCAGAGTTCATTCTACTGAAAGTTTCTTTAAGAATGTTACGAAATCACATCCACCCGAAACGATTCAAGCGTTTGTAATTTCCCCACGCAAATAAACCAACCAATGCAATTAACACTATTGTGAGAAATGGTTCGTACACGGAATACACTTGCAACCCTAAAACAATAATCGTTAGAACAATAAAAAGACAAAACGATGCCAACTTTTTTCTGCGAGCACGGAGCGGTTTTAATTGTGCCATTATATTTTCCGGAGGTACGCTGTTCGGTTCGATGTTTGCGATGAGAGCTTCAATACGCGGTTGAAGTTTGAGATGAACGTACGAGAGTAATCCGACAAGAAGAAATAAGAGAATTGTTTTCAGAAAAATAATCCAATTCATCCACAGCGATTCAATGCCGAGCGGACTGAAGAGTAACAATAATATTCCCGAAGCGAGAACCGACGATTGAAACACAAAACATCGTGCCGCACCATGTTTGATAATATTTTCCATATACCGGTCTGCATAATACTGAAACGCTGAACCAAAAAGCGTGCGCTCATTCACAACGATTAAGTTGAAGAGCGGGATTGACATAAAAACGAAACTGAGAACGTGCCAAAATTTTAAGAAGTCGTAAAGCATAATATTTTTTTTCTGTTATTTACACAGATGAATATGTTAATTCTTTTCCTCTTTCAAATGCCTTCAAATTCAATTCCAAAATTTTCGGATTGAGATTTTCTTTCATCACAGCAAGCCAATGCTCATCAGCGATTTCCGTGTGTGAAGCCATTGCGCCGAGAAGGATTGTGTTTGCCGCGCGATAATTTCCCATTTCGCTTGCAATTGAAATGGCATCAATCGTTTGCACATTGTATCTTTTGCTCGAAAGAAATTCTTCAATATTCTGCGGATACTCGACTTTTTTTTCTGTCATCGGTTGCGGCGAACGTTCTTCGTTGTTCAGTAAAATTATTCCGCCATCCTTCACATAATGCGCCCAGCGAAGTCCTTCCAATTTTTCAAGCGAAAGAAGAATATCAACATCACCGACTTTTGAAAGCGGCGAATACACTTTTTGAGAAAACCGCACGTGGCTTACAACACTTCCGCCGCGTTGAGCCGCTCCGTGAACTTCTGTTTTCTTTACATCGAATCCTGCGTGAATTGCGGCGCGGGCAGTGAGTTCCGAGATTAGTAAAATTCCTTGTCCGCCAACACCTGAGAAGAGAAGATTTTTTTTGATTGAGCTATTCATATCGTTTGAAAATTAATTTGTTGGAATCATTCGTATTGCATCGAAGTTACAAAGTTCCGCACATAAGTTGCAACCGATGCAACGTTCTTTGGAAATAAATGGAACTGACTGCGAGCCATCAATCGCGGGACAACCGATTTTCAAACATAAATCACATTCTTCACAAAGTTCATCAAGAATTTCATACGGATATCGCGTTTTTGCCTTTTCTTCTTCAATCAACACGCACGGACGGCGCGAGATGACAACAGCGGGTTCATTCAATGCCAGCGCTTCTTTCATTGCCGCTTCGGTTTCTTCCAAATCATACGGGTCAACAACGCGAATATGATTTACACCAATAGCGCGAATAAGTTGCTCGTAGTTAATTGCAAAAGTATCGAGATTGCGAACGGTTTTTCCCATTCCCGGATGCTGTTGATGTCCCGTCATTCCCGTTGTGGAATTATCCATCAACACAATCGTTGTAATTCCTTTGTTGAAGACAATATCAATCAACGGAGCAATGCCGCTATGGAGAAATGTTCCATCGCCAATAACTGCGACAAGTTTTTTTCCCATTGTGTTGCGATGAACTTTTTCCATTCCAAACGCATTACCGATTCCCGAGCCCATGCAAAATGTTGTATCGAGCGCATTAAACGGAGGTAATGCACCAAGCGTGTAACAACCAATATCGCCGGTAACAATTGTTTTAAGTTTGTGTAAAACATAATACACGCCGCTGTGTGGACAACCGGGGCACATCACGGGAGGTCGCGGAGGAATAGTAATTTCACTTTCAAAATTTTTCTGTTTGCCGTTTCCATTGAACGCGCGACTGACAATATCGGGTGAGAGTTCAAAAATATTTGTGAACATATCTTTGCCGGAAATATTTGTCAAGCCAAATGGATTTTTCACTCCGAGCAATCGAAGTTGTTCTTCAAGGAATGGCTCGAGTTCTTCAATCACATAAATTTTTTCCACGCCATCGCAAAAATATTCAATCATTTTTTTCGGCAACGGGAAAATCATTCCGAGTTTTAAAAACGATGCATCGGGAAAAACTTCTTTTGCATATTCGTAACAAATGCCGCTGGTAATCACGCCGATTTTTTTGCTGTTCCATTCAATAGCGTTGAAAGGAAATGTTTCAGCAAATTCTTCCAACTTCTTCAAACGCTCTTCGATATTATTTCGCCAGCGTTTTCCCCAAATGGGAACAACATGTTTGTGCGGGTCTTGTTTATATTTTTGTGGCGGAGTTCGGTTCGGTTCGGAAAATTCAACGATGGATTTTGAATGTGAAGTGCGTGTTGTCGTTCGCAAAAAAACGGCAACATCAAATTGCTCACTGATGTCGAATGCAACTTTTACAAATTCTTTTGCTTCCTGACAATCAGAAGGTTCGAGCATCGGAATTTTTGCAAACTTAGCGAAGAAGCGATTGTCTTGTTCATTTTGCGAAGAATGCATTCCCGGGTCATCCGCAGTAATAACAACGAAACCACCGTTCACGCCGGAAAATGGCGTAACCATCAGCGAATCGAGCGCAACATTTACGCCAACGTGCTTCATCGAAACAAGTGAACGCGCTCCTGCGATTGATGCGCCATACGCAACATCGAACGCAACTTTTTCATTCGTTGACCACTCGACATCAACATCTTCGTAGCGGGCAAGATTCTCAATAATTTCCGTGCTTGGAGTTCCGGGGTATCCGCACGCAACGTGAATTCCCGCTTCCCACGCACCACGAGCAATTGCTTCGTTCCCCGATAAAAATTGTTTGTTGTTCATTTTGCTTAGTCAAATAAAAATTTCTTTGTGTCTTGGTGACTTTGTGGTAAAAAATTTAAACACCAAGGCACCAAGACACAAAGTTTTTACGAATTGAGTTTTGTAATTTATTTATGATTTGATATTTGTTATTTGGTGCTTTTCAATACGTCACGCGCAATCACGATATGTTGTATCTCATTCGTTCCTTCAAAAATACGATTGACACGCGCGTCGCGATACAAACGCTCAATCGGATACTCGCGCATATATCCCATTCCGCCGTGAATTTGCATTGCTCTATCAGCAATTTTGCACACCGTTTCCGTTGCAACAAGTTTACAAATTGCAGATTCGCGTGAACACGGAATGTTATTATCAATCATCCACGCTGTGCGATAAATAATACTTTCCGTTTGATAAATTTCCGAAGCCATTTCCGCAAGCATAAATTGAATCGCTTGCTGCTCTGCAATCGGTTTTCCAAATTGCTTTCTCTCGTTTGCGTGTTTGATGCTGAGTTCCAACATTTCTTTTGATGAGCCGAGACATTGCGCTGCGAGACTCACCCGCGCGACATCCAGCGTTTCCATCGCAACCTTGAAACCGTTTCCAACTTCACCGAGAATATTTTCTTTCGGAACTTCGAGATTTTCAAAAAACAAATCCGTTGTATGCGAGCCGCGAATTCCCATTTTCTTTTCCGGTTTCCCAGCGCGAAATCCGTTCCATTTATTTTCAACGATGAAAGATGTAATTCCTTTTACTCCTTTCGACGCATCTGTTATCGCAAATACTACAATCACATCAGCAATGTTTCCGTTGGTGATGAATGTTTTATTTCCGTTGAGAAGAAAATTTTTTCCATTATCCACTGCGAATGTTTTCATCGAAGCGGCATCGGAACCGGCATTTGGTTCAGTGAGCGCAAATGCGGCGAGTAATTTTCCTTCTGCAAGCGGACGAAGATATTTTTGTTTTTGTTCTTCGTTACCGCAAAGATAAATTGCCATCGCGCCAAGGGATTCGTGTCCACCGATAGTAACCGCAGTAGAATTACAACCACGAGCAATTTCTTCAAGCAAAATGCAATAACCGATTTCACCAAATCCACCGCCGCCGTATTGTTCTGGAAAAACAACGCCGAGGAATCCGAGTTCTGCCGCTTTCGTAATTATGTCGAACGGCAATTCTTCTTTCTCATCAATCTCTGCTGCAAACGGTCGCACTTCGTTGTCGGTAAATTTCCGTGCAACGTCGCGCAGCATTTTTTGTTCTTCGGTGAAAGTGAAATCGAGCATTTGTTTTTTTTTTCACCGCGAATTTGCACGGATGCTTCGCGGATATTCGCGAATTCAATCCGTGTAATCCGTGGTTAATATTTTACATTACAACAATCGAACGCAATGCATTCTCATCGTGACTTCGCAGCAAATCAAATGCGTCGTTTATTTTATCAAGCGGAAATTTTTGCGTTACTAATTCAGCAACTTTTACTTTTCCGATTCTGCACAACTCAATCAACTTCGGATAATCAACGGGACGACAGCCGAGCGAGCCGCGAATTTCCATTTCGAAATACATAATTTTTGCCGCGCTTAATTTTATATCGTCAGCAGAATAGCCAACAATAACAAGCCGCCCGCCTTTGCGCAGTGTTCCGAAAGCGGATTCAATCGTTTGCGGTTTTCCAATTGCTTCAATTGCAATATCAGCACCGCCGCTTGTGAGTTTCTTAATTTCTTTTCCAACATTATCAACTTTGGTTGGATTGATTGTATATGTCGCGCCAAACTTTTTCGCCCACTCTATTTTTTTTTCGGAAACATCAACAGCGATAACGATACCACCAAATGCTGATGCAAGTTGCACTACATTGATTCCCACACCGCCGCAACCAAACACAACAACCGAATCTCCCGCTCTTACTTCCGCGCGATTTTTTACCGCGTGATACGGTGTTGAAATTGCATCGGCGATTATTGCTCCTTCTTCAAAGGGAATTTCTTTCGGCAAGTGAAAAATATCTTTTGCCGGTGCGGCGACAAATTCTGCATACGCACCATCAATATTATTTCCGAACATCGTCATCGTTGCACAAATATTTTCGCGTCCCGTTCTGCAAAATTCGCAAGACCCGCACGTCAACACAGCGGGAAGTAAAACCCTATCGCCTTCGTTGAAATTTTTTACTTCACTTCCGACTTGCGCAATTATTCCCGATGGCTCGTGTCCCAAAATGAGCGGCGGCTTTTTGAATGTTGGCGTTCCGTGGTCAATGTAATGCAAATCAGTATGACACACGCCGCACGCAGAAACTTTTACAAGCACTTCATTCGCTTTGATTGATGGCGTTTGCCATTCTTCAATTTTTAGTTGTTGATTTGGTCCGTAGAATATTGCGGCTTTCATAAATTAGATTTTAGATTTTAGGGTTTTTTTTCTGACTATTCAAGGCTATATCTCTGTAATAATTCAACACCTGATTTAATTGCAATTAGGCTTCTGTCATTAATCGAATAAGTTTGTTGAGCAATGTCAAGAATATCTGTCCAATTAATATCTGGGTTGAACTTTCGCGCTCCAAGTTTTGCAACAGTAAATTCTGGCTGTTTTGAAAATCCAAGGTCTTTGTGAAGAAGTGTAGCCCAAACTTCTGTAATGTTCCATGTTCGCTTCAGTTGCTCTACATCAAATGGTTCAGTAAACTTTGCTTCAAATGAAAGCAATTTATTATCTATGGTGATGACCAAATCGGGCTTCGAATTGAACATTGCCTGCATTGCTCCATAAACCTTATTTTCGTCTTCTGAAAAATGAATGTTTTCCCAAATTGCTTTTTGTCTGATTTGTTTTGGGTGAGTTTTTGATATATCGTTTAACGGTTTGTCGAGTTGTGAATACAACCTGCAATCAGAAACTTTTTCTTGCTTCATTATTAGTCTAGTCAAATCATCCATAAATGGATTTACATTACTTTTGACGTTTTGGTAAGCATCACGAATGATAGATACTTCACAAAATAAGCCAATGTTTTCAAAATGCAAGTTCTCCAAACTTCCAGAGCCATTTTTGAATACTAATCTGAGTTTTTCAAGTTTAGAAATAAGTTTTCCCAATGGACTTGTTTTTTGTCATCAAGTCGTTCGTGAAGCAGCCGAAATAAATGAGCACAAATTGCTCTTTCTTCCCTATTGTATTTATCGTAATCAAACATTTTGAAATTCGGTTTAAATGAACTATAAAAAACTCAATTTATATGCAATCTTTCGTATGCTATTTTCTTCAATCGTTTATTCGCAAGCACACACGCGCCGATGGCTCCAGCGTATTCAGAATTTTCGTTCACGTTAAGTTTTATACCAAGCTTTGTTTCGAGCGCTTTTACCATTCCTGCATTACGTGTGATTCCACCGGTCAACGTTATTTCGCCGTCAATTCCCACTTGTCGAAGGAGAGCAACAATTCTATCGGAGATGGAATGATGCGTTCCCATCAAAATATCTTCGACGGGATAACCGCTGGTAACGAGATTGATTACTTCCGATTCTGCAAGCACCGCGCAAATAGAACTTATCGGCTGCGGGTCTTTGGAATGAAGCGAGAGCGAGCCGATTTCATCGAGTTGTAATTCAAGTCCTTTTGCAACACGCTCTAAAAAACTCCCTGCTCCCGATGCGCATTTGTCATTCATTTTAAATTTCATCACGCGACCGTTTTCATCTATGCGAATAGCTTTTGCATTTTGCGCGCCAACATCGAGTATGTTTATTGTTTTCGGAAAAAGAAATTTCGCTCCCATCGCGTGACACGTAATATCGGTGATTTGAATCTGCCGCATCGGTGCTTGGTATCGTCCGTAACCGGTTGATGCAACGTAAAAAACATTTGAAGGTGTGATGGAAATATTTTTGCACGCTTCATTTAAAACATTTTCCGAAGCAAGCGCGAGATTATGTTTGGTGAGAATTGTTGCGCGTGAAACGATTGTTCCTGTTTGCGTATCGATAATTGCGCATTTCGTCATTCGCGTTCCGATGTCAATTCCCGCAATGTATTTTCCGTTGTTCATAGTGCTGCAACTTTCGCTGAAATAATTTTTTCTTGTTGTACATATTCTCCGTCGTGCCGTGCTTTTGCTCTATCAAGTGCAAACAACGCTGCGCCAATTGCTCCGATGAATTGCGAATCATCATTGACGTTGATATGCAATCCTAATTTTTCTTCAAGCGATTTTATCATTCCTCTATTTTTGGAAACGCCGCCGGTGAACGTAATTTCCGGTTCAAGTCCAACACGGCGCAACAAACTTACCGAACGCGCCGCAATGGATTGATGAACGCCGGCAAGAATATCTTCGCCTTTTTTTCCCTTGGAAAGATGATTCATAATTTCTGTTTCGACAAACACTGTGCAAACATTGGTGATGCGAAGCGGGTTGTTTGATTGAAGCGCAACATCACCAAGTTCATCGAGCGTAATTCCCATAACATCAGCGGCAGCAGCGAGAAATCGTCCCGTTCCTGCGGCGCATTTATCGTTCATACAAAAATCAATCACTTCGCCTTTTTCATTGATGCGAATTCCTTTTGTGTCCTGTCCGCCGATGTCGAGAATTGTTTTTGTGTTCGGAAAAAGAAAACTTGCACCGCGCGCGTGACAGGAAATTTCCGTTATCTGCGCATCGCCGAATAAAACTTTGTAACGACCGTAACCTGTGCCGACAGTGTAGGAAACATCCCACTCTTCCAATTTTGCAGTTGAGCGCGCAGTTTGAAATGCTTTCTCTGCGGCTTTCACAACGTTTGCGCCCGTGTTCACGATTCCGCGCGCGACGATTTCTGCATTTTCATTGACAATGATTGCTTTTGTTTGTGTTGAACCGACATCAACTCCGGCGACTAACATAATTTTTATTTCTAATTAGTTGAGAAAATTTATTCTACTAAATTCCAAAACTCAAATTTCAAATAACAAATAAATTTCAATTTCTAAATCTCAAATATCAATTCTTGTTTTTTGTCATTTGGATTTATCAAACTTTTACCAATCGTTTATGTTCCAACGATTCAAAAAATGCATCAATACGGTTCTTCAATTGTGCGGCTTGAAAATATCGCGGGTCAGCCAAATCACTTTCGACAAGTAACGTTGGAATATCCCACTTGCGAATAAACTGCTCGCGCATATCTGCTTGTCCGACAGAAAAGGAGCGGCACGATTTTACCGAATGAATCACAATCGCATCTGCGCTGTATTCTTCTGCATAACTCCGTAATAATTCTGTGCGCATCGGTAAATTCTGATTTGTATAACACGTCAAACAATAATCGGCAATGCTTTCAAACGGCTTTGTGTAATCGTGACGAAAACCGTGGTCCCAAAATCCGCCGACTTTTGAATAGCTCGATGCAACTGCACATACTCCCCAATGTTTCAGCAATTCCCAAAACGCGCGAAAGTGAGGCCACGGTGGCGGACCTTCAATCACCACGCGAACTTTTTCATCGGGAATCGGACCAACACCGTGTTCAATGCGTTCGTAAATTTCTTTCAATGCTTCGCGATAATAATCTGTACATTCGGGAAGTCCGCGCAACACATAAATCGGCGCCATAAAAAATACTGCTTCGAAATATGAATCGAACGGCGACGGCTTGTGTTTTGCAGAATGTAAAATCTGCACCCACAAATCTTCCGCTTCGGCAGAATGTTTCATCGCTTCCACAAGTTTATCGTAATCGAATTTGTTGCCGGTAATTTTTTCGCAAAGCGGAATCAACTCTTTCAACTGCTCAACAATGTATTGTCTATCCGTGTCAGAAATTTCTCCGTCGCGCATATACGGAACATCAAGCATCACAAGCGGAACATCGTAAAAATGCGCAAGCGCTTCGAACCATTTGATAAACGTTGTGCAACCGCAATACGTGCAGAGAAGTAAATCCGGTTTTGGAATTTCTGTTCCCGACGGACCGATATTCCCTTGCAGCATCATTCCAATATCGTTTTTCACGTAGCCGCACACATCGGACGAGTAGCCAATATCTTCCGCTTTCAAAATTAAATCACCGGAAGTTTTTCGCACGCCACATTGCAACGCATTGACTTCTGGAAACACAAGTTCAAAATCAAACACACGCAAAAACTCTGCAACATTTCCCGGCACAAACAAATACGCTACTTTGCGTCCGTCGTTTTTTGCATTTTGTAATCGCTCATACCACGCAGTAAGTAATTGTTTCTGATACTCTCTTCCGATTCCCTGATATTTAAATTTTTGTTCTTGCATTATATTGTAACCACGGATTTCGCGGATGATTCGCGGATATTCACGAATTCAATCTGTGAAAATTCGTGTTGTATCCGTGTCATCAGCGGTTAATAATTCATTTACGAAAAAAACAATACCGACTCCACAAATGTTTCGACTTGCATTCTGATAGATTCAAACACGCCCATCTTTTCTTCATACTCAAACGTCATATACGAAATGTTATGTTTTTCAAGTTCATCTTTCAACACGACATAATCGAGTAACGCAGGTTCACAAAATTTTGGAGCGCAGAAAAGAACACCGTCAACTTTTCCCGATTTTATTTTTTCAAGAAATTGTTCTTTGCGCGATTTGTTTCCGTAATGACGAACGGAAGAATAGCGACTGCGATTGATATAACTTTCTGCAAGCGAAAGGAGCGGGTCGCCGTTGAGTGGAACTGCTTCGTTGAACCAACGCGAGTGTAAAAGCAAATCATCATCAACAATATAACAGCCGGCATCTTCAATCACTTGCATCAGTTCGAGCGGCGGTTGTTCGCAAAAACTTCCTTCAATCATCACGCGGACAAAATCTCTCGCCGTGCGTTTGCGCTGGTGAATTTGGGGAATTATTCCTTCGAGAAGTTGTGAATGTTCTTCAACGGGAAGCAACGTTCCGAGCCGAAGTACAATGTATGCTTCAAACGTTGAGAGAAGATGCGGCGTTGTGCTTTTGATGTGATACAATTGCAAACACAACTCGCGATTGCGATTGAATGTTTTTATGCTATTCAACAAATCTTCATTTGTAATTTTCTTTCCGCTCAGTTGCTCCAAATTGGAAACAAGTTTTTGCAATTCAGCGCGATAATGTTTTGGCGCGCTGGAGTTGTTCATATTTTGCGGAAAGTGAATATACTCCACGAGTTGCTGTGGAAAATTCGTTTGCCAAATTCCCGATAGATTTCTTGCAACATCGCAAATGGAAGTGAAATACAGCGCGTCGAAATTTTTTAATCGTTCCGTTAATCCCAACTCCAATGTTGAACGCGCAATGGAGCAGACGAATGATTGAATGCGTGAATCAGCGTGGTCAATTTCAATTTTTCCTCCCGCTCCGAAAACGCCAACAGGCAACATTCCCGCTGCGTGCGGAAGTTCATACGGTGTGTACACAGGAAACATTCCGACAACTTTTTTATTCGGATGTTCTTCTTTCCATTTGTTCACTGTTGGATATGAAACATCGTCTATGATAGTGCGATAGTGTTCTATTTTTTCTTCAAAGGTCATTTGTTTTTCCATACAGGATTTCGCTTTTCCAAAAATGCTGACAAACCTTCATTCGCATCTTCTGTTTTCATCATCTCTTTCATATAAATTTCTTCTGCATTGGAAATTGCTTCCATTACAGGGCGACGAAGCGAAGTATCAACTGCGCGTTTTGTCATTTCCAAAATCACTTTACTTTGCGCTGTAAATTTTGCAACAAAGTTCTTTACGTGTGTTTCAAAATTCTCAACGGGAAAAACTTTATTCACGAGTCCGATTTTTTCTGCTTCAACTGCTGAAATAGTTTCGCCGTTCATCAGCCATTCCAATGTTCGATTTCTTCCGATAAGTCGCGGGAAAATTACTGCGGCAATTGGTGGAAACACTCCGACTTTTATTTCCGGCTGCCCGAACTTTGCCTTCTCTGATGCAAGAATCATATCGCAGAAAATCACAACTTCACATCCACCGCCGAGAGCCGCTCCATCAACAACTGCAATCACGGGAATTTTGAACTTGTTGATGTTTTCAAACACGTGGTGAAATTCTCTCATCATTTCATCAATTTTCTCGGCAACGTGGTCAGCAACATCAACGCCCGCAGAAAATGCTTTCCCTTCGGCTTTTATGAGTAGAACTTTTGCGGTTGTATGATGAAGAAGTTCACTCAACGCAGAATTGATTTCTTTCATCATCGCAATATTCAATACGTTCAATGGCGGACGATTGAACACGAGAGAAACGACTTCGCCTTCGTCTATTATTTTGAGAAATTGAAATTCGCTCATTGTAAATTGTTAGTTTTTAATTCGCGTTGTATCTGTGTCATTTGTTGTTAATTATTATTTTCTTTAAAAGGTAAACATGAGTTTTTCAGCAATGGCTTAACGAGTTCAATTTGCGCTTCTTCGCTTATCGTTCTGTTAAACCATTCGTCGCCGACTTTCGTCAATCCAATCATTACATTTGCGTTTAGCCGAATTGCTTCCATTGCTAAATCTACCATGTGCGTGCATCCATCGGAATGTCCAAGCGCATCAATGAGTTCTTTTTGAATTCCGCGTTCAATTTTCATTCCGATTATTTTTTTGATGTTTGCAAGTGTGAATTGGCAAAGTCCATACGGAACTTTCGTCATTTGCGCTTGTGCATCAGTGATTATTTCGTTTTGCAAATCAATCGTCAACTCAACGCGAATGTGATGATTCAAATCAAGCATGGACGCGCGGGTAATGATTTCGTGCTCATTTTTCCACGCTACTGCGACGTTGATATTTCTCTCGTAAATTTCTGTCATTGATTTATTCACAGCAGATTAAATGATTAAAGGATTTTTCAATCTAAAATCTAAAATCTAAAATGTAAAATGTAAAATGTAAAATCATATATACTGTCCACCATCAACTTTAATCACTTCTCCCGTAATGTGTTTCGCTTTTTCGGAAACGAGAAACGTAATGAGATTTGCAACGTCTTCCGGTTTTCCGAAACGACCGAGAATTATTTCCGAAAGAGATTGTTGTTTTACTTCTTCGGAAAGATTGCTCGTTAAATCGGTATCAATCATTCCCGGTGCAATCGCGTTGACGTTCACATTATATTTTCCAAGTTCTTTCGCAACGACTTTCGTTAAGCCGATTATTCCCGCTTTTGATGCGGCGTAATTTGCAAGTCCAAATTTTCCGCGCATTCCATTGATTGAACTGATGTTCACAATTTTACCAGATCTCTGTTCACGAAAAATAGAACTCACCGCATGTGTGTAATTAAAACAACCTTTCAAATTGATGTTGATGACATCGTCCCATTGTTGTTCACTCATTTTCCACACAACACTATCGCGGGAAATTCCGGCGTTGTTGACGAGAATGTGTAATCCCCCAAATTCGGAAATTACTTTTTGGACAACATTTTGTGATTCATCAAATTTTGAAACATCAGACTCAATCGCAAAACACTTTCTTCCGATTTTTTTTACTTCATCAACAACTTGATTCGCTTCGTTTTTGTTATTGCGAAATCTGAAATAGGTAAATGCAACATCCGCTCCTTCATTTGCAAGCGCGAGAACCGTTGCTTTTCCTATTCCGAGAGAACCACCAGTTACGAGTGCTATTTTGTTTTCGAGTAACATTTACTTGACGAGTACCAATTTTTTCACTTCACTCAATTTTCCAACCTGAAGTTCAGCATAATACATTCCGCTTGGCAAGAGCGAAGCATCAAAAAGAATTTCGTGGTTACCTTTCGATTGAAATTCATTGACAAGATTTGCAACTTTTTCCCCGGTGGTATTAAAAATACTGAGAGCAACCAAACTATTTTCCGGTACTTCATACCGAAGAATGGTCGTTGGATTAAACGGATTGGGAAAATTTTGAAAAAGTAAATAAGAAGAATGTCTCTCGCTCATTATTTCATTTACAGAAGTGCTACCGGTATTATATTTTATTGTGATATAATCATAAGTATTTGAAGAAGTTGTTGCGCCGGAAACATACAGATAACCCGAAACATCAATGGCGCAACTCAATCCGTAATCATGACTTTGCGTTTGATCATTATATAGCAACGACCAAATAGTATTTCCAGTACTTGCGTTAAGTTTTAAGAGTAATATATCGTCGTTGGAACCATTGTACGATGAGCCGCTCAGGTAGAGATTTCCCGAATGGTCAATCGTGCTTCCTAAAAATTGGTCGTAATTCTGTGGACTGTCATATCTTGTAGTCCATTCGAGATTTCCTGAAGAAGTATATTTCAGCGTAATGCCATATCTGTTTCCGGAATTCAATTCTATGCCACACATTCCTGACACATAGATATTCATTGATTCATCAACTGTGCAATCTGAATGAACTGTTCGCACGCTATCAAGAGTATCAAGTGATGTTCTTGTCCATTGAACTTCGCCGGCAGAATTATATTTAAGTGTAACGAGATTATAACTTGTTCCGTTGAACGAGTAACCGTTCACGTACACATTTCCCAACGGATCAGCTGCACAACCGTACGCCTCGTCTTTTCCGTGTGCAGTGTTATCGAAAGAACGAAGCCACACCATCGTTCCGTTATCCGCGCGGTATTTTATTGTTACATAATCATTGTTAAGTCCATTGAACGAAACGCCAGTCACAAAAATATTTCCGGAATCATCGAGCGCACATTCTAACGCCATATCATCTCCGTTTGCAGTGCCGTTATACCTTCGCGTCCAAATGGTATCGCCGCTCGTTGAATTATATTTCATTGTTATGTAATCAAACCTCCCGTTCGCCATCGAAGCGCCGACAACAAAAAGATTTCCAGTGTTATCAACAACGCAGCCAAGAGCCATATCGTATTCGTTTGCGGGAGAATTATATCTTCTCGTCCAAATGGTATCGCCGTTCGTTGTGTTATAGTTGACGATGAGAATGTCATCGTTGTTTCCATTCGAAGAATATCCAACAACAAAGAGATGATTTGCATTGTCTTGAATACAATCCAATGCAAAATCAAAACCGTTTGCCGGTCCGTTATATGTTTTGTTCCAAAGAACGTTTGGAGTTTGTGCGCTTGTATAATTGAGCGAACTCAACACCATAGTGATTATAGTGAAAATATATTTTTTCATAGAGAATTACCTTTCAAGTTAATTGTTATATAATTACCGAATCATTTTTGTTTCGGTAAAACTTCTTCAAAAAGACTTTCATTCATTTCTCTTCCTTCTGCAATCAGCTGGCGATACTTTACAAAATCAATGACATCTTTTCCAGTAAGTTTACGTGAGTTAAATGCGGTGAAACCGAGAAATCCTTCGAGCATTTGATTTGCTGCGAGCCAATGACGATTTGCCAATTTCGTTTGGTCCCAGAAAAATTTTTTCTTCGCGCGTATTCCATCAATAGATTTTATCAAACATCCCGGAAATAGATTTGTGAATCGCCAGAGAATTTCATTCACCGATGTATCGAGCAACGAAAAATCAATTGTCGCTTTTTCAATTTCTTCATTCGCTTTTTTTCTTGCATCGCCGGAAACAAATTCTCCATACACAATTTCTCCATCATCAACATATTTATCTGTAATGACAAGCGGATTGCGTTTGAAAGAATTTCCATCTTTTATTACGGGAAGAACTTTGCTAATGAGCGAAAGGCGTTTCATTTTATACGCGCTCCACACTTCGCATGAAACGCAATTCCACATCGCATCTTCAATACTCAAGTATGCCGGAAGAAAATCCGTTGAGCCGCCATCGGGAGCTGAGCCGTGTTTTGGTCCCGCTTGTCCAAACACCGCAGTATCAGCAGAAAGTGTAGTATCGCACGCCATTCCGATTTCTTGTCCGCCGGCAACGCGCATTCCATTCACGCGGCAAATCGTCGGCTTCTTGCAATTCAAAATTGCGTCCACCATTGCATTAAACAAATCCATATACGCGCCGTATTCTGCGGGACGTTTTGCGTAATACTCCGCATATTCTTTCGTATTTCCGCCTGTGCAAAACGCTTTATCGCCAACAGCAGTGAACACAACGGCAACAACGCTTCGCTCCATTGATGCTTTGTGAAATCCGGCAATCACTCCTTTCACCATTTGTGTTGTGTAGGAATTATATTGCTTCGGATTGTTGAGTGTAATCCACGCAGAATGTAATCCCGGAACAACGTTTCCTTTCTCATCAAGAATAGGACGGAGTTCATACATCGTGCAAGGCGCGTCTGTTCCGAAAAATTCATCGCCCCACAAATTGTGATTTTTTATTTCGTTATCACGCGGTAACCAGTTCAGACTCATAATGTTTTCTTTCGTCTTCGGGAATTTCAGTTTCAATGAATGCTTCGATTTCGTCATCCGTTAAAAGACGATTCGAGTGTTTTGCGTAATCAAAAATTTTCTTCACCATTCCGCCGTTGAAATCATAACCGTGGTCATGCAGCCAATACGCAACATTCGACTCGCCGCTCAACGGACCAATATCTATTTTTTGTTTTCTTCCAACCATCGAAGCGGGAACAGCGGAATACACCATATCGGAAAGCCACGTATCGTTTGTTTTCAACGCTTTGATAACTGCGGCGGCATGAACTCCCGTTGCAGTGCGAAATGCATCAGGACCAATGACGGGATAATTGTAGGGAATGGGAACGTGACATGCTTCGGAAACAAGGCGGCAGTATTCTTTCAGTTTACAAAGGTCGTTGTTGATGATTCCCCACATTTTCAAATTCACGAGAAGCAAATCCATCGAAGCATTTCCGCAGCGTTCACCAATTCCCAACGCACAACCGTGAACTCTATCAACTCCCGCGCGAATTGCCGCAATAGTAGCTGCGAGTGCAAATCCTCTATCGTTGTGTCCGTGCCAGTCAATTTTCACATCTTCGCCTGTATCTTCAATAACATCTTTAACGAAGCGAACAATATTTGTTGCGCCGGTTCGCGTTGTGTGTCCGACTGTATCGGCAATGACAACACGTTTCGCTCCACATTGAATTGCTGCAGTATAAAGTTTTTCGATGTCGTCGGGATGCGCGCGCGTTGTATCTTCTGTAACATACATACTCGGCAAACCATGCGCAACAACATACGAAACTGCATTCTCCGTCAGTTCCAAAACTTTATCAACAGTCCATCCTTCCACATATTGACGAATCGGGCTTGAACCAACGAACGATGCGACTTCAATCGGTATTCCTGCTTTTTGAGAAATGTCAATCACCGGGTCAATATCAGCAATCACCGTTCGCGCCGCGCAATTAGGAAAAATTTTCATCTTGCTTCGCGCAATTTCTTTTGCAAGTTCGAGTGTGTCGTTATATGCGCGCGGACCAGCACCGGGCAATCCAATGTTTGCCGATTGAATTCCCAAATCTTCCATCAGATGAAGAATGCGAATTTTCTGGTCAATCGTCGGGTCGGTAACGGAAGGAGATTGAAGTCCGTCGCGCAATGTTTCGTCGTCGAATTCAATTTGCACAACGCCTTTCATATCAACGATACCGCCTTTGTTCCAATCGTAAATTAGATTTTTTTGTTCGGAGTTCATACGTGCCTCATATTGTTATTTGTGAATAGTATTTTGAATTACACTTTACACTTGTTGAAGTTTCTTTTGTTCGATTCTTCGCTTTGCAAACTCCACCATTCCACCGAGATTGATTATTTCCTGAATCATTTCGGGAAATGGCGGAACGTGATATGTTTTATTTTTGGAAATGTTTTTGATGTTGCCTTTCGTTAAATCAATTTCCAGTTCATCACCGTTTTCCGCTTCGTCAACTGCGGCATCAATTTCTAAAATCGGTAATCCGATATTGATGGAGTTGCGATAAAAAATTCTTGCAAACGATTTTGCAACAACGCACGAAACGCCCGCGCCCTTAATTGCAATCGGCGCATTCTCCCGCGAACTTCCGCAGCCAAAATTTCTTCCCGCAACAATGATGTCGCCTTTTCGCACATTCTTCACAAAGTTTGCGTCAAGGTCTTCGAGTGCATGCGGCGCGAGTTCTTTTTCCGTAAATGCAGTGCAATACCGTGCTGGAATAATGACATCTGTATCAATGTTGTCGCCGTATTTGTGAACGTTGCCTTTAATCATAGGTGTTAGGTGTGAGGTGTGAGGTGTTAGGTGTTAGTTTTAGAATGAAAATCTTTTCTGACAACTGAATTCTGTCTTCTTACTTCTTACATCGGATAACGTCTCTTAAACTCTGCTTGCTTTCCCTTCACGACTGCTTCCAATCCAATCAACGCATCGGGATGTTCAAAAATTTGTTGCAAATAATGTTCGAGTTCAAATTCTGCAAGCATGTTGTTATCTATTCCATTTAAATAATTTTCAAAACCGCGAGAGATAAGATAGTTGGAAATCCAAACAGCGTTGGGAGAGTTGTTTGCCACTCTTCGCACAACTTTTTCTGCAAACGCTTTTGCTTCATTGTTGTAATGCAGTGGAAGAAAACCACGCGCTTGCGCAAAGAGTGTTGGTAGTAAATCTGCTTGAGAAAATAATTCCGTTGCAATTTGCAACTCACGTTTTTCTGCAAAGGAAATTTGCGTCGAAAGTTTTTCGAATTGCAATGAATTCAGTTTTTCTTTCGAAATCATTTTTCCGTTGTTATCAATAATTGCTTGCGAAATTATTTCTACCGCATCATCGCGTTTGTGTTGCGGGATTATTGCATCGGCTAAACCAAGTTCATAAATCATTTGCGGAGAAGAAGTTGTAACTCCACCAGCAAGAATGAAGTAACAAGCAAGCGCAAGTGCTGTTTCTACGTCGTTTGTTTTTCTGTAAATGAGTTGCGGAAGAGTAAGTGTGCCGCGAAGTCCGGGATAAATTCCAAGCCGCGTTTCGGGAAGTGAATACGATGTGCGATTCGTAATAATTGTAATGGTGTTTTCATCAAGCGCAAATGCAGACGCAACTTCAACGCCTCCGCCAAATGCTTGTCCGTCAACAATTGCAATTTTCGGTTTTGATGTTCCGGTCATTATGTTGAACATTACATTCTGCCATTCTCGTGTGTCATCAACAATCGCTTTGAAATTTTTTGCTTTGATACGCTCGATGAATGTGGGAATGTGCGCTCCGGCAATAAATGTTTTGATTGGCGCAGTATCGAAAATTATCACTTTACATTTTTTATCGTCATTCGCTTCGGAAAATTCGCGCTTCAATTCTTCAAACACTTTGTTATCCATTGCATTCGCCGCTTTGGGATTGGAAAGTGTAATGCGCCGGATTGCATTCTTCTTTTCTTTTTCCGTATAAACATTTGAAAGATACAATCCCCAACCGCTTTTCTTTCCCATTTGTTTTTTCAGCAAATCACAAACCGGAAAATTTTGGTTGAATTTTTTCGCAAGTTCTTCACGCTTTTTCACTACGTCGTTCACCCGCTTCATTCCGATTTCATTCATCAAGGTAAACGGACCTTTGTTCCAGAGAAAAGCATTTTGCGTGAGTAATTCCAAATCTTCTATCGTAATCAAACCGGCATCAACACATTCCGTTGAAGTGAGAAAACCAATTGCCAAAAATCTATCGCATAATTCATCAACAACTTTCTGACTACTGACTACTGGCTTCTGACTACTTGCCTTTATCCATCTAACTGAATTTTTATCCGCAGTTTCATTGAATTCGTTTATCAAATCAATGTAATTTTTACGTGGCGAAAAGAAATTGCCATACACTTTATACAGCGCATCATTCGGATTTGACGAATCAGAAAACGATTTCATCGAATATAAACCCACAGGTAAACCGGTTGCATCCATCAATTCAAGAAAACCAATTGGAATTCCGTACGCTTGCTTTCCCGCTTGCTCAATGGTCGGAATATCGAAACCTTCTTCCAACATTCGCGTTGCTTCAAGAAGGAGAGCAACAAAAATAATATCTGCAACGCCCCCTTTTCTGCTTCCGCGAATGTGTGTGGGAATTTTCCCGCCGAGTTTCAAATACTTTCGCGCGATTGCTTTACTTTCTTCCGATGCAGTTTTTGTTCCTGCATATTCTGCTGCGCGATTTTTGTGGGGCAAATAAAAGTAGTGCATCCACACAATTTTATCGGAACGTTTTGTAACTTGCGCAAGAATATTCACATCGAGCGAAGATGAATTGGAAGCAAACACCGTATGCTTTGGGCAAAGTCTATCGAGCGTTTTGAAAATTTCTTTTTTAATATCTACACGTTCCGTAGCGGCTTCAATGACGAGATTCAAGTATTTGCTTTTACACGCAATTTCATAACTCGTTGTGCCGATAATGCGACTCCGTATTTCAGAAATTTCTTTTGTGGAAAATATTTTTCCCTTAGCGTTATCGAGTTCTTTTTCAATTGTAGAAAATCCACGTTGCAAAATTTCATTCGATACATCCAGCAAACCAACGTTGAAACCGTTTTGTGCATACGTTTGAGCCAAACTCGCTCCCATCGTTCCAGCGCCGACGATAAGTATTTCTATGTTATTCCAATTTGCGTTCATCATCTCAATTGTTTTATTCATTTGTCATGTTGAGCGAAGCGAAACATCTTTTTATTCGACGAGCAAGATTCTTCGCTTTGCTCAGAATGACTATCATTGGTTTTATACATAACCTTCCACAATCAACGCTCCCCCTTGTCCGCCGCCAATACACGCAGAGGCAAGCCCGAGTCCACCAAGATTTAAAAGTGAAATTGTCATTCGCGCGCCCGTTGCACCAAGCGGATGACCAAGTGCAATCGCGCCGCCGTTCATGTTTACTTTTGTTCTATCGAGTTTCATTTCTCGTTCACACGCCAAATATTGTCCCGCAAATGCTTCGTTGATTTCAACGTGTGCAATTTGTTTCAAAGAAAGTCCGGCGCGTTTCAATGCAATGGTTGAAGCGGGAACGGGACCGATTCCCATATAATGCGGGTCAACGCCGGCAACTCCCCACGAAAGCAATTCACCAACCGGTTCAATGCGGAGTTCTTTTGCTTTTCCCAATGTTGTCATCACGACTGCGGCAGCGCCGTCAACAATGCCGGAAGAATTTCCTGCTGTTTGCACGCCACCGGGTTTTACTGCCGGAAGTTTTGTAAGCGATGCAAGTGTCGTTTCCGGTTTTACATTTTCATCTTTGTCAATAATTTTTTCTTTTCGCTTCTCTTGAATTTTGAGCGGCGTAATTTCTTTTGCAAGTTGTCCGTTTTCCTGCGCAACTTTCGCTTTTGTTTGTGAAGAGAGAGCAAACTCATCAACTTCTGCGCGCGTGATTCCATACAGACGAACGAGATTTTCTGCCGTTCCCATCATATCATTATTGATGAACGTATCATTCAATCCATCTTTGAAAAGAAATTGCGTTTTCGGTCCGAGCATATACGGAAAACCATACGCTACAGCATAAATTACGAGCGGTGATTGCGATGTGCTTTCGTATCCACCGGCAAGAACTAGTTCCGCTTCGCCGTTCAATAATTCTTTTGCCGCTTGCACAATCGCTTCTCCGCCTGACCAGCATATGCGATTCACCGTTAACGCAATGGAAAAATTTGAAAGTCCCGCTTTGAGTGCAACGTGTCGCGCGCCATAATGAGAGTCAATACTCGTGTGCATTCCGTTTCCGAAAATTGCGGTGTCAATAAGTTCTCGTCGTTCAAAAAGATTTGCTTGTTCAATTGCAGCGCGCGCGGACATTGCTCCTAAATCTGTCGGAGAAAAATCTTTCAAACTTCCACCGACAGTTCCAAACGGCGTTCGTGTTGCGGAGAGAAAAACAATTTTTTTATTCTTGTCTTTCAAAATTACCAGCGAATTCTTTCCAGTCTTTTTTGGCAATCGAAAAATTTCTTTGTTCGTTGCGTTAGTCATTCAGATTATTCCAAAGTCGTTCAATGTAGTTCAGCATTTCTTTCTTTTCTGGTTCGGAAAAGTTTTTCCAAATATCTTCATCCGTTTCCTGCGCGAGATGTTCAATTTCACTGCGAAGAAGTTTTCCTTTCGCAGTCAAATACACATTCACAACGCGACGGTCATCATCATCGCGTTGGCGTTGAAGCAAACCATCGCGTTCCATTCTGTCAATAATTCCCGTGAGTGTCGGATTATCCAAATACAATCGCTCGACAAGTTCTGTGAGAGAAATTCCATCTTCTTCATACATTCGAATCAACACAATATATTGAGTCGCCGTAAGTTCGTGTTCCAGCAATTTTGCATCGAGCGCGCGTTTCATTCCGCGCGCAGTTCGATTCATCAAAAAGCCAAGCGATGTATCGAGATTCCACGTTTCGGAATTTCGATTTGAAAAATTTTTATGAGCGACTACAGTATTCGTTAGCATACAAGTTGTTTGTGTACGAAGTATTACTTCAAAAAAAATCTACACTTCCCGCGGGTCTGTGATAAATCCTTTCAACGCTGAAGCAGACGCAACAACGGGACTACACAAAAATACTTTGCTGGATAAATGTCCGTTTCGTCCTTTGAAATTGCGGTTCGTCGTGTAGAGACCGACTTCATTTTCACCGAGAATTCCCATATGTCCGCCGATGCACGGACCACATGTTGGTGGGCTAATTGTTCCTCCGGCGTGAATGAATGTGTTGAGTAATCCTTCAAACATCATTTGCAAATAAATTTCCTGCGTTGCGGGAATAACGATAAGCCGAACGTACGGCGCGATTTCTTTTCCTTCCAAAATTTTTGCTGCGGCGCGAAAATCTTCCATTCGTCCGTTCGTGCAAGAACCAATAACAACTTGGTCAACTTTGATTTGCTCCACTTCGGAAATCGGTTTTACATTGCTCGGTAAATACGGGAAAGCAATTTGCGGTTCAAGATTGGTAACATCAATTTCAATAACATCTAAAAACTTTGCGTCAGCATCAGAAGAGTATGAAGTAAATTTTCTGTTTGTTTTTCCTTCAAGAAAATCCAAAACTTTTTTATCCGCTTTTATGATTCCCGATTTAGCGCCCGCTTCAATTGCCATATTGCATATCGTGAAACGGTCGGCAAGCGATAACTCATCAATGATGTCGCCTTCAAATTCGAGTGCGCAATACAACGCACCTTCAACGCCAAGTTTTCCAATCGTGTGGAGAATAATATCTTTTCCGCTGACAAATGGTTGCAATGTTCCTTTGTAAATTATTTTTATTGTCGGCGGAACTTTGAACCAATTTTCGCCCAACGCCCACGACGTTGCCATATCGGTTGAGCCAACTCCCGTTGCAAATGCGCCCAACGCTCCGTATGTGCACGTGTGAGAATCTGCGCCGATAATTAAATCGCCGGGAACAACAAGTCCGCTATCGGGAACAATGCAATGACAAATTCCCGAACGCCCGACTTCAAAATAATTTTGAATATCATACTTTATTGCAAACTCGCGCATCGTTTTCGATAATCCCGCCGCTTGAATATCTTTTGCCGGAACAAAATGGTCGTTGACGAGAGCGATTTTTTTATTGTCGAAAACTTTTTCCGCGCCGATTTGATTAAACACGCTCACGGAAAGCGGAACCGTTACATCTGTTCCCATCACGAGGTCGAGATTAGCGTACACGAGTTCTCCCGCTTTCACAGAATCTCTTCCGCAATGCGCGGCAAATATTTTTTCGGAGATGGTCATTGGTATTTTAGATTTCAGATTTTAGATTTTAGATTTCGGAATGAATATTTATTTCATCAACACGAGTTTCTTCGTTTGGACAAACTCACCGTTATTCACATTCAAGTAATAAAAATACATACCACTTGTTAATCCGCTTCCATCAAATTGTATTTCGTTTTTTCCCGATTGCATTAGTTCGTTATTCAAAAGTGTTGCAACTTCTTGTCCAAACACATTGTAAACTTTCAATGTAACATTCCCAACAGCCAATAGCGAAAAGCCAATCGTCGTTTGCGGGTTGAATGGATTAGGATAGTTTTGTTCCAGCGAAGATTGTGAGGGAAATTGATTATTTCTTTCCGCAATAGCAACCGGTGTTCCTGTATAAAGAATTGTTCCAATATCTCCGACAACCCAACCGTGCGCAATGTCAGGAAATGCAATGTCGTAAAGTTCGTTTGACGTATTCGAAGTTTGCGCAACCCAGTTCACACCGCCGTTTGTTGTCATAAAAATTTTTCCTCCATCTCCCACTGCCCATCCGTAATTGGAATTGAAGAAAAATATTCCATTAATGCTGATGACTCCCAATCCGGAATTCCTTGAACTCCACGTGTTTCCTCCACTGTTCGTGTACAGCAGAATTCCATCTTGCCCCCCAATCCATCCCTCTGTTTCCGTGAGAAAGAAAACACCACTCAAATCTCCTCCCACACCACTTGATTGATTGAACCACGACGCTCCTCCGTTTTCTGTTGATTTAATGACACCGCCCTCACCAACAATCCATCCGCGCGTCATTCCTTTTGCCGCAACATTTTGATAACGGATTCCGCCCGTTTCAATCACACTCCACGTCGAACCAAAATCGGTGGAACGAAGAATCGTTGAGTTACGACCGGAAACATACACTCTTCCGCTATCGCCGAATGCAACCCCGCGAAGATTGTTCACCGTATTACTTGCAACTTGCGACCATTGCGTTCCTCCGTTTGTTGTTCGCCAAATTGCTCCATTATCTCCAACTATCAATCCGATGTTCTCATCTGCAAATGCGACATCGGATAAATCACCTCCGGTAAGAGATAGTGTGTTCCACGCTGCACCGCCATTCGTTGTGAATCGAATTGTACCAAAATCTCCAACCGCCCAACCGTTCATTGAATTCGTGAACCAAACGCCACTTAGTAAATTTGTTGTATTGCTGACTTGTGATGTCCACGTTTGCGAATACGTTAGTAGTGGAAAGGAGAACAATAATAATGAAAATACCATTGTTAGTTTTTTGAAATGAAAGTGTTTCATTGTTTTTCTCCGGAGTTTGTTGATAAAATAAGTTATGTTTTGAAAAATTTGTTTACTTGTTTATTTCACTAAAAATCTTTTTTACTGATGATGTTGCAAACGAATTCGCCAGTTTCCTTCGTCCCAAATTTTCCACCTAAGTCTTGGGTAGTTTTATCCTGTTCCACTGCGATGCGAACCGCTTTTTCAATGATTGCGCCTTCTTGTTTGAAACCGAGATGTTCGAGCATTAAACCGGCAGTAAGAATTGCACCAAACGGATTTGCAACATTTTTTCCCGCATACTTTGGCGCAGAACCGTGCACCGGCTCGAACATACAAACACCGTTCGGGTTGATGTTTCCCGATGCCGCCATTCCCAAACCGCCTTGCAGTTGTGCGCCAATATCCGTAACAATATCGCCGAACATATTATTGGTAACGATAACTTGAAATTGCTCGGGGCGCTTAATCATTTGCATCGCGAGCGCATCAATGAACCAATGTTCTTTTTCTATTTCAGGAAATTCTTTTCCCACTTCATTGAACACACGCTGCCACAAATCGCCTTCAAAACGAAGCGCGTTATTTTTATCGCTCATCGTAACTTTTGTGTGTCCGTTCTTCTTTGCGTAGTCAAATGCGTAGCGAATTATGCGTTCCACACCTTTATAGGTGTTCACGCTTTCCTGAATTGCAATTTCATCTTTTGTTCCTTTCTTAAAAAGCCCGCCAACTCCCACGTATAAACCTTCCGTGTTTTCGCGAAAGACAACAAAATTGACATCGTCGCACGATTTTCCTTTCAACGGACAAAGTTTTTCGTTGAACAATTTTACCGGACGAAAGTTGACGAATTGGTCAAGCCCGAAACGCATTCCGAAAAGAATATCGCGAGCGTGCGCCATATCGGGAATACGCGGGTCGCCAAGCGCGCCAAGAAAAATCGCAGCATAATTTTTTCGGAAATCTTCGAGTTGCTCTTTTGGAAGGGAAATTCCGGTGGCGAGATATTTCTCCGCGCCAAAATCGAAGTGCACGAGTTTGAGATTGAGTGAACGTTCTTTGTTAAGCAATTCAAGAACGTTCACTGCTTCCCGCGTTACTTCGATTCCAATTCCATCGCCGGGAATGATTGCGATTTTTTGCATTGTCTGATAATTTTGTGTGTAATTGCTTTGCGTACAAACAATCTCACTCCACAATTTTCATACCAACATAAAAACGATTTCTCTTTTTTCAACTACTTAGAAAAAACCAAAAATTCGATTAAAAGGAAGTTGGTAGGAATTATTCATCTCAACTTTGAAAACTAAATGGACTTTTCTATCTCAAAGTTGAGAAGGATTTTTTTGGGTAAATGCTTAACCTTAGTAGAAAACGAAAAATGGCTCTATCGCAACCTTATTACCTTGTTTCAATGACAATAAGGGAATAAGGTTTTAATGTTGGGGTTCATCTTTTTCTACTAAGGTTAAGAGAATACGATAAGTTTTTTAAAAACCTCAACTCACAATTGACCCTATCAAGGAACCACTGAAAAAGAAAACTGCCCTTGCGAATGAAGTGAAGCAATTGCCTAAAATCAAATAGAAATAATGAGATTGCTTCGCTAACGCTCGCAAAGACAAATTCTTTTGGAATTTTTCAGGTGTTTCGTCAAAGAAATTTGGTAGGATAGAGTTGTATTGAGATATTTTGCGGCAATTATGGAGAACCCTATTGTTTTGAAAAATAAATTCAGCGTACCATCTTATCAACAAAATATTTTGGGAGGAGAAAATATTTCCTTTCCCTCTTTTTCATCCGAAAACACAACCAGCAACGATGAAGTTGAAATCAACGGGAAAAAATATCCACGCTTTACCAACGAATTTTGGACTGCAAAACAACGGCAAGCATCCTCACTGCACGAAATTTCGTATCGCGCATGTTTTAAGCCGCAATTGCCAAGATTTTTCATTGAACTTTTTACAAAAGAAAAGGATGTTGTGTACGACCCGTTTTCCGGACGAGGAACTACGGCAATTGAAGCGGGATTGTTGAATCGCAATGTGATTGCAAACGACATCAATCCGTTGAGCGCAATATTATGTTCGCCGAGATTTTTTATTCCGGAAATTTCTGAAGTGGAAGAACGATTGTACAAAATAAAAAACCTTGAAGGTTTTCCAAATCTTCAAGGTTTCGATTTATCAATGTTCTACCATAAAAAAACATTGGCAGAAATTGTTTCGCTGAAAAATTATTTGTCGGTAAGAAAAGAGAGCAAGGAAGAAGATGCGCTCGACAAGTGGATTCGAATGGTGGCAACAAATCGCTTAACGGGACATTCAATAAATTTCTTTTCCGTGTACACGTTTCCTCCCAATCAAGCGGTTTCTGCGGAAAGTCAAAAACGCATCAATGAAAAAAGAAGTCAGAAGCCGGAATACAAGAATGTTCGCGAAATAATCTTGAAGAAGACAAAGGATTTACTTTCAAACGTTACGGAAGAACAGAAAGCAATTTTGAATAATATTGGACAAAAAGCAAAATTCATTTCACTTGATGCAAGAAAAACAAAAAGCATAAAATCAAATTCCGTTCAACTTACGGTTACTTCCCCGCCGTTCCTCGATGTTGTGCAATATGCAAATGATAATTGGCTTCGCTGTTGGTTCAATTCGCTTGACGCTGTTGAAATTGCAAACCGAATCACAATGTCAAAAAAAATTGAAGATTGGTGCGATGTGATGAAAAATGTTTTCAAGGAATTATTTCGAATTACAAAGCCAAATGGTTTCGTTGCGTTTGAAGTCGGTGAAATTCGCAACGGGAAAATTAAACTTGATGAGTTTGTTGTACCGCTCGGAGAAGAAGTCGGTTTTCGTTGCAAAGGAATTTTTATCAACGAACAATCATTCACGAAAACCTCAAACATTTGGGGAATCAATAACAACAGCAAGGGAACAAATACAAATAGGATTGTTGTGTTTGAGAAAACCTGAAAAATTGTCATTTCCGCGAAAGCGGGAATCTAAAAGATGGATTCCGCATCAAGTGCGGAATGACAAAATGTAAACAATGAAATCTTACCCCTTCATCATCATCACCGAAGAAATGCTCGAAGAAGCGTTGCGACTTATTCCATCAACACAAGTGAACCGCACAATCGCTTCAAACATTGACACACTCGCAGGACATTTGGGAGAATTTGCTTTCGCGCAATTTTATTTTGGTGATTGGAAGAAAAATAATGTAGGAAAGAATAAAGGGAAAGCAGATTTCCAAAACTTTGAAATAAAAACTTCAGCATTTCCGTTCAACGAAAAATTACATTTGCTTGTGCGCGAAGATTACGCAAAGAAACGTAAACCGAAATTTTATGTGCAAATAATAATTGATGTTGATTCCCGAACCGCAAATGTAATTCCCCCAAACACAAAAGCGTACATTTGCGGATTTGCAACTGCGGAAGATGTTGATAACGCGCCGCTCAAAGATTTCGGAAGCAAGTTTGGAAAAGAAGGTGGATACAAATGCAGGTATATTTCAATTAAGGATTTAAAACCGATTGAAGAATTATATTCACAGCAGATAAAATGATAAAACGAATGTTACGAAGAAATATTTAACTAACTTTTAATCCTTTAATTTGTTTAATCTGCTGTGAATCACTACAATTATTATGATTGATAAACTCAAACAACTCGAACAAATTGCTCGCCAACATCTTGAGCCAACTTCAGAGCAAAGAAAATTTCTTACGAATAAAGTTTTAAATTACTCGGAAAATTTTCTTGATAACATTTACGAACTTCCCGCATACGTGATGGAAGAAAAGAAAGGAGTTGGCATTTACGATTCGCCGATTGCTGAAAGCGGAATTGATATTGATTCTGCAATAAAACTTTTCAAAGAGAATGTTGATACGCCCGGATTGAATCCTGCAAGCGGCGGTCATCTCGGTTACATTCCTGGCGGAGGAATTTTTTATTCCGCGCTGGGGGATTTTCTTGCCGACATTACCAATCGTTTCGCAGGATTATTTTTTGCTTCTCCCGGCTCAGTTCGTTTGGAAAATATGTTGATAGATTGGATGGCAAGCATTATTGGCTATCCAAAATCGAGTGCGGGAAATTTAACATCGGGTGGAAGCATCGCAAACCTCATCGGCATTGTAACCGCGCGTGATGCGAAAAATTTGAAAGCAAAGGATTTTGAAAAATCTGTTCTCTATCTTTCCGAACAAGTGCATCATTCCGTTGATAAAGCGATTCGTATTGCCGGTTTGAAAGAATGTGTATGGCGTTATGTTCCGCTCGATGAAAATTACCGAATGAAGGCGGATGAATTGGAAAAACAAATTGTTGAAGACAAAAAAAACGGATTGAATCCTTTTCTCGTCATTGCTTCGGCAGGAACAACAAACACAGGAAGCGTTGACCCGATTGAAACGATTGGTGAAATTGCAAGTAAATATAATTTGTGGTTTCATCTTGATGCGGCGTACGGAGGATTTTTTGCGTTGTGTGATGAAGGGAAAAAGGTTTTGCGTGGAATGGGAACATCTGATTCTATCACGATTGACCCGCACAAAGGTTTATTCCTTCCGTACGGACTGGGAACAATTCTCGTGAAAGATAAAATGAAAATGTATGAATCACATTACTATCTCGCATCGTATTTGCAAGATGCTTTGAATGCAAACGACGAACTTTCTCCCGCCGATTTATCGCCCGAACTCACAAAACATTTTCGCGGGTTGCGTTTATGGCTTCCGTTGAAACTCGTTGGTGTTGCACCGTTTCGCGCAGCGATTGAAGAAAAACTGTTACTCGCGCGCTACTTCTGGGAAAAAATTCAAACGCTCGATGGATTTGAAGTTGGACCGTTTCCCGATTTATCGGTGGTGATGTATCGCTACATTCCGAAACACGGTGATGCGAATGAATTTAACAAACGGCTTGTTCACGAAGTGCAAAAAGATGGAAGAGTTTTTATTTCTTCGACAATGATTGATGGAAAGTTTGTCCTGCGCGTTGCCATTCTCTGTTTCCGTACACATTTGGAAACAGTGGATTTATTACTCAACATACTGAAAGAGAAAGCGAAAATGCTTGAACAGGCGTAGCAGATTGACGACTGCGATTTCGATTGGAAAACCGAAAAAATATTTCTTTGCTACTTTCACTTCTCTGCGTATATTCACGCCCACAATTTTTAGAAACTACAATATAGAATGGTAAAACTCATCGCTCTCTATCGAAAACCGGCGGATGCTGCTGCGTTCGATGAACACTACGATAAAACCCACACCCCCCTTGTTTTACAAATGCCGGGGCTGCGGAAATTGGAAATCACCCGCATCACGGGCGCACCGATCGGTGAAAGCAAATATTATCTCGTTGCGGAAATGTACTTCGATTCCGTTGATGCGATGAACGCGGCAAACGCTTCTCCGCAAGGACGAGCAACGGCAAAAGACTTGATGAATTTCGCGGCGGATTTAGTCACGCTTTTTTACGGCGAAGTTACAACGAAATAAGTTCTGCGTTCACAGTTTTCTGTTTCCGGTTGTTATAGGAAACAGTAATCCGAAAACAGTATGAGTAAATACACAGGCAAATCTCCTTCCTCGTTTCATTTCAAAACTATTCTTTACGAAAAAAAAGAATGGCTGGCTACGATAACGCTCAATCGCCCCGAAGTGCACAACGCCATCAATTTCCAAATGCTGAAGGAATTAAGTATTGCGTTTGAAGATGTAACGTGGGATAATGCCATTGCTGTTCTCGTTATCACGGGCGCGGGGAAAAAAGCATTTTGTACGGGCGCAGATATTAAAGAATGGAACGAAGATTTTGTCGCGCACCCGAATGATTTTTACAAATGGATGGGAGTTTTTCTCGAAACGTTTGAACGATTACGCAACATCGGAAAACCGACAATTGCAAAACTGAACGGCATCGTTGTCGGCGGCGGGAATGAATTACAGATGTCGTGCGATTTGGCTGTTGCGGCGGATGATATTTATTTCAAACATGTTGGAACCTCGCGCGGAAGCGTTCCTTCAGCAGGCGCAACACAATGGCTTCCGCTTATTATCGGTGAACGACGCGCACGGCAAATGATTCTTCTCGGCGACGATGTTTCAGCAAAGCAGGCAAAAGAATGGGGATTAGTGAACGAAGTTGTTCCACGAAAAAACTTGGATAAATCGGTTGCAACAATGGCTGAAAAATTGTACAACAAACTCCCCGAATGTACTCGCTATGCAAAAGAGCAACTCAATTTCTGGAAAAATTTTTCGTGGTCGTTAACGGTCGGTCATCTGCGGGATTGGCTCACCGTTCACACTTCCGCGCCGGAAATTATTGAAGGGATAAAAGCGTTCAACGAAAAACGACCGATTGATTACGCAAAACTGCGCAACGAAACCATCAAACCCGCAAAACGAAAATAGTTAGAAATTTTCTGTTCGCACAACGCCTCTTTTCTGCATTCGAAAAGAGGCGTTTTATTTTTCACAATATTTTTTCATTTTACGACTCAAATGTTACAACCTTGGAAAAAACTCCGCCAATCATTTGAAGTGAAAAACAAATGGTGGACATACCGAAAAGATGATGTGCTTCTTCCGAATGGAACGGAAGGAGAATACAATTATGTGCATACCAACGGTTCATCATTGCTTATTCCGGTACTTGATGACGGCACAATTTTACTCGTCAACCAATTTCGCTACTTGATGAGCAGAGAGAGTTTAGAATTTCCTTGCGGCAGCGTGAAAGATAATTCGTCGTACGAAGAAACAGCCAAACACGAACTCGAAGAAGAAACACAATGTACTGCAAGTGAAATGATTTGTGTCGGAGAATTCAATCCGTACAACGGCGTAACGGATGAACTCTGCAAAATCTTTATTGCAAAACAACTTTCTCCCGTCAATGTTCCCCACGATGAATCGGAAGAATTTGAATTGGTAAAATTGTTTCCCGCAGAAATAGATGAAAAAATTTTCCGCGGCGAAATTTGGGATGGAATGACGATTGCAGCGTGGACAATTGCAAAACAATTTTTTCTTAAATGAACATACAAATGTCATTCGTCATTCGTCATTGGTCATTGGTAGTTTACTCTTTGCTATTTGCTCTCTGCCCTTCGCTCTATGCTCCTTACTCCATGCTCTTTGCTCAAACAAAAATCGGCGCGCAAGTATTTTTTGAGCAACATCTCACCCTCGTCGCAGGAAAACGTGTCGGGGTTCTGTGCAACTCTTCTTCCATCGTTTTTTCCGATGCCGCCGGCATTATAGAAAATAAAAATCTCGTTGACGCTCTTCTTGAAAAAAAAGTGAATGTTACTGCAATCTTTTCTCCCGAACATGGATTTCGGAGTAATGTTTCAGCGGGAGAAAAAATTGAAAATCAAATTGATAGCGCGAGCAGAATTCCTATTTTTTCTTTATACGGAAAAACACTCAAGCCCACAAGTGAAATGTTGCACGATATTGATATTCTTTTGTTCGATTTGCAAGATGTAGGTTCGCGGTATTTCACATACGCATCCACAATGGGATTAGCCATGGAAGCCGCTTCGGAATACGGAAAAATATTTATCATTCTCGATAGACCAAATCCCATCGGAGGAAATGCAGTCGAGGGTTTCATTCGTGAAGATTCGTTGCAATCTTTTGTCGGAAAATTTCCTCTTCCCAATCGCCACGGTTTAACGCTGGGAGAACTTGCAACAATGATAGTGGGAGAAAAATGGATTCCCAATAGCGAGCAACTCAATTTGAAAATTATTCCTTGTGAAAATTGGAATCGTGAAGTGTTTTGGAATGATACACAACTCGCATGGATTCCGCCATCGCCGAATATTCTTTCTCCAACGACCGCGTTAGTTTATGCCGGCAGTTGTTTATTTGAGGGAACGAATATTTCCGAAGGGCGCGGAACGGAATTTCCATTTCAGATGCTCGGCGCGCCATTCGTTGATAATCAATTGTGGATGGAAGAAATTGAACAAAGAGAAATGGAGGGGGTGGAAATATCTCCGATTTCTTTTATCCCGCGCGTAGATTCACTCCGAGCAATCTCGCCGAAGTACGCCGATAAACTTTGCAACGGAATCTTTCTGCACATAACGGATATAAAAAAATTCAAACCGTTCGAAACTGCGTATTCATTGCTTGTAACATTACACGTGGTTGCAAAAGATTCACTGCAATTCAATGGAAAACAATTTGACAGGTTAGCGGGAACAACAAAATTTCGCTATGCGATTGAATCCGGAAAATCTGCTGAAGAATTTTCGTTGATGTGGAAAGAAGAAGCGGAAAAATTTTTAAAAAAAAGGAAACGGTACTTGTTGTACTGATAAAAAAATCTACCAATAAAAACCTAAACGCGAAATCCTAAACAAATTCTAATACTAAATTTGTTAGGATTGAGAATTGTGTTTGTAGAATTTCATTTGCTCATTTCCACTATCACATCGAACTCTTCTTTCGTTAATGTATGAACTGAAATTCTCGGTTGACGAACGAGTTTTGTGTTTTTCAAAATTGTATTCGCTTTAAGTTGCGTGAGTGAAACCGGTTTCTTCAAACTTTTCAACGGCGATACATCTACGGTAACCCATGCTATTTCTTCTGTTGTCGGGTCTTGGTAAAATTCTTTCACCACTTTTGCAATGCCGACAATTTCTTTCGCATCACCACTGTGATAGAAAAGTACAGAATCGCCTTTCTTCATCGCGCGCAGATTATTCCGCGCTTCGTAATTTCGTACGCCTGTCCAAGATGTGTTCTTTTCTTTGAGAAACATTTCCCACGAATATGTTTCGGGTTCGGATTTAACAAGGTAATAGTTCATACGCAGTTAATAGTTAAAAAAATGAAAAGTATATTTTTTCTTTCGAGCGAATCATCGTGCGCTTTGTACACAACGCCTATTCCGCCTTCGCCGAGTTTTTCTAAAATTTTGTAATGTGAATGAAACAACACTCCAGCACTCCAATAATCCATTATTCCAATAAAATTTACTTCTTCTTCAACTCCGCATCCCAATTGACAACAAGCGTGAGAGGTGACGTAACTTGAGTTTCAATCGGAACATTCAGAATGAACCGTTTGCCATCAGCGAACACATCGTAATTTAATCCCCTATACTCAAATAACGGATTCACTGAACTCACTTCTA
>JAGXRH010000161.1 GCA_018335975.1 Ignavibacteriales bacterium
CGCGTCCCGTATTCACAACTTCGTTTTACCAAACAAGACGAATACGTGTGGGGCATTGATTTTATGCGTGCTATTGAACGAAGAAAAGAGGAAGATTTTTTATGTTTTGTTCCGAAGAACGAAGCAAAAGGAGTTTCGTCATTTGCAGATTTAGTTGGCATTCGTAACATTCAGCCGCCCGAACGCTTTGAAGTGTTGCCGTATGTGGTTTCAAGCAGTCAACGGACGAATCAATTTGAAAACGGCGACCCTTTCAACAACGGCAATAATCTTCTCGGCAATCTCGGTGCAGATATGAAATTCGGATTGGGAAGCAACTTAACCGTGAGCGCAACCGTGAATCCCGATTTCGGACAGGTGGAAGTTGACCCCGCAATTGTCAACCTTTCGCAATTTGAATCGTACTTCGATGAAAAGCGCCCGTTCTTTATTGAGGGCTCGAACTATTTCGGATTCGGGTACGGCGGGACAAATAATAACTATGGGTTCAATTGGGGTAATCCCGATTTCTTTTACAGCAGAAGAATTGGTCGTTCACCGCAAGGCGGATTGCAACACGATGGCTTTGCAGATTACCCGAGCAATACAACAATTCTCGGTGCGGCAAAATTGACTGGTAAAGTTGCAGACGGATGGTCGCTTGCAAGTCTCCACGCCGTTACACAAAAAGAAATTGCCATTGTTGAAGATAAAACAACACAACAACGATTCCGCGATGTTGTCGAGCCCTTTACTTCATACAATGTATTCCGAAGCCAACGTGAGTTTAATGACGGAAGGCAAGCGCTCGGAATTATTGGAACGGCAACGTTGAGAAATTTAAACGAGCCGTATCTCGAAAATGCATTTATAAAAAACGCCTATACGTTCGGGGTAGATGGATGGACGAACCTTGACTCATCGCAGGAATTTGTTTTAAACGGCTGGTTCGCGGGTTCGAGCGTTTCCGGAACAAAAAGCAGAATATCCGATTTGCAAAATTCTTATCTCCGGTATTACCAACGCCCTGACGCTACGCATTTAACTTTCAACCCAAACGCCACTGCACTTTCCGGGTACGCGGGACGATTCGCCGTGAATAAGCAAAAGGGAAATATGATATTTAATTCCGCTGTTGGAATTATTTCTCCCGGGTTTGAAACTAACGACCTCGGTTTTCAATTTCGCTCCGATGTAATTAATATGCATATAGTTTCAGGGTACCGATGGACGGAACCGGACGGATATCTTCGGAGAAAACGATTTGAGATTGCAACATTCAGAAATTTTGATTTCGACGGAACAAGAACCGGCGATGGATATTTTATTTTCTACAGCGGACAAACGATGGACTACTGGAGTTTCAACGGCAATTTTATGATGCAAGCCGCTTCGTTTGATAACAGGGTAACACGCGGCGGACCGTTAATGAAGAACACAAATTTTTATGGGGGGAATATCTACCTCAGCAGCGATTCGCGGAAAGCGGTAACCGCGGGAGCGGGAACATTTACCGGACGCAGTGAATCAGGCGGGTATCGTGTAGATGTATTTTCCAATATCGAATGGAAACCAAGTTCAAACGTTACAATTTCGACGAGTCCGGGATTCACGCGCGATATAACTATTGCGCAGTGGGTTGGAAGCGTTTCCGATTCTCTTGCCACGCATACTTTCGGGACGCGATACTTCTTCGGAAAACTCGACCAAACGGAATTTTCTTCGGGAGTGCGACTTGATTACACCTTCACACCAAAACTGAGTTTGCAATTATTCCTTCAGCCGCTTATCTCTGTCGGCAGGTACAATAAGTTTAAAGAGTTGAAAAAGCCGGCGACTTACACGTTTAATAATTATGGTGAAAATGGCTCCACCGTTACCCACATCGTTGATGCGAGTACGAATGATGATTATTACGAAGTTGACCCTGATGGCATAAACGGAAACGCGCCGCCTTTTACCTTTGGCAATCCTGATTTCAATTATAAATCTTTGCGGGGAAATGCTGTGTTGCGTTGGGAGTTTTTGCCCGGCTCAACAATGTTTTTCGTTTGGACACAAAGCCAAACTAACTTTCAAAACCCGGGCGATTTTAGTTTTGGAAGAGACTTCCGCCAATTGGTTACAAACGCAGATTATGAAAATGTATTTTTAGTGAAGTTATCATATTGGTGGAATCCATTATAGTATTTTCCCCGAATACATTTCGTCAACCACCAGCGCCTCTTCAATATATTCTTTCAAAATTGTTTTCTGAATTTGTTGCGTTGACGTATAAGTAATCATATAGACTTGCTTTCGCGTTCCGTGTTCTAAAATTTTGTGTTCGTCGGAAAGCAAATTCCCTCTGCAAAACCCGAACTCAACGCTTGAATTGTTTTTTCCGAAGGGCGCGGATGATGGCCAAATAAAACAGACGCGTTGCTTTCCAAAATAAAACGGAACGCCGTACGAAAACCTCTCTTTCAATTCCGGCGCGGCTTTCGCAACGATCTTTCTCAAACGAAGAGTGATTTCCCGTTCCTTCTTTGGCAGCGATGCGAGAAATTCTTCCATCGTAATATTGTTGATGGGTGATTTCATTGCAAGATTATTTTAGGAATGAAAGAAACATCATACTCCTTCCACTTATTCTCTCCACATTTTTCCATTTCGGTTTTTTCTTCTTCAATACATTTTAAAAGAAACGCGACATCAATTCTCAAATATGTTTTCGGAAAGAGTTCGAGTTTCGTTTTTGCTTTTTCAAAATTGTTCACCATTCCGCGAAAACTTTTTTTCGCAACGAGATGATGATATGCCGCGGCAAGTTGAATAATTCCCTGAAAAAATATCCGCTCATCCTCAGAATGACGCTGCCAAATCTTTTCCCAACTTTCGTGCGCGTGCCAAAACTTTTGCTCGTTGAAAAGTCGAATTCCTTCTTCAAAATCTTTTTCATCTTCGGGGGTGAGAATTATTTCTCGCAACGATTCGCGGGAGAGTTCTTCCGCTTTCTTTTTCTTGACAAACATTTGGAAATGAAAATACATATTTCTTATGTTTGTGCCGCAATTCTCTTGCAATTTTTAATCAATTTTATCTACCACTTTTTATGGAAGGAATCTTTATGAAAAAAATATCTTTTTTACTTTTCGTAAGCATGTTTGTTTACGCGCTTACCACTTTTGCGCAACCGGACGATGCAAACTCGAATGCGCCGCCAAAACCGCTCGATGATAATATTCACCAATGGATGATAGGCGAATGGACCGGAACGAGCGAATCGAATATGGGAAGCGCAAAGGAATGGCAAAAGTGCGAATGGGCGTGCGATAAACAATACGTCCTCGTGCAGTACACAAGTCAGTTCACAAAACTCAATCCGGACTTTTTGAAAATGAACGCCGAACAAATGAAAATGTCCGTTGAGGAAGTTGAGAAGATGATGATGGGCTCGAAATATACCGGCTTGGGTGTTTTAACAATGGACCCCAAATCGGGTGAATATCTTGGTCAATGGTACGATAATTGGCGCGGTTCGTACAAGGGAAGAGGAAAACTCGATGGGAAAAAAGTGATGATGCACTGGGAAGGAACAATGGGACCATCGGATAGAACGGTGGGGTTTGAAGACGAGAATACAATGATTTGGTCGTTCAAAGAAAATATGAGCGGAAGCGCAGTGGAAGGGAAATCAACATTTACGCGAAAGAAAAAGTAATTGCAAATTGTGCGAAAAACTGTTGTAAAAAATGCGCTACTAAATGAATCTCCCCGCCGCAAGCAGCGGGGTATCGTGATGGAAAAGTCTTTTATTTTCGCCGCAAGCGGCGGGGAATTTACCCATAGAGATTAAAAGTAAAACATGCGTTAATCCAACGCATTAAGTATGGATATGCGCTATAAAATTTATATTAGTAGCGTAGAATAGATGTTATCGGTAATTTAAAACCCACGACCAATGTTTTTTAAGAAAGATATTTATAAGGCACTAAGACCGACTCCTGACAATTCATTTTTAGGGATGGCGTTTAAGAAAATGTCAGATGTGAATTATAAGGATGCACTAATATATCCAAGATTTAAATTTTTCGATGCGGATAAACCCCATCGGGAAAATGGAATATTTGAAACATCAGACTATAAAAAAATATTAGAAATAATTGGAAATAGAACTCTATCAGTAGGTTCAATTTTTGGTTATAATAAAATCAACTATGAAATAACAAGCATTAGCGTTGACATTCTAGATATTGTAATAGACTATTCAAATGGTCATACTGATTACTATGTGGGCAAAGCAATTCCCTTCCACGTTGAAATTTCAGTTTTAGTCAAGAAAAGAGATTATTGGGATATAACATTGGAGTTTGCAAAGAAATACAGCGAACTTAAGAACAAGGAAAATTTATCCGTATCAGAAAAATTAGAACTAATTACAAATAAGAATGAAGCTGAAAGGTGTTTTGAAAATATTCTATCACATATTAAAAACGATGCAATACAAGGTAAAGTTGCTGTTGATATTTACCGAGCTTATGGTATTTTCAAATCTGATTGTAAGCAACATTTAGAAGCTATAGCCCTTTTCAGTCAAGCTATTGAAATTGACCCATTAAATAGTGAATTGCATTTTTATATTGGATATGAATATGGACTGATACCCAATGATGAAATGGGTCTTAAATATTTAAAGAAAGCGGCAGATTTAGGTTCAAAGGAAGCAAGCGATTACATAGATGAAAACTACCGATAACATAAGATTAAAAGAAATTTTAAAGAGAAGGGCTTTGTTCGGTAATCAAACGGTGGTGCTTCTAATCCCTTCTTCGTTATGCGTAACTTTAATAAACCGACAGAGATGACAGAAGAACAAATATTAAAAGCAGTATCTAAATCAGGATATTTATTTGAATCAGAGATTTCAAAATTTCTAACTGAAAATGGTTTTTTTGTAGAATCTAATGTGATTTTTCAAGATCCAATAACAACCAAGGACAGAGAAATTGACATCGTAGCAGAAACATACAACGATTTCTCAAGTGGTGACTTTGACAGAGTGAGTTGTAAAATTTGCTATTATTTTGAATTGAAAAATAATGACTTCCCATTAGTTCTACTGACAAAGCTACAATTTAACCCAAACACACCCGAAGACATCTTTAAAGAAGTTTTAACCGTGCCGACAGGAATAAAATATGATTCCTACCCTGCATTTACGAAACATCTTTATGACCACAATCAAAATTTTTACACTCAATATTGTTCCTTCTCAAAAAAGAAAGACAATGAAATTATTGCTTCTCATCCTGACGAGTTATATTCTAGTTTGTCGAAACTTTGTTGGTATTGCGAAAAAAGAACAACAGAGACAAATGAGTTGTTTGAAAAAATGACAAGTGAGTATTTCAGACACTGGCTTAATTTACCAGTTTTGTTGTTGAGTAATGACCTTTATGAATTGAGTGTTGGAGAAGACAATCCAAAATTAGAAAAGGTAAAATATTCAAGATTATTGCTGAATTTTCATTATAACGACACGCCAACATCAACAGTGATTTATGTAGTAACCAAGGACTATCTAAAAGATTGGCTTTTAGAAATGGAAAAATTGGAAAGTATAGTTAGGACACAAATGAAAAATAGTAAAATAAAATAGACAGTTTAAAAGCTACGCTACCTGCACATTTGCAATAGGCGGGATTTCGTACTCCGTAGTCAGTTTTGTGCAAGGGGAAAGTTCCGTTCTCCGAACAAACATTTGTCCTGAAAAGCCCGCCCATCAAAATCTGCAAAATGTTACTTGCAATTCTTGGCAGCAGAGGCGGGTACATTTCAAACAAAAACTTATAAAAAAAATAAAACAAATTTTGCATAAAGACATTCAAACATACAACGATTCCCTATCAGTTGAGGACAACAAGATTTGCAATTTACTTGCTCAGGAAATCACTCGAAATTTACCTGATGCGGAAAGTATAATTTGGCACGGACACCCGGTTTGGTTTTTAGGCGGCAACCCGATTACCGGTTACAGCAAACAAAAGGCGGGTATCAGACTTATGTTTTGGAGTGGCGCTGACTTTGATGAAGAAAACTTAAACGTACGAGGAGAGAAATTTAAGGATGCTTCTATTTTCTACAATAATGTTTCGGAAATTAAAACCAAAGACTTAAAACGCTGGCTCAAAAAATCAAGCGAAATTCAATGGGACTACAAAAACATTGTCAAGCGAAAAGGGATATTGGTACGCTTACAATGAAACCGGAAAATAATACGAACGACACAGGCATGCGCTATCACCGAATATTCTTCACCGGCCTTTTACTCTTTCTCCTTCTCCTTCTCCTTCTCTCCCCCAAATCTTTAACATCCACTTCGCGGTACGATTCCATCGCCCGTAAATTCGCTCCCTCAAAAACAAAAAAGGTCAAGCGTATAACTTGACCATTTGTTTTGCCCAAAGGTTCGTTGTGAAACCATTATTTCGACAGAAATAATTATTTTCCTATCCCCAAACTCTCTTCATCAAACTTCACATTAAATTTCACAAATGGTCCGCTTGACCATACCGTGTAATCAACCAAATCTTTTTCTTTGTACCCTTTGAAATTGTACCCGACGGCAATGCGTGTATCTTTCACTACCGCATAACCAATTTCTGCACTGTATCCATCGAGTAAATCTCGCGCTTCAGTTTGATTGAGGAGGCGGTATTCTGCTCCGATATCAAACTTCTTCGTAATATCATACTCTGCACGGAATAAGTAAAACAGCGTATGAGTTGTCGCTGAAAATTGATACGAACTTTCATCAGCAATTTTATAGGCGAATTTCACTCCGAGTTCCAGTCGTTGAATCGGTTCGATGTACGAATGGTCGGAAACAATGAACGCTCCGTAATTGATGAATGGATGAACGTAATAATTTTTGTCGCGTTTGATTTCTGCTTTTGCAATGGTGTTAAACCAGTTACTGTTGACAGGACGATAAGCAAGCCCCAGAATCCAATGGTGCTGTATTCGGTAATCGCTGGATGTTTTCGCATCTTCATTCATCACTCTGTATTTGAGAATCAGCGAGAAATCCTGCTTGAAACGATAATCTCCGCCAAAATTGAAATTCCATTTCCGCGAGATGTTATCATCGCCGAATTCTATTTTCGTTACTGCTTTTACCGGTTTTTCTTCGGGCAAATATTCCAATGCGGTAGAAATGGCGGAATGGTCGGGCGTTGTTGTTTCACCAATATGTTGTCCGAGATTTTTCGTTCGTTCAATGCTGAAATTGGACGTGAGTTCGTTTGTGAGTTTCAATCTGTTTTTCAACCCGATGCTTGCCATATTGCGACGCTGACCAATCGCGTTTCCGATTTCATATTTTCCGTACACGTTTGTACCTTCTGCGGGAGTTGTATTAATTCCAACTTCGGAGAGTGAACCACCGCTTTCATAAAATCGCTGTTGACCAAGTAGCGAAACATCGTTGGTAACTTTATATTCACCTGCAAGGGCGGTTGAATTCGGGCGCGTGTTATCTTTCGATGTTCCTAAATTTCGTTCGTGGAAAGCAGAAAGCGTTAATTTTTCGGTTGCAAAATAATTTACCTTCGCCGTTCCCAACGTTGAATGTGCATCGTTTGTGTTCGGAAGTGTATCAGTCGGGGAAGCGTATTTCATATCTTCGATGCGGAACACGCCGCTGAATTTCTCAGCAAGTTTTTGTTCGAGAGTGCCGGAAACAGCGGTCAGTGTTGATGAGCCAACAAGGGCATCCTGTTTTTGTTGATACGCTTCTGATGAAAGTTTTGTCTCGTTGAACAGTTGATAATTTCCGCTTGCGCCATATTTTTTTGTTCCCAATTCTCTCGCTCCGCCGGATTGAGTAATGTTGAAAAAACCGCTTTCAACATTTCTATAATACCCCTTCAGGGAAAGAGCGGCAAACGGAGAAACGGAAGACTCAACCTTATACGCTAAACCACTTCCGTTCATATTGCTTGAACTTCCCATTTCACCGGCGAGCGAAAATGTATTTCCGATTTGGTATTTTAAATCGCCGCCAAACAAGGTATAATTTGAAGGAGATTGTTCTTCCGTAATTCCCGAAACACCAAGAGTGAGGTTATCATTCAGAGTCCGTTCCACCCGTCCACCCGTAATGTACGATTGGTCGGTAGTAGAAGTTGCTTCGTAACTTACAACGATGTACACGGGATTGCCATTGTTATCAATTCCGGCAACGGGTTGTTTGAAGAAAAGCGTCCCCTGCTGATAGTCAATATCATAATCACTGAAACGGTATTTATCTTCTACTCTGAGCAAAACTTCTGAGTGAAATTTATCGCGCGTTTCAATGTGTATTTTTTCCGTTCCCGGAGTAATGAAGGTAGAGCCCAAATCATAAAATCCTGAAAGCCCCTGACCGCGGAGTTCTTTGCGCGCAACCTTTCTATCCGTAAGTGAACCAAATCCGGTAACTTTCCAGTCCTTATCCTGATGACCTACTTTGATTCCGTTGAGGGAACGCGAATAGAGAGTAAATTCCTGTTTCGTTAAGTCGGTATTGTAATCACCGAACATTGCATACGTTTGATTTTGTTCAAGTTTTGCAAACAAATTTCGTTTCGATTGTCCATCATACGAAAGCATACTGTTATCGCCGTAAATGGAGTAGAGAAAATCGGGGTCAACATCGCGGAATAATCTCGAACGATTTCTCCTGTCAGAATCATACGAAAGTGTCAGCAAATAATCTTCCATCACTGTACCGCGAGCATAAACGGCTAAACGACCATCTGCGTTTGTTTTATCGGGAAATGCGTTCTCTGACTCGAGTTGTGCAACACTTCCCGTGCGGTTTGATGCATTAGCAGTCCCGCTTGCAAGTCCGATGAGTGTGAGTGGTTCGTTTGGCGTGTTCAGATAAATTTCTTTCGTTCCTTCCGCTTGTTCCATCTGCGCAGAAATAATTGCAACGCCGGAATTCGTTCCTGCCTGATATTCAAATTCCGCAACGCCATCGGTGAGGCGAATTTGCACTCCTTGCCTCGTTTCATCTATATCTTCCGAAAGAATTGTTCCGCTATCTGCGGCAACAGAAATAATTCCTTCCTGCAAAGGATAATTCCACTTATCGAACACGTGAATTGTTCCCGCAGTCGTAGATGATTTGTCGGCGTATAACCGTTCCCGTTCAGTAGAAATAGAAAGCAGTGATGGTTTTCCAAAAATATGGATTGAACGTTGCTGTGTTGCAATGACGGAACCATCGTCGTTTAATTGTTGGACTTCAAAAACAACATCGCCATCGGGAACTTCAATATTCAGGAAATCAACGATACCATCAATTCGTACTCTTTCCTGTTTTACGATTTGACTGTTCACAAGAAGTTGAACATTAGCATTCGGAACGGCGATAGCAGATACTGCTTGACGATGCAATGTGCTAACGGTGTTTTCTTTCGGTGTCGTGATTTGCAAAAATTGCGCGGATGAAGAAGCAACAAAAATCAGCAAGAACAAAAGCAGAGTAAGTGCTTTCGTTTCCATTGTATTTGAAACAAGAGCGAGAATGTTCGAAAATATGTGTCTTCTCTTCTTCACGTTATTTTCTCTTTCTGACTTCAATCAACAATGCTTTTGCTTTGTCGAACAAGACAGAGCCATCGGCAAATTTTCGTTCTATAGTGAACGTATGTTCTATGTTTCCTTCGGGCTTTGCGCTTTCATCAATTTCAACAAAGAATGAAATCACTGCAAGTGAATCATTCAACGAACTTTTCGCAAATATCATATTGCCGGAACTCCAAGCACTATCTATTCCGGATAGGGGTTTGATTGTATTAGGAACCAACTTCAATCCTGCGGGCAAACTATCATAAAGGGCTGTTGAAACGACTCTCCCTCCAATTGTTTGTTCTAACTTCAGTTTTAAAATAAACTGCTCGGTAGAAACTCCGAATGATGCGTCATCAAATTTTGTCGTTGCAATTGACGGAATAAATGTATGAGCGACAATTTCCGATGAATCAATAAATCCCTCGGGCATTACTTCTTCCACAAATTCCTGTTTGAAAACGCGGATTTCCACACGGCGGTTGATTTGTCGTCCCTCGTTCGTTTCATTACTTCCGATGGGTCGAAGTTCACCGTAACCAACGTATTGCATTCTTTCGCCTGAGACCTGGAATGAATCAACGAGAAGACTCTTCACCGTGCGTGCTCTTGCGGAAGAGAGAACAAAATTATTCGGAAATTCTTTTGTGTTGATTGGGCGTGAATCGGTATGGCCTTCGATAATTGCCGAGGTTCGTACATCAGAATTTAATTCACGCGCAGCATTTTCCATCGCACTCATTGCAGCAGGACGAAGCGTTGATTTCCCCACATCAAATAATACGCCGGAGAAAACAAAGTTTACCGCTTTGCCGCGAATCGCTGTCGCAACGTTGTTCGTCGTTGTTGCAATGGAAGAATTTTCAATCACGCTATCGCCGATAAAATAGCGAATCGTACTTTGCGAAGAAATCGAAACCTTCTTTTCTTCTTGCTGATACAGTGATGCGCTATATGTTAGTGTTTTATGAAACGATGTTCCGACATTCTCGATTATCCAATGGAGATTTTGTCCTTCAACGCGAGCGGAAATTTTTTCTTCTCCCAGTGTTGCACTTGTCGTATCAAAATGAAATGCGGTATCAAGCACATCAACAATTTCTATTTTTGAAATGTGCTGTGTACCATCATAATCGACAGGGATGCGAAACACAATAGAAGTAACTTTACGCGGCTTCATTTCTGTACTCGGCTGGAAGAAAAATTCGACACGGCGATTGAGGAAACGTCCTTCTTTAGTTTTATTCGTAGCAATTGGTTTTGTAGGACCGAAGCCAAGCGTTTGTATGCGGGAAGAGTCAATACCCTCCTGCTCAACTAAATATTTCTTCACAGCACGCGCTCGAGCATTAGAAAGCGCCTGATTATCAGGAAATTCTTTTGTACGAATGCGAACCGAATCCGTATGGCCTGCAATGATAACCGGTTGGTCATCGTACTCTCGCATAACATTGGCAACAGTATGAAGCGCGGGGAATGCGTCGGGAAGTAAATTCGCTTTACCAACTTCAAAGTTTGTTCCCGAAAGTTTGAATGGAGCAAGTCGTTCATCTTCAATAAAGACAACATTGCGCGGTTCGGCAATCCGTTGAATGTTCAGTGTTCCGATTTTTGCAACTTCCTGCGACAAGGCTACAACCGGTTTTACTGTAGGAATGAGATAGAAATCGGCGCGCGCAATTCCCGATTCAGTTACTTTCACAAATCGTGACGATGGTTCATTCGCGAAATCATCGTAGCCGGAATGTAACTCACTGTTCGACGGAAGTGTATGTTTACGAACTTTGAGCACATGGTCTCCGGGCGCAACATCGGGAAGAGAATATTTACCATCATCGCCGGTCATCACGCGCGTACCGTCTTCCATCATCAACTCAACACCTTTCACGCCGACTTCACCGGAATCCTGATACGAATTTTCATTCGGGTCAAAAAATACTTTTCCGATTATCAAACCACGTTCAGTAAATACACCGCGTCGTACTTCCACTTTTTCGGAAACTCTTGCAGAAGAAATTGAAACACCAAGCGGAGTAACACCAATTGCCTGCGCTGTGTTTATTCCATTTCCATCAACTCCTCCAGCGCCAACAACGAGGCGATAAATAAGTTGCGCGGATGAATTTGGCATCAGCGAATCAATTAAATTCCATCGCAGTTGTTTTGTTCCGCTTGGCTCTGCAATTTTCACACTGTCTCTGAAGGAAGAATTTTTGATGTACCGGAAACCAAATGGAATATCATCAATAACCCGAATAGATTCAGCAACACTTGTTGAACTTAAATTTGTTACACGAACAATGTACGTCGCAATGTCGCCAATTTCCAAAACTTTTTTCATCGCTTGTTTCGATATCTGCAAATACGAAACGAGTGTTGTTACGAGCGCATTACTTGCAGTATCAAGCGCAGACGATGTTGAACCTTGATTCCACGCGAATGTTGCAATGTTTGTATACTGATATTCACCGGGTTGTAAGTCAGTACGGACTCTCGCATTGATTGTATAACGCAATGTATCGTTCACGCGCAATGAATCAGCATTCCACGTAAGTGTATTCGTGAGCGAATCAAAATTTCCCGAAGGCGATGCAGCAAGGAAAAGAACTTCGTTCGGCAACGCATCAGAAATGGTTATACTGTCCGCTCGCGAACCTGTTGTATTGGTTGCGGTGATTGAATAAACAATTGTATCTCCCGGTTGTGCATTATGTGTGGACGATGTTTTCCAAATGCGAACATTTGCGGGAAGGACAACTTGCGTTTGCGCCTCAGATAACGTTGGCAGCGTCTGAGCCGATGTAAATATTGCGCGATTGACCGCAGTTCGATTTGCCGTGAGTGTATCTGCAAACTGAATAGTTAGCGAAACTACACCGGAGGATTGTGTATCAATAGTACCAATCGCCCATAACACTCTATGTCCAAGAGTATCATATACACCACCATTCGATGCGCTGACAAATTTCATCATTGAATCAAGCGAATCGGTAATAACTGAACTTGTAATGCTGAGCGTACCATCATTTCTATAGTTAATCGAGTAAACCGCGGTGTCGCTCTGTTTGGCAAGAGCAGGACCTGATTTTACAAATTGCAACTGAGGATTCAGAACGACCGGAATATTCACGTCAATGACGAGTTGTCCGTTTCCTTGATTTGTTACCGTATCGCTTCCTGAAATTTGCGGATGACGAATTGAAACTCGATATGTTGCGCCCGAATCTACATTTGTAAATTTGTATGAGCCTACGGAATCCGTAAACGTAGAATCATCAATGACGAAAGGTATTTCTCTCAATGAATATTTACTCGATATACTCGGCGCGGGAAGACGCGTTAACGTGATTTCAATATTCGGAACTGGAATAGGTTGGTTTGAAACAACGTAGTAAATTGAGCCTGAAATGGAATTCTCATTAGCAATCGGTGGATTTCCACCCGTTCCCGGAACGGTGATATTAACATTGGTCGTAATTGTTGATGATTGACCGAAAATGTTTGTGGTTGTGATTGTAACTCGATAATTATCCGTGCGCGGAACAGGTATTACATATTTCCCGTCAGCCAGTGTTGTTTGCTGTCCCACTATGGTATCGCCGAATGTTGGCGAGGAATACACGCGAACGATCGCTCCCTTAACAGGTAATCCCGTTGATTGGTTGACCACAGTTCCGGAAACCGCGCCAGGGAAGAAAACGATTTCAATCGTATCCGATGCCTGACATAGTGTCGAGTCATTGACCTCTGAAATAATTTGTGAATAGAGAATCTGACTGCTTGCCAAAAGCGCGCGGATTGAGTCTATTGCCCAACCATTATACGTAGGAACGATAATGGAATTCTGTCCATTCGAAAACTGCGCTTGAGGAATTGGAGAACTCATATATACGGGAGTTCCGTTTGGTTTTGGATTTCCGAGCGTGTCCGTTGCATACACAGAAATTACTGCGGCATCAATACCATTCCCAATAATAAGTGATGGTTGTACAGTAGTAGAAACAACACAAGAACGGTCAACCGGAGGCGGCGCAATAATCCGGGATGCGGCTTGCGCTTCCTGTGCAGAAAGTTCAGCAGAAACTGCGTATACATAATTCCGTATCGTATCCGGACTGATGATATACACGCGAGCTGAAATGGAGAACGAATCTGCGGCACCAATAGGGAAACTTGTACTTGAATATGTAACTACACGATTTGCGTATGTAACATTATTTGAAGTAACGACATCCGTTAATTGAATCGGTATTGTATCCCAAACAGAGAAATCATTTAATAAAAAGTTTCCTGTATTCTTAAACGAAATCTTATAGGAAATAACACTGTCAAGACCAATTTGAGTTGTTGAAGCTAATTTAGCTAACGTGAAGCTTCGATTTGAATACAGCACAGTAGATGCACTGGAAAATTGAGCCGGAGTTTCTCCTGACTGTGCAAATGCGTTATTCGTAATTGTTTGGTAATGCGCTGTTGCAGGAATAACCGTAGCAGTAATTATAATTGAATCCTGCTCGTTCACATTCAATGTCGGCTTCGAGTACGTTACAATGCTATCCACTAATTGTCCATTGTTGGAAACAGTAACGTTTGTAAAATAATGGAATGGAAGAGTATCGCGAACAGAAATATTCGTCAATCCAATATTTCCGTTATTACGAATGTACAGTGTGTATGTTAAAACCTGATACGGGGCAATTGTATCATGCGAAGCAATTTTTTCAAACGCAAGACTAAATGTATCCTTGCGAACGGTTACGGTTGTTACCTGCGCTAACTGAGATGAAGTTTGATTTGATTGAGCAACAACACGATTGACGAGCAGGAAATTACTCGGCGCGGAAGGAGAAAGAGTTGCGCGAATCCAGACTGAATCGGTTTGATTTAACCGAAGCGTATCGTTGCTGTACGAAACAATATTGTTGGTCAACGTTGCATTGGGCGAAACAGTTACATTGATGAGATAATTTGACAACGTATCGTTCATCGTAACATTAGTGAGCGCAGAATTTCCCGTATTATTCACGCGAAGAACGTATCGCAGCGAATCGCCAACAACAACAGAATCGTCCGAAACTGTTTTTGCAACATTTAAAGAATAAGTAGAATGTAAAATGGTCGAAACGCTATCGCTTTGACCGAATGTTTGCGATGATTGAGCATACGCGCGATTCTCAATTGAAACATATCCGCTGTTTCCCGAACGAACTTTTGCGGAAATGATGATTGAATCATTACCATTCACGTGTAACGTATCTTTTGCATAGGAAACGACACTATCAAGCAATTGCGCGTTGGATGATACGACAATATTATTCAGATAGAGAATAGGAAGAGTGTCTTTCACCGAAATATTTGTCAACGAAACATTTCCCGTGTTGCGAATGTGAATGATATATTGAAGCGAGTCGTACGGCACAACACTATCTTTCGATGCGGATTTTGTAATCTCAAGACTGAATGTATCTCTTCGAACAGTTATAGTTGTTACTTGTGCAAACTGTTCAGGAGTTTCATTCGATTGCGCAACAACCCGATTCAATAAAATAATATTACTTGGAGTTGAAGGAGAAACAGTTCCGCGAATGTGAACAGAATCCTTTTCGTTCAAAGACAAAGAATCGTTGAAGTACGAAACAATGCCGTTGCTCAATGTTGCGTTCGAAGAAACCGTAACATTGATAAGCTCCGTCGGCAATGTATCTTTCATCGTAACATTCGTGAGAAATGCATTTCCAATATTTTGAACTCGAAGAATGTAAAGCAATGAATCGCCGACAATTACCGAATCTTTCGAAACAGATTTTGCAATTGACATTTGCGGCGCAGCGCCAACAATTATTTGTATCGAGTCCGACGTAGATGCTCCGGTCGTATCATTTCCATGAACAATATTCGTGATGTTTGTTCCTGCGGGAATGTTGGGCAGCACACGAACAACGATGTGTAACGTATCGCTGCTTCCCTGCACCAGAGAATCTATATCCCATCGAACAACCGAGTTGGAAACTATTCCTCCGTTTGAAGAAAGAAAGAGAACGGTAGAAGGAAGTGTATCAACGACATGAATTCCAAACAATGTAGCATTGAGTGTATTACGAGCAATGATAGAATAATAGACGGTGTCGTTCGGAAGCGGAACTGTCGGAGAGGCAAGTTTCTGCAATACCAACTCGCCCGATTCCTGAACAGTGATAGAGGCGGAATCGTTTTGAACAGGCAACTCTCTGCCGCTTATAAGTTCTGCTCGCATCACTGCAGTGTTTTTAATGGATGTCCCTGCCGGTGTTTGCGAAAATACACTTTCTCGCACAAGAACGAGAATAGCAAACAACGCAAACGTAATTCTCATTGTACGAGAATATATTGTTCTTCTTCCATCAACAATGAGAGAAAAGAAGAATGTTTGCAAAATACTATGTTTACTATTCGACATCATTACAAAACTTATCGTTACGCAATTGTTTTCGCTAAACTTAGTTTATGGTTACTCTGAATTTAATCGTACCGGAAGAACTTCCCGCAAGTGAGCCAACATTAACCGTGATAATTCCGTTAATAAACTGCGCATTATCGCCGTCTGCACCGTCTGTCCTAGTAGCGTCATTATATAATATTGTTCCGTTAGAATATGTAGTATTTGCAGGAATTGTATCCGTTACAACAACAGTAGCGGCTGCACCTGTGCCATTATTTTGGAATGTAATTGTGTAAAGAAGTGTTGCGCCGGGAATACTCGCTCCGACGCCAAAGACAGAAACAGTTTTTGTCAATGAAACTTGCGGCGCGCGTGCAGTCGTATAAGCCGTAACATTTCCCGTTACCGTTGTATCCGTTCGTGATTTAACAGTAAACATTGTTGTATCAATACTCTGGTCCGGAGTATTGTGAGGAATTGTGTCTATCGCGAGAAAATTAAACACGCCGTTTTGCGCGGTCGGTCCTGCGTTATTCAAATTCATAAGATAATCGCCGGTATTCAAAATGCTGTCATTGTTCGCATCAACATATAACGTCCACGGAAAACTGCGTGAAGAAGTTAGTGCAACGGTAAAACTATCTGTCGCATTTCCGGTATTCGTTAACGTAATCAAATAGGAAACACTCAAGTCAACATCTTGTGTTCGCGATTGTGGCGTAATGGCAAGAGTAAACGAAGTTGCTGTTGTTACATTCAATGTTGTCGTGCCGGAATTTCCCGTTCGCGTAACATTATTTGCGCTATCGGTGTAGGAAATCGAACCTTGGTTACTGATATTTGTTCCCGATGGAACTCCGGAATTTACTGTTGCGTCAAACGTCATTGTTCCTGTTCCTCCGCCAAGCACCGTACCAATTGTCCACGTTATTGTTCTATTGGTACTGTTATACGAAGCGCTTTGTCCATTCGGAACGACAATACTATTGTTAACAAAAGTAATGTTTGTACTGAGTTGGTCAGTCACGCCGGCATTGACTGCTTTTCCCGTCCCTGTATTTTCGTATGTGAGCGTGTACGTCACCGTTTGTCCCGGTGTACGATTTGGACTACTTTGCGATTTACTTAAAGTCAAAACTGCGGCCGATATAGTTGTAACGTATGTTCCGTTCGCGCTGACAGAATTGTTAAACACTGAAGTTGCAGTAACGGAGAGTGTATCTTTTGCATTACTCGCTGTATTGAATGGAACAAAAATTCTCGCAATGAGATAATACGAACTATCAGCGGCTAAGGGTGATGTTGTGCTCACCGCACCGGAATCAATTTCATTTGCATCGAGCACACCGTTTCTGTTAATATCCCGATACAATACTGGCGACCAATTTCGGCTGGAGACTCTTGCCAAGTTAAAGGTATCGGTTCCGTTACCCGTGTTTGTAACTGTAACAGCATAACTCACATACGAACTATCCGAAGATGTTTTCGAACCGGTTGGCGGCGTTATTGCAACTCCTGCAACTTGCGCAACAGTGGTTGTTACCGTATTCGAGTTCACAGCGGGAAATGATGTTCCGTTGAGACTTTTATAATTTACCGTTGCATAGTTGGAAATTACTGTTCCTGCCGGTGTTCCTGCGGCGAATACATTTGTCTGTAAAACAAGGAACATTACTGCAAAGAAAATCTGCGTTAAAATTCCGGTTGTTTTTATCATCTGGTTCATAGTTTTGCCTTTCATGACAATATTAATTAAGGTGTGTAAAAAAATTATAGTTATAAAACTCGTACTTTGAAAAATGCAATTCGTTCATCGCCGGGCATAATAGCGTCTTTGTAATTCCACGTAATACTGCTCACTCGGTTTGTCGCGTCAGAAAGTGTTTCGCGGGTAACGGTTAGAGAACTGCCATTTCCACCAGCGCTTTCGTCAATATATACTGTGCCGTTCGGAATACTATTATTCAGGTTTACGTCTGTTGCGCCATCGGTTCCAATATTGTGATAAACGATAGAATATAAAATCGTGTCTCCACTGATAGTAGAGAGTTTGTTTGCTTTTGTCACAGCGATAATTTCTGGTAATACTTTTTTTGAAGTAAAATACTGAACAAGATTTTCCGTTTGCTTCTGAGTATGTTCTTGAAATTCTACGGAAGTACCTGTAACTATTAAAGAAAATATTGTTGTCGTTTCGCCCGCTTCTACTTGAACATCGTCTGTCGTTGCAACAAAGGTCTTTCTTCGTGCATCGTTTTCGATGCTTGATGCACGGATTACCGAGCACACGATTGCAGGATTGACTTTGGATGAAGAATCATTACTCATAATCCAGACAGCATTTTCTTTTGTACCGAATAAACCTTTAACAGCGCCGTAAAATTTTGTTTTCACTATTCGGGCACTAGCAAATTCTACAGAAAGCGAAAGCGATAAACTTTTTCCCGTTGGAAGATGCGAATCAGTCTTAATTTCCACGTCACAAATCAACGTAAAACTTGTGTTTCCATTCTTCGCTTGAAAAATATTTCTGACTTTATCATTCGATAGTTTTTCTGTTCGAAGCAATTTCCAATTGTCATTTTCTTTTCCAAAATAATCATCAAGCGAGATTTTCTTTACCACTTCGTTCGACGATGCATCAAGAATTTCAAATAATGTTGCCGATGAACCTGCCTTTGCATTTTCTTTTCCAAAAATTCCAAAACGTTCTTTTCCATTTTTATTTTTGAGAACGTTTTGCTTCCCCATAATGAGAGGAAATGATTCTGCGTCAACGCTTCCCTTCAATGAAGTTGGCGCCGTGATTGAATAGGAAGAAAATTGCATTTCAATATTCTTCTGTGAAAATAAATTTTCGGAGAAGAACAATAATACCAGAGCAAGACGAAATAACAAGTTTCTCATTTCACTCTCACCTTAAATTTTATGGTCCCGGATTGTCCTGCTTGCACTTGACCAATCGTTATTTGAATCGCTGCAGCATTGACGGAAACAACACCATCGCCGCCATTATCTGTTTGTGTAACATTATTAATTGTTACCGAGCCAGCAACATATTCTGTCGTTTGTTTTATTGAGTCCGACACAATAACATTTGTTGCTACCGATGAACCAATGTTCGTGTACACAACCGTGTATGTCAATGTATCGCCAGGAATTGCTGAAGATTTATCAACAGATTTTGCAAGCGACATCAACGGACGATTACTCGCGACGAATGACGATTGAACGGTCTTTGTTGTTCCGTGTCCTGAAATCAATGCCGTGTTAATAACAGTATCTTCATCCTGAACCGATGTATCAATTAGTGCTTTATACGTAAGTAAAACACTATCATTCACACCAACAGCAAATGCGGGGAACGTAATTATGCCACTTGATAATGTTCCGCTGTGAGAAATGGTCGCAGTAACAACATTTATTCCCGACGGAATTGTATCGTAAACGGTGATAGAAGTTGCGGCAACATTTCCTGTATTCTTCACTTTAATGGTATAACTCATCGTGTCGTTCGGAATGGATGAACCGGCGTTCAAATCCGTAACAGATTTTGATGACGCGGATAAATTCACATTTCCTATTGTTGCGGTTGCGGAGATTGTTGCTGTTGTCCCCGGCGTTGTGAGTGAATCAAAATACGAAAGTGAAATCGTGTTTGTCGATTGAACGGTAAATGTTCCATTGTTGTTTGTTCCCGGTGGAGTTCCGAACGTTGTTCCAACCGTTGCGGTAAATATTCCAGTATTATTTCCTGTTTCGGTTAATGAAAGATTTTCCGTTTCGCCTTGATTGCTTGTTGCGGTATATGAGTATGTTTCCGCAGACGAAGTATCGTAATTTAAATCTAAATCAGTTAACGTGAATGTGAGAGAATTTCCTGGGGCAACCAGCGAAGGAGCAACTGTTAACGTTGCCGTGTAACCGCCGATTACGCGCGTTGATGATGAAACATTCGCAGTATTTCCCGACGAATCAACCGTATCATTATACGTTGCGCGAATTGTATCTCCTGCCTGCGCGTTGAAATATCCGTCGTTATTGGTTCCGGCTGTTGTTCCGAAAATTGTTGAAACCGTCTTCGTAAATATTCCTGAGTTCGATGTTGTTTCAAACAATCCGATTTGTTCGGATTCATTGGTAACAGTATTTACAACCGTAACAAAAATCAAACCTTCCGATTTCAAATCATGATCAGTAACGGTGATGGTAATTGAATTTGAAGGAAGAATCGTTGCCGTTTGTGAGATTGTTCCGGTATAGGTATTCGTAACATTGGTTGATGTTGTATTGCTCAATGTTGCTGAACCGCTTTGTGTGCTTGTAATTTTTGCTTTGTTCGTGTACGTTCCCGTGCTTGTTGCTTTTACCGTCACCGTCGCTTGTCCCGATGTTCCGGGTGAAACGCTTCCAATATCCCAAGTTACAATTTGTCCAATCGCAGTTCCTGATGAACTTCCGTTTAATGTGCTTGATTGATACGCTAAACCACTTTGCAAAGTATCAATAAGAAATACACTGTCAACTGTCGCATTTCCCGAAACGCTGTATGAAATTGTATAGGTAAATGTTGCCGATAACGGATTTCCTGTGAGTCCGGCATTTGTTACGGAAGTTGATTTCGAAACCGAAAATGTCGAAGTGGCGGTAATATTGGTAGAAGTATTTGCAGAAACACTCGTCGCATTACTTCCGCTTGCAGTTGCTGAATTTGAAATCGCGGTTGTTCCACTTGGCAACGGAGAATTCACTTTCACTTGAAAACTTGCTGTTTGTCCCGATGTTCCTGCGGCAAGCGAACTTCGTGAAACGATAATTTGGTTATTCACTGCGTCGTACGATGTGCCGGTTCCGGAAACAGTACTGGAAACATATTTTGTGTTTGAAGGAATCGCGTCCGTGATGTACACATTTTCCGCCGATGTTGTTCCCGAATTTCCGTACGTCAGCGTATATGTAATCGTTGCGCCGGGAATTGAAGAACCTGAAACCGATGCTGCTTTTGAAAGCGTGAGCGTTGGTGTAGATTGTACGGTACTCGAAACGACATTTCCATACGTTACATCCGTAATGTTCGTGGTGGTTGCTCGCGCTCGATTGTAAATTCTCGTATTGTTCGTAATTGGCGAATTGACAGAAACACTGAATTGAATCGTTACTGATTGTCCCGTTGTCAACGTTCCGATTGTTACTCCGGTAACCAATGCAGATGTTCCGGAAATATCGGTTACAGGAGTACTATTGAGATACGTTGAGTTCGTTACGTACGACGTATTCGAAGGAATTGAATCGTATAAAATTGTTCCAACCGCAGAAGCGAATGAAGTATTCGTTACAATAATTGTGTACGTCATCGTATTTCCTGCATTTATCAACGTGCTGTCAACCGTTTTTGAAATTGATAAATCGGGATAACTGACTGTTGTGGTTGACGTATTAGAATTGATGGATGAAACACTTGTTGCACTAATCGAAGCAGTGTTTGTAACTTGGGATACACTGTTCCTTGCAAGCGGAGAAACGATACGAAGTTTCAATGTAACGGAACTTGATGTTCCGGCGTTTACGTTTCCAATATTCCACGTAACAGTTCCGCCGGATTCGACTCCCCCGCCTGTCGCGCTTACGAAAGATAGATTTGAACCAATGTTATCTGTAATAACGGTATTCGATGCTGATGCGCTTCCGGTATTCTGATAGGTTATCGAGTACGTCAAAGTATCGCCGGGACCAGCAAGTGATTTATCAACTGATTTTGCAAGAGCGAAATTCGGTAAACCCTGAACAGTTACATTCACCGTAGAAGATTTATTTGCATTTTCGTTATTTGTAAGGTAAGCAGTGTTTGGAATGACCGTGCTCACTGTCACCGGAGAATCAACCGTTACTGAAAATGTAACCGAGCCAGAACCGCTTGATGCAACACTACCAATATTCCATTTCAAAAAACCTTTTCCGGGGGACGAAGTGTACGAACCCCCATTTGTCGCCGTGCCGGTGCGGTAAGATACATTCGTCGGAATCGTATCGCGAATGACAACATTACTTGCTGCGCCACCGGTATTGGAATATGAAATCGTGTACGTTAGTGTTGCTTTCTCAGGCGCTGTTGAACGACTCACTGTTTTTGTGAAAGAAAAATTTGGCGCTGCGGCAATGGTTGTACTAACGGTATTTGATGTCAGTTGCAAACTTCCTGCCCCTCCGCCGCCCCACAATTGAGCAGTATTCGAAATTGTTCCACTGATATTTGCAATCGCCTTTATTGTAATGGTTGTGTTTGTTGAATTCGGGTACGGATTTTGTAAAACCCACTTTAAAGCATTTCCAACTTGACTAAAGGTAACAGTGCTGGCATCTGAAGAAGTACCGGTTTGCGAAACAAATGTCAATGAAGAAGGAAGTGTATCCCGAATATTACGATTTGGTTGGGTTCCCCCGGAACTATTCACATAATAAATTGTGTAGGTAATAGTATCGCCGACAAACCCTGAAGTTTTGTTCGTTGATTTGGTAAAGTTTTCCGTGCCGGACGAAACGATGAAAACAACGCTTGCGGAAATTGTTGACGAACTTCCGCTAATCAAAATTCCTGTCGCTTTTGCTGTATTTTGATATGTTCCTGCAGTAGAAGAAACTTTTGCTCGGAAAATTAATGTCGCAGAGGAACTTGCATTGATAGTTGTTGAAGAAAATGTCCATGAGACTGTTCCGCTTGAGCCATTGGTCGGAGACGTTGATGCAGAAAGTGTGCCACCCGATGTTGAAACATACGTGAATCCTGTTGGCAAACTATCTTGAATCGAACTCAACGTTGCCGGAGCATTACCGGAATTCGTGAGAGTAATCGTAAACACAGCGGTATCTGTAGATGCGTATGAAGTTTTATCTGAAGTTTTGGAAATGGAAACCGTCGGAATAGCGTTTACAGTGAATGTTGTCGTGCTGCTTATCGACGTTGTTTGTGTTGAACTCAAGTGACCGGTATTTGAAACAGATTGACTGCTCCCCGCCGATGGATACGGATTGGCAACAGAAACTTGAAATGTAATTGTGTTATTCACACTTCCTGAAGCAACACTCCCAACTGAAAACGTAAGTACATTTCCCGAAACTGAAGGAGTGATTGGTGTTGCTGTTCCCGTTACGTACGAAACATTTGAAGGAAGTGTATCAATAATTGTAACATTGCTCGCCGAAGATATTCCCGAATTTCCATACGTTAGTGTATAGGTAAGAAAATCTCCCGGCACTGCGCTTGTGGGGCTGACTAATTTTGAAAATGAGAGCTGAGGTCCCGCAACGCTGTTTGAAACTGTGTTGCTCGTTGTCGTAGTCACAATCTCCGTTGCAGATGCGCTTGCTGAATTTGTAAGTGGACTCGTTCCTGAAAACGGAGAAGAAATTGTTATTGTTACCGTTACCGAACCGGATTGACCAACGGAAAGTGAACCGATATTCCACGTAACTTTTCTCGTTGAACCGTTAAAACTTCCTGAATTGGATGAGGAGGAATAGTTCAGTCCGGCAACGAGTGAATCTGTGATAACAACATTTGATAAGGAAGCGCTTCCATTATTCTGATAAGAAATTGTATATGTAACAGATTGTCCTTCTGTAACCGATGCAATCGTTGATGCTGATTTTGATAGGGAAATTGATGCATCCGTTACGTTTACCGATGCGGTGTTGTTCACGGAGGTGATAGAAGTTGAACCAACTGCCGAGACAGAGTTAGCATACGTTCCCACGGTTGTTGAAGCGAGAGCATAAAATTTTAATGTGGCGGTACTGCTTCCTGCTATTGTTGGCGACGAAAACGTCCACGTTATCGAACCTGTTGAATTTGCCGAAGGACTTGTGGCAGGAGTTAACGTTCCACCGGAAGCGTTCGCTATGTAGGAAAATCCGGTAGGCAGTTGGTCGGTGAAACTGCTGAGCGTGAATGACGAACTCGATGGATTTGTTATAGAAATTGTATATGTTACAATTCGCGAAGCAGAATCTGCAACAGAAGAAACTGAAGTTGGCGTAACACTTTTTGAAAGATACGGAGGTGATGTCCCGCAATTATTACTCACTGATGCATAGATGTTCGAATAACCTCCTCCGTAATTTTCCGTGTACGAATCAGTTGAATTGCTTTGCTCGTCAGTTGCGATTACTTTTACAAGATATTGACCGTTCGTAAGCGCCGTTGTGTTCCATGATTTTGTCCAAATTCCAAGCGATGTTGTAGAACCAGCGCCAATCAGCGTCCAACTCGAGCCGCCATCATTAGCGCTATCATCTCCATTCGCGTCATACCAATAATAAAAGTTAACGGAAGAAACTGTCGTCGTGCTAACACCGTTCACAAGTTTCATTGCATCAATCACTTTTGCTGTGAGTGAAACAGAGGGACAACCAGTTGCGGCAACGCTTGTTACAATTGGATTGACAATCGGACCTCCATCAAATGTAAAATTATCTCCTCCGGGAAATGGAGCCCCGGGATTAGCGAAAAGAGTTCCTGCGAATGCCGCATCTTTCTGAAATGGATTATTCAAGCTATTTGCCGTTGCAAAAAAAGCGGTAACAGGAGTTGTAGTTGATACAACCGGTCCTCCGTAAGCCGAAGCATCAAGTGCCGACATTGGAATTTGATATTCAACAGTATAATCGCCGTTTGTACCCGTCAAATTGGTTGCCCGTGTTACCCCGAAATCAACTTGTGCGGTTGTTCTTCCTCCCGACCAAACGTTTGTAGTGATGAGATTTCCATTCCCATCATACTGTTTTAATTGTCCGGCATACTGTCCGGAAGAATATGCTTGTGCTGTATAATAGGAAGAGAGTAGATAAACGCCGGAAACAGAGACATCAACAGTTTGCGATGTCGTGAGATTGGAATAAAGAACTTTAATAACGTCAATTTGTGCGGAAGGTTCACCACTTGCTCCGTCGACAAATAATGCAAAATCTCGCCACCCATCCCCATTTACATCGAGCAACATCGTCCATTGAATAGAATTCCACGGGTCGGTACTTCCCGCAGTTTGTCCGGGCGCATAGAGTAAACCATTTCCTTCCACGCGAAAGCGAATAAACAGGGTCGTACCGTTGGTAGCGTAATAAATTGAAGGAAGAGTTAAATCCGGTGTTCCCGAAGAAATGTTTGCATAACTTTGCGGAGAAGTTCCTCCGTTGGAAGGGTCTTGAACTTTGTAATCATTGATGGATTGGTTTAATAATGTGGCAGGACGGTACGACACTTCAGATGGCCACGCAACCGGTAAAAATGTTTGAGCATTCAATACCTCTGTTACAAAGGCAAACAGAAGAAAAAATGCAAAACAATAAGAATATATAATGAAGTATCTAACTTTCAATCTAAATTATTTATTAAAACCGAGAGCACCAAATACAACAATTTTATAAAACTGTTGCTTCAGTTATTTTATTCACTGAAAATTATCGGCAAATAATTTTAAAGTGAAACATGCACATGAACGTGATGAAGTGTTTTTTTTGCCACAAAATGCGGCGACAAATTACAAATATTTTTTATTCAAAAAAAGAAAAAATATAGAAACCTCCGAAAAAGTTCTCAAATATTTTTTTGAACAGCCGATCATCCTTACACCAAGTTGTTTCATATTGTTATCCGTATAAGTGCAGGAGAGAAATAGGGCTACAGAAAATTTTGTTGTAACTCTATTGATTGTTTGGGTGACATAAAAAATCAAGAAGCCGAAAAACATTCATTCTTCGGCTTCTATCGTAGCGGGGGCAGGACTTGAACCTACAACCTTTGGGTTATGAGCCCAACGAGAACCGCTATTTTCAACACAATTTCTAACATTTTTGCTTTGCTGTAGAATAAACTGTAGAAAAATCTCTACGGTTTTTATGAACTCTACAAAACTTTATCTTACAAAACGCAATAATGGAATTTATTACATCGGTTACTACGAAGGCGCAAAACTCAAATGGAAATCTACGCGCGAACGGATAAAATCTGATGCACTCAAACAACTTTCAGATTTCAAGAAACTTCTTGCTCACAAACCGAAAGAGATTTCGCTTTCTTTGTTTTCCAATCAACTTCTCTCCTACCTTGAGCAAAATTACTCAAAAAATACTTGCGCCTATTACAGAATTGCTTTTCGGCACTTGCTGGAAATTGCAAACGATATATCTCTTTCATCACTCACGCCTCAACACTTCGACAAATATAAAAGCAAACGACTTGCAGAAGTAACTCCCGTAACGGTGAATATTGAACTCGAAACGTTACGCGCTGCACTCAATACTGCAAAGCGATGGAAACTCTTGCATACAAATCCCGTTGAGGAAATTACAAAATGCGTTGAACCTCAACAAACTCCCGCATTCTTTGCCAAAGAAGATTTTGAGATGTTGCTTTCGCTTATCAAAGAGCAGTGGCTCAAAGAAACAATTATGTTTGCAGTATGCACAGGAATGCGGCGCGGGGAAATCCTCAACTTGAGATGGAGCAATATTGACTTTGAACGAAAAACGATTTCGATTGAAAGCGATGCAACATTTAAGGTGAAATGCGGAAAGCGGCGCGTTCTTCCAATGAGTGATGTTTGTTACTTTCTCCTCAAACAAAGACACGAGAAAACAGTTTCGGAATTTATTTTCACGCTCAATGGAAAGCACATAGATAAAGATTGGCTTTCACATCTTTTCAAACGCTATGTACGGCAAGCGGGAATGAGCGAGCGATTGAAATTTCATTCATTGCGTTCTACGTTTGCAAGTTGGCTTGTGATGAGTGGAACGGAAATTTATGCAGTGAGTAAATTGCTTGGACACGGTGATGTTTCCGTAACGACAAAACACTATGCACACTTGAAACCGGAAACGCTTGCAAGCGAAGTAAACAAAATTTCGTTTGTGATGAATTGAGGAATGTGGTTTTTTCTTGCTCTAACACATATTTGAGCGATTGTGTGCGATATAAAAAGGAAACTCTAATTTGTTTATGCTCAATATTAAGGGGGGTAGAGGCAAAAGGAAACGGCACTCCCTTGATTGAAGGTAAGTGGGGGGTTGAAATGAAGATAAATTTTTTGTAAGTTTAGCCCGACAAAATGAAATTACCTAACCGTGAGAACGCAATTATTGATAGTGATAAAATTGTAAAGTATTTACTCAATATATCTCACAAGCGCGGTGGAAGTAAAGCACGATTACTTATGGAGTATGGTTACAGCATATCTCTTTGGAATGATGTAGCAAGCGATATACGAGAATACCATTTAAGCGAAGATGTTGCACAGAGGCAAGAAACGGAATATGGATTGCGATACGAGATTGTTGCTCCATTGAAAACTCCCAGCGGACGAAAATTGCTGGTGCGAACGATTTGGCAAATTGATATAGGAACAGATGTTCCTCGTTTCATAACACTTATACCAGCATAATTTTTATAACTATGAATTACCAACTTTACAACGATGTTGTGCTTGACCGCGATTTACCCGAACAAGGACTAAACAAGGGAGATATTGGCACAATAGTAGAAAAACATAGTGTGCAAGGAAAAGAAACCGGTTACAGCATTGAGTTTTTTGATATGCTCGGAAATACCGTTGCCGTTGCCATTTTACCGGAAAGCGCATTACGCATACCGACACATTTTGACAGACCTGCCGTGCGATTGGATATGGTTGCATAGCAATCGTGAGAAACAAGTTTTCAACTTTTGAGATGAACGCCATTGAAACAAATTTGATTGAGGTATGATATGAAGCAACTACAATTTCTTACTCTCTCCCTGTTATTGTTTTTGATTTCCTGTAAAGAAAAAACAACTGAACCAAAACCACAGCCAATTCCAACAACTCCCGTAGTAACAATTATCTCTCCACAAAATAACTCATCAGTTGCTGGCTCTGTTACCATTGAAGTGAAAGCAACGGATGACAAAGGAATAATACGGGTGGAGATTTATATTGATAATACTCTTGATAGCGATAGAGTATTTACAAACACGCCGTATAAATATGTGTGGGATGTTGAAAGTTTACCAGATAGCAGCAGACACACAATTTATGCGCGTGCTTTTGATACAGATGGGCACGTATCTTCTTCTTCTCTGGTGAACACAACGGCCTATAATTTCCGACCAACAGATTTGAGTGTAACGAGTGCAAGTGATACAGCAATTACATTAACGTGGCAAGACAATTGTAGGTTTGAAACAGGGTTTGAAATTGAAAAAAGCAGTAATGAAACAACTTATACTAAGGTAAAAGATGTGGGAACCAACGTAACGATGGCGAGAATTGAAAATGCTTACAGTATTGATACAATTTACTATTTCAGAGTGAGGGCAAAAACAGCAAATACTGTATCGCAATATTCCAACTTAGTTTCTGAACATTTGAGATTATCTGTATCAAACCTTACTATTACTGCAATGAATGATACAACGGTTCAATTACAGTGGCGAGATAGTTCTACATTTGAAACAGGATTTGAGATAGAGAAAAGCAATGATGGAATAAACTTTTATTTTGCAAAAATCGTTGGTGCAAATTCTACATCTGCTTCAGTAAATGGAATATACAGTATAGATACCACATACAGATTTAGGGTAAGGGCAAAATCAACATATAATTTAAGTGGTTATTCAAATATCATATCACGAAAATTATCATTTTTACCTCCTACTAGTCTGTCAATAGTTTCCATAAGCGATACTACTGTTCGATTGCAATGGTCAGAAAATTCTCTCTTTGAAACAGGGTTTGAAATTGAAAAAAGTAATAATGGAACTACGTTCTATCTTGCAAAAGAAGTAAGTGCAAATTCTACATCTGCAACAGTAAATGGTATATACAGCATAGATACAACATACAGTTTTAGAGTAAGAGCAAAATCAACACATAACGTAAGTAGTTATTCAAATACTGTCTCAAAACGACTGACATTCTCACCTCCAACAAATCTTACAATCACCTCAATGAATGAATTGTCGGTTCAACTAAATTGGCAAGATAATTCCACTGTTGAAACAGGATTTGAAATTGAAAAAAGTATTGATGGAGCAAATTTTCAGGTTGTTAATGTAGTAAATGCAAATTCTACTTCCACCACAGTAAGCGGGATGTATAGTATAGATACCATATACAGTTTTAGAGTTAGGGCAAAATCAATACATAACGTGAGCAGTTATTCAAACATCATCTCCAACCAAATAACATTTCCAGCACCATCCAATCTTATGATGGTTTCAATTGGCGTTACCTCCGTTCGTTTACGATGGGAAGATAATTCGACGTTTGAGACGAGTTTTGAAATTGAGCGAGCAATTGAGAATGGCAGTTTTGTATTACTTACAACAGTTCCTTTTAACGATACCACTCATATTGTAAATGATTTAGATACCTCTTTTCTATATAGATTTAGAATAAGAGCAAAATCAACTTATAATCTAAGTAACTATTCAAATACGCTTAAAATTGAATTTCGTACTGGATTTCCAATGGAAACATTAACGGGGCATAGCTCAATTGTTTATTCTGTTCGCTTTAAGCCAGACGGAAATTATTTAGCGAGCGGGAGTGTAGATAATACAATAAAGTTATGGAATGTATATACTGGAACCGTTTACAGAACACTAAACGGCCATAGCGGTTCAGTTAATGCCATTGCATATAGCCCCGATGGAAATTTTCTCGTAAGCGGAAGTGAAGATAACACGCTCAAAATATGGAATACGACGACGGGAAGTTTTTTGAGAACACTCATTGGTCATACTGCGCCAGTTAGGTCCCTCGCATATAGTCCTAATGGAAATTATATCGCAAGTGGAAGTTATCAAGAAATTAAAATATGGAATGCGACAACGGGAAGTTTAGAGAGAACACTGACCGGTCATAATGCCTGGGTTCATTCCATTGCATATAGTCCTAATGGAAATTATATCGCAAGTGGAAGTTATCAAGAAATAAAAATATGGAATGCGACGGGTGGTGGGTTATTGCGAATAATCAATGGAAATAATAGTTATGTTAATTCCATCGCGTATAGCCCAGATGGAAATTATATTGCAAGTGGAAGTTATCAAGAAATTAAGGTATGGAATACAACAACAGGAGGTTTAGACCGAACACTTATCGGACATAGTGGTTATGTTAATTCTGTCTCATATAGCTCCGATGGAAATTACATTATAAGCGGAGGTCATGATAACACAATCAAAATATGGGAAACGATGACAGGAAATATAGATAGAACTCTAACTGGACATAATGGTTCGGTGTATTCAGTCTCACTCAGTTCCGATGGAAATTATATTTCAAGCGGAAGCGGAGATACTACAATCAAAATTTGGGGATTTAATTGGTCAATCGTACCTTAGCAAACAAAGGTAGAAAATATTTGCATTTCAAATGAAAAATTCTGTAATATTTAGTTGCCTCAACAAGTTTTGTAGGGGCTTTTTTTGTAGAAAAAAATTAATGTTTTAACGCCAAATATTTCTTGAAAACGAGAAGGGTTAATAGTATTTTTTCTCCGAAAACTTTCAAATAATTTGCACAAGATTTTTAGAATATCCTC
>JAGXRH010000162.1 GCA_018335975.1 Ignavibacteriales bacterium
TTGTCAACGTTAGTAGTCGTTGCGCATGTTGTGGCTTGAAGAGGGAAGCAGGGGTTCTCTTTTCAGGTCACAGCCGCGCATCCGCTTATACGCCGACTGTTCACTGTAAAATTTTCGTGGAGAAATTACAAAAGATTTAGTGCAATGTCAAGCGAGTTGGTAAGTTTTTCAAAAACCGCATTAGCAAGTTCCGTGCCAACCATTTTCCAGCCCAACTAACCGATTTCCTTCTCTTTATTGCCTTAATGTCAGAAAAAAAATTCCTTTTGAGTCATCGAAGTGCCTAAATTGAGAAAAACCTTGTTTTTTCGCAAATTTCACAGTTACAAATCATTTCCGTACATGTCTGGAAACCATCTGCACCTGTCCGGATACCATTTGCACCTGTCCGAAAACCATCTGCACATGTCCGGAAACCATTTACACCTGTCCAGACGTCATTTGCACTTGTCCGGAAACCATTTACACCTGTCCGGAAACCATTTGCACCTGTCCGGAAACCATTTACACATGTCCGAATGCCTTTTGCACCTGTCCGGAAACCATTTACACATGTCCAGAAGCCATTTACACCTGTCCGGAAACCATTTGCACTTCCCCGAACGCCATCCGGAAACCCCTCGCTCACATCCGGAACTCCCGATACCACGTCCGAACTTCCCCATATTCCATCCGGAACTCCCGATACCCTTGGGTAACTTCCCGATACCACATCGTAATTTCCTGATACCGCGTCCGAACTTCCCCACATTCCATCCGGAACTCCCCGAATCACATCTGCACGTCTGCAAATGGCGCCGAAACTTCCCCGGATGAGAGGATAACTTCCCCGAACAACATCCGGAACTCCCGAGATGGCAGTCGGGAAACTTTATGTTTCCTCCGGGAAAATTAGATTGATGGTTAAAATTTTACTCACGGCGTGAGAAATATTTATGCCCGACAAGGGAAATTTTATACCACAAACGCGCTGCCGTGCAAGGAATAAAGAAAAATATAATCTGGAGTAAGAGAATGAAACACATCACCGGGCACGAAAACATGCAGGCGATAGGGAAATATTCTCTATCGCCTTTTTTGTTGAAATGCTTTGCCCTGTCGAAACTTTTTTCTATCTTTTCCCCGCATTTTATTGAAATATAATTATCAGAAGGTACTACGATGTCAAAAGTTTGTGAATTATGTGATAAACGCCCGCTTTCAGGGAACAATATCAGCCACGCCCATAACCGCACCCGCCGCCGCTGGATTCCCAATCTGCAAAGCGTACGTGCATCGGTGGATGGACGCGCAGTTCGTATGCGGGTTTGCACCACGTGTATAAAACTCGGTCGCGTTGCAAAAGTCGCATAATATTTTTTCGGTGTTGTGATGCCTATGGCACATAGAGAGGTCATCTCTGTTTGGAACGAGATGACCTTTTTTAATTCCCCCCTCGTCTGTGTTTGAAATAGTTCTGCTCGCCGCGCTCTTCCTCTATGTTGCGGATATATTCTGGTTACAACGGGGGTTGCTCCGGTGTTTTCCTTTTCAACAAAGATTTTTTGCAGAACAACCCTCTTCCGTTCCCGCTCTCCCTTTTGTTACCGTCGTTGTTGCGGCGCGCAATGAGGAAAAAAACATTCTCCCCTGCATCGAGTCGCTTTCCCGTCTCGAATACCCGCACGACAAAATAGAAATTATTATTGTTGACGACCGCTCAACCGATACAACTTCCGGCATCGTTTCAACATTCATTGCTTCGCTTTCTCATTTCAAACTTCTTCGTATCACGCAGGAGGGAAAACAAACACACGGAAAAGCGAATGCGCTCGCCGTTGCATTGGACGAAGCGCGGGGAGAAATTTTTATGTTCACCGATGCGGATTGCACTGTTTCTCCTCTCTGGGTGAAGACGACGGCTGAGCAATTCCAGAACGATGTCGGTATCGTCGGGAGTTATACACTGCTCACTGCGCGAAATACGTTTGAAGGAATACAGTCGCTCGATTGGCTGATGCATTTTACCGTTTCTGCAGCAATGGCAGGTCATCAACTTCCTATTACGGTCATTGGAAATAATTTTTCTATTTCGAAAAAAGCGTATAATGCTGTTGGAGGGTTTCGCGGTATTCCGTTCAGCGTTACCGAGGATTATGCATTGGTGCAGGCAGTGTTAAAAACGAAGAAGTACAACGTGCGGTTTCTCGTCAGCGATGAAACGCTCATTCGAAGTTATCCCTGCGCAACGTGGAAAGAAATTTACCGCCAAAAACAGCGGTGGGGCGTTGGCGCGCTGGATATGGTGTCGGAAGGGATTATCGTTATCGGCATCGGGTATGTTGCGCATCTACTTTTTTTGTTCGGGTTTTTCTTTTCCTCTCTCCCTTTTCTCCTCAGTTTATTCGGCATCAAATTTCTTGCGGATATATTTTTATTGAGGAAACCATTAAGCGAATTTCGCGGGCGAACATTACTCAAACATTTTCTTGCGTTTGAAGTTTATTATTATGTGTACGGATTGATTTTTCCGTTGATAGTATTATTCACAAAGAAGGTAACATGGAAAGAGCGAAAGTTTTAAATGGAGGGCATCGCTAAACACAATATTTTTTTTAAACACAGAGAGCACAAAGTATTTTCACAAAGAGCATAGAGAGCAATAGATTCACAAAGAGTCCTCGACAATATTTTGTGACCTTTGTGTCTTTTTGCCAAAGGCATCCTCCAAAGGAGTCCTTCGGACCTTCATGAGTTTTAAAATTCAATCTTTAAAACAAAAAACCCGATTCGGAAAATGAATCGGGTTTCTAAAACAACATCACACTAAGCGGAGTCGAAGCGTTACACATGCTTCGCAGCGTGATAGGAACTTCGCACCAACGGTCCGCTTTCCACGTGCTGAAATCCCATTTCCATACCGGCTTTTTTATACAGTGCAAACTCGTCGGGATGAATAAATCGTTCAACGGGCAAATGGTTTTTTGTCGGTTGGAGGTATTGTCCGAGTGTAAGAATGTCGCATTTGGTTTGGGATATATCTTTCATCGTTTTCAAAACTTCTTGTTCGTTTTCGCCAAGTCCTACCATAATTCCGGTTTTTGTTTTGAATCCGCGTTGCTTTGCGCGAGAAAGTAATTCCAAACTTCGTTCATACTTTGCTTGCGGGCGAACTGTTGAATACAATCGCGGAACAGTTTCCACATTGTGATTCAAAATATCGGGAAATGCATCAAGCACATTCACCAACGCAAATTCATCGCCTTTGAAATCAGGAATCAAAACTTCAATCGTAGTTTGCGGATTTTGTTTTCGCACTTCACGAATTGTATCTGCAAAAATAAATGAACCGCCGTCGTACAACTCATCGCGATTCACGGATGTAATAACTGCGTGCTTCAAGTTCATCAACTTCACTGCTTCTGCAACACGGCGCGGTTCATCGGCATCGAGTTCTGTCGGCAAACCGGTTTTCACGTTACAAAATCCACAACTGCGCGTGCAGACATCTCCCAAAATCATAAACGTTGCAGTGCCGCTGTTCCAACATTCTCCTGTATTCGGACAACGTGCTTCTTCGCAAACCGTATGAAGTTTATGTTCCTCCATAATATTTTTCAACCGTGAATATCCTTCACCAATCGGCGGTTTTGCTTTCAACCATTCAGGTCGGCGAGGAATTGATTTTGAAGGAACATCAATGATCGGTTGAGGTGTTTCTTGTGTAATTCTGTTTTCTTGGATGACGAACATAATTACCCGGCGAATTCAACCGCTTTTTCAGATTTAACTTGCATTGCTAATCTTGTAATAGAAGACAGAAATTCACTTGCGTCCAAAATTTCTAATAGAACCGGTTTGTTATCTTTTGAAAAGTGCACAATGAGCGGTCCACTTTCTTCTGCATAGTCTATTTTTTCAGAAGACGTTTCTACGAGAAGTATGTCTCCGTCTCTGTTATATGTTAGTTTCATAACACGTTTCGTTGCCAAAAAATTTCTTTGCGTCTTCGCGTCTTAGCGTGAAATAATTTTACATCACCGCTTCTGCAAATTTTCCTAACTCCACTGCGGAGGATTGTTCTATCTCTGCGTGCAAACTATTTCCGTTTGCGTCCATCGTAACAATTGCGGGAAAATCTTTCACGCGCAAATGCCACATCGCTTCGGGAATTCCAAATTCCATTAAGTCAACGCCTTCAACTTCTTCAATGCAGCGAGCGTAATATTGCGCTGCGCCTCCTATTGCGTTCAAATACACTGCGCCATGTTCTTTCAACGCGGCTAATGTTTTTGCGCCCATTCCGCCTTTTCCCACAACTGCTCGCACACCAAATTTTTTGATAATCGTTCCTTGATATGGTTCTTCGCGACCGCTTGTTGTTGGACCTGCGGCAGTGATTTTCCATTTTCCATTTTCCTGTAATGCAACGGGACCACAGTGATAAATTACTTGTCCATTCAAATCAACCGGCGATGGATTGCTCATCAAGTACGCGTGAATCTGGTCGCGCCCCGTAAACATTTTTCCGCTAATCAACACTGTATCACCGACTTTCAATTTCCGAATTTGTTCTTCTGAAATCGGCGTTGTCAATTTTATTTCTCTTCCTGTTAAAGAAATTTCTTCCTTCATCATTTTCTCAATCGGTTTTTCTTTGTAGAGCCAACGCTTTATTGCAAAGGTTTTCGTATCAAGAATTACTCCTTGACGACGAAACGCCCAGCAATCGTACGCGACCGAAACAAAGAAACTTGCCGGCAAACGATTTTGCACACCAACCTTACATCCGATAAGTGTTGTGTTTCCGCCAAACCCCATCGTTCCGATTCCGAGTTTGTCCACGTTTTCCATAACATACTCTTCGAGTTTTCGTAACTCCGGATTTGGGTTAACATCATCCAACATTCTGAACAACTGCTGCTTCGCGTGTTCATAGCCAGTCGTTCTATCGCCTCCAATCGAAACACCAATTGCGCCGATTGAACATCCGTGCCCTTGCGCTTGCCAAACTGCGTGCATAATACATTTGCGAACGCCATCGAGAGTTCTTCCTGCTTTTCCCACATTGGGAAGGTCCATCGGAAGCGAGTACTGAATATTTTTATTTTCACATCCGCCGCCTTTGAGAAGTAACTTTACTTCTATTTCATTTTCATTTTCCCATTGTTCAAAATGAATCACTGGTGTGCCGGGACCTAAATTATTGCCGCTGTTTTTTCCTGTGAGTGAATCAACGGAATTGTTGCGCAGTTTGCCAAGTTTAGTCGCCTCGGCAACTGCTTCGAGAATTTGTTTTCGCAATTCAATTTGATTTGTTCCGACAGGCGTGTGAATGTAAAACGTTGGCATTCCTGTATCCTGACAAATTGCTCCTTCAACTGCGCACGCAAAGTCAACGTTTGTTGCAATCATATCGAGCGCAAGAGATGAGCGTGTGCCTTGTGTTTCATTTTGTTTTGCTTTTGCGATTGCTTCGCGAACATCGGGAGGAAGATTAGTGGAGGTATCAATAACGAGTGTGAGAATACTATCTTTGAACTGTGCCATATTGCGAAATGTTTATGTGGAAAATTTTCGCTGTAAATATAAGTAAAGATGGAACAAATAATTATTGAGTGTTTGAAAAACAAAAAGGCGATTTCATTTTTGAAATCGCCTTTGAAGTAACACAACGAGACTCGTTGTGTTACATTTACTTCACAACAAAAAAATATTTATTTACCAACCGCCTTCGTGATACAACGCTTGGATTTCTGAATCTGACAGTGCGCGGTTATAAATTCGGATGTCATCAAGATTCCCACCAAAATTAGCACTATTGACAAATTGCCCTATGATGAAATTGAAACTATCAAGAGTATTAACGGCGACATCTCCGAACATTGAGTAAACGGTTGTCACTAATGTGCCATCTCGATAGAGCTTTACATCTTGCGTCCTTGGTTGAGCGATGTCCGGAACGACAATTGTATAATGGTGCCAGCCGCTTCCGCTGTCACTTATTAAATAGGCAATCCCCCCGAATCTTAAATCTACACCAGCTATTACTTGGTTGCTACTAATTCGTTGAGCAAACATCACGAAAGTACAACCCGGAGTAGATTGATAATTGGTACCAGCACCGTAAGACATAGAAATACTTCTACTTATGTTATCCGAGGTTTGCCAGAAGGATATCGTTCTCGAATGACTTCCCAAAACACCAGAGAACTGAGTAGTGATAGTATTGCTTGAGGTACTGTCGAAATGATAAGCAGTGTTAGAAATGCCAAATCTATTTTGTGTTGGAATGGTACCATTGACTGTTCCATTCCATCCATTTCCACTTTCATCATTTGCATTTCCGTTAAATGGATAATAAGCAACTAATCCATGCGTAGGTAATGTTGAAGTCAATTTAATATTTGCCGTTGTAGTTTCGCTTGCTTTAATATTGACATTAACTACACTATCTGTGTAGTAACCTGTCTTGCTTGCAATAACAGTATATGTTCCCTTAGTTATTCCGTTTATCTGGTAATCGCCCGTTGCATTTGTTAATAAGTCGAATGTTCCGCTTGCAGGCCGAGTAGTAATGAACACGTCTGCAATCGGATTACCGCTTATCGAATCAGTTACTTTACCTTTCAGAGTACCGGTCGTTTTTACTTCTTTTGTCTCTGTCGTGGTTTCTTTTTTGCAATTGAACAATGTGATTGTCAATGCAAATGCTATTACGAATATGATGTTTTTTTTCATTGGAATTATCTCCGAAATTTGTGAATGAATTATTGTTAGTTGATAAAATTATCCGTGGATTTTCCATAGATAAAACTTTTGTTGAAACTCATTGTAATATCTTTAAAATAAAAAAGGACGTAACCAAAATTACATCCTTGCAAGAGGTACTAGCATACCCACATAAGAAGATATAAAGAGGCCACGTCCATCGTTGGACGTAATCCTCTCGCTTGTTCTCTTATGATTTGAAAAGTGCTAGTTTTCTTGCAAGAACGTAGCGAAAAACTACGTTATAAAATTTGTTTTAGTTTGTTACATAAAAATCGTTTGTTAGCTAATTGGCTTGCTTGTTAGTTCGATGATTTGTTAAATTCATTACGCCGCTTTACGAGCAGCATCGTTCGCGGTTTTGTTTTGTTCGTTCTCTTTTGCTTCTCGTATCGAACGAGAAACGAGAATTCCGCCACGTTGGTTTTGGCTTTCTATAATGTCGCGCATAATTGCTTCAATATCATAATTAAATTGAGCTGCGTGTTCTTGTCGGTATTTTCTTATTTCTTCTACAATCGGGTCATCCCACATAAAATTCTCCTAATAGTTCTTCGGGTGTACAAATAAGTGGTAACTCATAACCATTGCTTGCGGCTATGTTCTTTAACATTTTTTGAATTTCTGCGTTTGCGATGTGTTTGCAATTCCACGTAACAAGGTAATCCATTTGGTGAACGGTTGCAGTTGCAATGTGGAGGGCATCTTCCGTAGCGTTCTTTGGTAAGTGCGCCTGTTTCATAAATAATATTCCCAGCGATGTTATTTCATCGGTAATTCTGAGAAGTGTAATTTTATTTACAACATCCATTCGCTTTTGTGCGGCTGTTGCATCGCCTTTGCTTGCTTCCTTCAAAACAAATTCAGAAACATAAAAATCATAGTTGTTGTGCTTCTTTTCCCACCAATCCAAAGTAATTTGCTGATGAGCGGCAACAATTAAATCTCTGCTCGGTCGTGCAGTGAGATAACTGATTACTGTAGTTTCGATATAAACTGTTGGCTTCACAATATTGATTTAATGCGGGCAAAAAGTATGAAAGATTCAATAATTCACAAACAATACGTTTCTATCTCTCGCAAAGCCGCGAAGATGCAAAGAAAAATTGTTTAACGATGTCGCGTCTTTGCGTGAGAATTACACTATCGCTTTCACATCAAAATTTTCAATATTCCGAATCACTGCTTCGAGAAATTGTCCGCCAAGTGCGCCATCAATAATGCGATGGTCAAATGATAACGTAAAATACGAAATCGAACGAATCGCAATTGCATCATTCAAAACTACCGGTTGCTTTTTGATTGCGCCAACTCCCATAATTGCAACTTGCGGTTGTGCGATAATCGGGGTTCCGAGTAATGTTCCGAACACACCGTAATTCGAAAACGTAAATGTTCCACCTTCGATATCGTTCAAGGTTAATTTCTTGTTTCGTGTCCGTGTTGCTAAATCATTTATTTGTCGCGCAAGTCCAAGAAAATTTTTCTCATCCGCATTTTTTATTACGGGAACAATCAATCCGTTATCCGAAGCAACTGCCATTCCGAGATTGACAAACTTTTTCAAAATAATTTTATCTCCTTCGATAGAAGAATTGACAAGCGGAAATTCTTTTAACGCTTTTACAATTGCATCTGCAATAAATGGCGTATATGTAAGTTTAAATCCTTCGCGCTGTTCAAATGCTTTTCCATTCGATTCGCGGAACTTTACCAAGTTGGTGAAATCACACGTATGCACTGCAAACACGTGCGGCGAAGTTGCAACACTTCGCACCATGTGTTCCGCCATTTTTTGTATGACGTTTGACATTTGCAAAATCTCGTATTGCGGCGCGGGATATTTTTGCGCAAGTTCACCGCTGTCAATATGTTTTAACGAAGATTCAATTCGCGGTGAAATTGGCGTTGCAACTTTTCCAAGTTCAGAATAAGAAATTGTTGTAGTTGTAAATCCACCCGACTTTCTGTTTGCAACATACGCGAGAATATCTTTTTTGGAAACTCTTCCTTCTTGTCCGGTTCCGGGAATTCTTTCCAACTCGCTCATCGAAATTCCTTCGGTTCGTGCAATGTTCAACACAAGCGGAGAATAAAATCTTCCCGACACGTCGGGTCGTTGACCATCCATTTTTTGTTCAACAACTTTTTGAACTTGCGGAACAGAAACAACTTGCGCTGGTTTTTGCGCTTCTACTTTTGCCGGCGGTGGAGTTGGTTTTGTTTCCACGACTTTCGTTTCTGCTTTCGGCGTTTCTTCTACAACTGCAGAAGCAGTATCGGTTTCGATAATTGCAATTGTTGTTTTAATGAGAACAACTTTTCCTTCTTCAAAGAGAAGTTTTGTTACAATTCCCGAAACGGGCGATGGAATTTCCGAATCCACTTTGTCTGTGGAAATTTCGAGCAGCGTTTCATCTTTCTTGATGGAATCGCCGGCTTTTTTGTGCCATTTAATAATTGTGCCTTCGGTTAAACTTTCGCCGAGTTGCGGCATGGGGATTTCTACTTTAGCCATAATGTTTGTTTTGTGTAATTGTGTATAAAACTTATTTTTTAAAAATTATTTGTGCATGTCATGTTGAGCGAAGCGAAACATCCCCTCATTCGAATAGGAAGATTCTTCGCCTCGCTCAGAATGACTAACTCTAAAACGCTTCCAACTCTCTCAACGCTTTCACAACTTTTTCGGCATTCGGAAGAAAATATTCTTCCAGTGTTGGTGCATAAGGAACCGGTGCATCGAGTGCGGCAACACGTTTAATCGGCGCATCAAGATATTGAAAACAATTGTCGGAAATCAACGCCGCAATTTCTCCGCCAATGCCACCGGTTAAACTATCTTCGTGAACGAGCAAAACTTTTGCCGTTTTTTTAACTGAAGAAAATATCGCTTCAGTATCGAGCGGCATCAAACTCCGCAAATCCAAAACTTCAACATCAATATTTTCTTTCGATAAAATTTCTGCTGCTTCCAAACTCCAATGAACTCCCGTTCCATACGTGATAACGGAAATATCATTTCCTTTTCGTTTCACATCTGCTTTACCGATTTCAACAACGTAATCGTCTTTTGGAATTTCTCCTTTGATGCGGCGATACAAATATTTCGATTCAAAATACAGCACGGGATTGTTATCGCGAATCGCCGCTTTCATTAATCCTTTTGCGTCGTACGGCGTTGATGGAGCAACAAGTTTTAAACCGGGAACGTGAAAAAACCACGCTTCGGGATTAATGGAATGATACGGTCCGCCGTGAATTCCACCACCGCTCGGCAATCGCACAACCATCGGCACGGGAATATTCCATCGCCAAAAAATTTTCGCCGAGTTGTTCACAAGTTGATTGAATCCGCTCGTGATAAAATCTGCAAACTGAATTTCCGCAACCGGTCGCATTCCCACAACTGCCGCTCCCGTTGCCGCGCCGATAATTGCTTCTTCCGCGAGAACGGTATCAATCACGCGCTCTCCGCCAAAGTGTTCGTGAAAACCTTTCGTAACTTTGAATGCGCCGCCGTACGCTCCAATATCTTCGCCGAGAAGAAACACATTTTTATCGCGTTCCATTTCTTCCCAAAGCGCTTCGGAAATTGCTTCGATGTAGGTGAGAGTTTTGTTCACTTGGCAAAATTATTTCTTTTGTAATACTTCAAGTGATTTTTTTATTAGAAGTAAAAAATCTTCCGGTTTAGTTTTTTCGTCTATTATATAAATCGCTTCGGCACTATAGTATCTATACATCTTTATGTTTTTAGGTTGTATTTTTTCAGCGATAGACTTTGATAGCCAAAATGTGTACGCAAAAGTTTTTGTGCCAGTCCATTTTATACGAAATGGACGAAAGAAACCATATTTAAATGCACATGCATTATGGTTGAATTTTTTCTCTAAAGGAATGTTATGTTGTTTTATAAGTTTTTCAGTTTCTTTTGCAAATTTTAAAAAACTCTCTACACTTTTTGTGTTATAACGGCTTTTATAAAATTCTTCATCGTATGTTTGCAATCCTTTTGCAGTTTTTACTTTTATTTGTTTGATTGGTTCTAATTTATTAACAAGTAAAAAATAATTTTCTTTTTCTATCCATCTTGTAATTTCTATAAAATCAATTTGATAACTGATTGAATCTACCATTTTCAATGTTGATGGATTGATTGATGGAGCAATTACTATCATACGAACTTCATAATTATCCCAATTTACAGTTATATCATCTGGTTGGTCTTCCATTTCAAGCCAAAGACTTTTTATAGAATCGGGATTTTCTTTTGCCCAAATTGCATACGATAATATTTGCGGAAAAATAGACGAATCAACAACGACATTTTTCATTTCGATGATACAAACATTTCCATCTGTATCAATTCCAATGATATCGGGAATTCCCGCTTTTCCTCCGCCCCGAATTTGTCGTTTGATAAAATATATATCTTCAAACAATTCTTTTGTTTCAAAGACAACTTTCTCAAACTCTTCTTCCGTTTTAAAAGGAGTTGAAAGAAGATTTAAGGTTTTACTTTTATTTTGTTTCCAGAAAAGATTTGCCATAACATTTACGCAAATTGAACAACGTTTACTGGGCGTCGAACAGTGAGTTCCTTTTTATGAAGTTTCAATCGCTCAACTTCGTGCAGTGTTTCCGCTGTTAAATAACTTTCGCCGCAATGCGAGCAACTCACAACGGGAACATCCTCGATGACAAACATATCTTTTCCTTTCCCGTACGTTCGCGCAACCTTACGGACTTTTGCTGAATTGTTTCCACAAATTTTACAAATCATATTCTATAAATGTTAGAGTGAATAAACTGTAATTATAACTAATGTGCCAATAGGACTAAATTTTGCAACTACTTCCATTTCACGAAAGGAAACAGATTTTCCTCGAACTCTATATTTCCATTCTGAAGTAATTTTATCTTTCTGTCTTTCTACAATTGTTCCGTTAAGAATGCAACGTTCAACATCAAAAATTGATAACGTGTCATTATCCATTTCTTCTTCTGCGTGGAGAGACATAACATAATCGTTCTCTCGTATCTTCTCCCGCATTCGATTCAAATAATTTTCGAACACGATTCAATTCCTATAATCTCAAGTAATTCAATCCGCAAAAACTCCCATCGCCGCTTCTTCGCCTTTGGGATATGGTTCATTCACAGCAAACTCAACGGCATCATCAATTTGCATTTTTATTTCAGCGTAAATTTCTTTTTCCTTTTTTTCAGAAAGAATTTTTTCAGCGAATAGTTTTTTTTCGTAATTCTCAATCGGGTCTTTCTTCTTCCAGTAATCCATGAGTTTTTTCGGAACATACGAAGCGTCGTCGTGAATTGCGTGTCCTTGCATTCGCATCGTAACACTTTCTATCAATGTTGGTCCGTTCCCTTTGCGCGCGTGTTCAATTGCCTCTTTCGTTGTTGTGTACACAAGTTCAACATCCGTTCCATCAATCGTAACGCCGGGAATTCCGTAACCAATCGCGCGTGAAGAAAGTTTTTCCACAATAAATTGTTTTGCAATCGGCGTTGAATATGCGTACTGATTATTTTCGATTATCAAAACGAGCGGAAGTTTCATCACCGAAGCCATCACCAGCGCTTCATGGAAATCGCCAATGCTCGAACCGCCATCGCCAATGTAATTTAACACGACAGCATTTTCCCTATGGGTCGTAGACTTTCGCATTTTGCTTGCAAGCGCAACGCCGTTTGCAAGCGGAATCATCGCGCCAAGCGGAGAAATGTTTCCGTAAATTTTTAACTTCGCATCAGCATAATGTCCCGTTCCATCACGACCGCGAGCGGGAGAACTTCCACGCGCGAGATATTGCAGCATAATGTTTCGCGGCGTTTGTCCTTTTACAAAATGCGCTCCGATATCCCGATGCATCGGAAAAAGATAATCGTGTTTCTCTAATGCAAACGCGCTTCCGATTGCTGTTGCTTCGTTTCCTTCGCTGCTGTATGCGCCGCCAACAACTTTTCCTTGACGATACAATTTAAACACCGCTTCTTCAAACTCGCGCATCAATACCATAAATGAATACAGTTTCAATTTCTGATCGGGAGAAATTTTTGAAGAAACGTTTGGTGTTGGCTTCTTGGGGAAAGCTGATTTTGAAATGGCTTTAGGCAACTTATAAATAATCTTTTAAAACGAGAATTTCAATTTCTTTTACTTTTTTCAAGTTAGAATCATTTGTTATAAACATCGTTGCATTATTTTCAATCGCTGTTGCAAGTTGTAATGCATCGGGAGTTTTCAAATCATATCTTGCGCGAAGTACTGCTGCTTTTTCTGCAATTATTGAATCAATGGAATAGGTTGTAAAATTTTCCGAATGCAATAGTAGATGACGATATTTTTCCGCAATCTTAGAATTATTTTCTTTGAGTGGCTGAGTCAATACTTCTACCAACGTTACGATTGACGAAAATGCACTTAAAGAAAAATCATCACGAATAAGTTTGAATATTTCATCAGTTATTTCAAAATACTTTTGATGTTGTTCAATAAAATAAATGAACGGAGATGTATCAAGCATAATTCTTCGATGACTTCGAAGAATTTCTATCGCTCCCACGTTGCTCTTTCCTTATCCACATATTCTTGCGCATCGATTCCGTGCCAAATTTCTTTTCCTACTCCTTTGATATCATAAATGTTCAGTTTCTTTTCTTTTGTGAAAGAAGATGAAAGTTCCGCCATTACTTTAGAAACAAGAACAATTTTTTCTTCGTTTGGAAGAAGAGAAATTTCTTTGTAAAGAGTTTCTGTTGACATAATTTTTTCTTTAGAATATTTTTTTAGCCACTAATTTCACGAATTTACACTAATAACTATTCGTAATAATTAGTGAAATTCGTGGCAACTTATTATTTTAATACGCAGCCAACTTTTCCAACGCATTCAAAATATCATGTGCTTGCGGAAGAACATCGTTTTCAATTGTTGGTGCGTATGGAACGGGAGAATCTTTTGCGGCAACACGCATAATCGGTCCATCGAGATATTCAAATGCTTCGCTTGCAACAATTGCCGCAAGTTCTCCGCCAAATCCGCTGAAAAGATTTTCTTCATGAACGCACAATACTTTTCCGGTTTTCTTTGCAGATTTCAAAATCGTATCGTAGTCAAGCGGATTGAGAGTTCGCAAATCTACAACTTCAACACTCACGCCTTTTTCTTCCATTGTTCGCGCGGCTTCGAGTGAACGCTGCACCATCATTCCATAAGTTAAAATTGTAATATCATCTCCTTCTTTCTTCACTTTCGCAATTCCAAATGGAAGAATATAATTTGTATCCGGTTCCGGAGTTGCAGCAAAGTTTTGACGATACATTCCTTTATGTTCCAAAAATATTACCGGATCATCGCAACGACAAGCATATTTCAAAAGTCCTTTCGCATCAGCAGAGTTTGATGGAAACACAACTCGCAATCCGGGAATATGCGTGAAGAACGAATCAATAGATTGACTATGATACACGCCGCCGTGAATATATCCACCGGTTGCCACGCGAATAACAAGCGGACAACTCCACTGACCATTCGAGCGATAACGCAGCATTGCAATTTCGTTTCTTATTTGCATAAACGCCGGCCAAATATAATCGCCGAATTGAATTTCCACAACTGCTTTGTAATCGCCGCGAAGTCCAAGTCCCATTGCAAGTCCCGCAATACTCGCTTCTGCAATCGGAGAATTGAAAACTCTATCAGCGCCAAATTTATCTGTGAGTCCGCGAGTTGAAGTAAACACGCCGCCTTTTTTGCCAGCAACATCTTCACCGAAAATTATCATCTTCGGATTGTGTTCCAACTCTTCTGCAAGCGCGTGATTGATTGCGTCAACGAGAACGATATTATTTCCCGTGTGTTCCGGTTCAACAAAATTTTCTTTCGAAACAACTTCCATTGATGAATAGATATGCAACTGCGAAGTTGATGGATCCGGCTCGGGAGATTGTTCTGCGTAATCTGCCGCATCACTCACTTCTTTTATAACTTCTTCCTGTAACGAAAGAAGTTCTTTTTCAGAAAGAAGTTTATTTTCTAAAAGATATTTTTCAAAACGGGGAATCGGGTCTTTCTTTTTATCCTCTTCCATTTCTTCTTGCGCGCGATATTTTTTCTGGTCGTCGGAAGAAGAGTGAGAAAGAAGTCTAACACAATCACTCCAAATCAAAACCGGACCTTCACCGCTTCGCATTTTTTTTATTGCATCGGTTGCGGTGTTATACATTTCAAAAAAATCAACGCCGTTTGCGTGATAACGATTGAGTCCTTTGTAACCTTCCGTCAAAGCATAAATTGAGCCGCCGGTAACTTGTTCATGCAACGGAACAGAAATAGAAAAGCGATTGTTTTGAATATGAAACAGCACCGGAAGTTTATCGCGCGTTGACCAATTGAGCGCTTCCCAAAATTCGCCTTCGCTCGTTGTTCCTTCGCCGGAAGATGTGTACACGATTTCATCGCTTCCGTTTTTTTTCGCACCCATTGCAGTTCCTACTGCTTCGAGAAATTGTGTTCCCGTGCAACTTGATTGCGATGGAATGCGAAGTTCTTTAATTCCATAGTGACACGGCATCATTCGTCCACCAGAATTTTTATCTTCTGCACGATGTAATGCAGCAAGTAAAATGTCTTTCGCCGTTTCACCAAGACCGAGAGCAAATGTGATATCGCGATAATACGGATAAGCCCAATCGTATCCCGGTTTCATTGCCATTGCAACAGCAACTTGTGCGGCTTCATGTCCCGGCGCGCCAATGTGAAAAAATTGTTTTCCTTGTTTGCTGTAAATAAGTTGCTTCTCATCAAGCTTGCGTGAGAGAAACATAATGCGGTATGCGTGAAGAATTTTTTTCTTTGTTAATCCGCTCATCGCATCAACAAATTCTTTCGGCGCTTTTCCGTTGGAACTTTTGATTGGTGATTTTTTCTGAATTGTTATTTTTGCTTTTGCCGAAGTCTTTGCAGCGGCTTTTTTAGTTGTAGGCATGTACTATTTCTTGTGATTGTTTTTGTAATTCTAAATTAAACTCATTAATGTTTTTCACAACTGTCTCAGTGTGAAATACTTTTTCAAAATTTTTGATGACACTTGCTTCAACTTCTTTTATCGCAATCTTTTTCCCGAGAAGTTTTTCCATTGACGTAACTCCTTTGTGAAAAATTCCGCACGGAATAATTCTCTCGAAGTAACTCAAATCCGTATTGACGTTGAATGCGAAACCGTGCATTGTAATCCACTTGCTTACTTTCACACCGATTGCGGCGATTTTATTTTCTCCAACCCAAACGCCGGTGAAATCATTGTTGCGTTTTCCCTCAATTCCAAAATCGTGCAACGTGAGAATCAACACTTCTTCCAAATCGCGCAAGTAACGGTGAATGTCGAGATAATAACGTTCCAAATTCAAAATCGGATAACCCACAAGTTGACCGGGACCGTGATACGTAATATCGCCGCCTCTATCAATGTGATACACTTTTACGCCGTTGAGTTCCAAATCTTTTTCGCTTGCGAGAAGATGATTATCATCGCCGCTTTTTCCAATAGTGTAAACGTGTTCGTGTTCGTTCAAAATCAAAGCATCATCAATCGCTTTTCCTTCAACGAGCGAAAAAATTTGTTTCTGTAAATCCCACGTTTGTTTGTAATCGGTGAGATTGAGAGAGAAAACTTGAATAGAGTTTTTCAAAACTTCAAGCCGCTTTTCGAGATGCTTTTGGCGGATACATATTATATTTTTTACGAATCCGTTCTAAATCTTTTTGCTCGAGTTCTGGATGTAATGAATATCGTTTCGATAATTTGTCTCGAATATCGCGCATCATTTTTACGGCATCGAATTCTTTTTCTTTATGCTTCATCGAGAATTTCTCTTGGTGTTCGTATTTCTATCATTGGATAACCTAACTTCAAATTCACAGAATTATAGAGACGAATTTTATTATAGTTGACGATGTGCTTAAAATTCCAACTGACTAAAACATCTACTTTGTTGACCGTTGCCAATGCTATATGTCTTGTATCTTGCAATGAATTGATTGTTACAATTTTTTCTTTCAAATAAACATTTGCTAATGCTCGTGCTTCATCATCCAGTATAATGCTTTCTTTATTTTCAGATGGTATTTCTCTGTATCGTTTCTGAACATTTTCTGGAGCATCTTCTAATTCTTCTAACATTACATCTGATACAACTGCAATTTTGATTCCGCGAATAAACTCAACAACCAATTGGTTTGACCACTCATCAAATTCTTTATCATAACAACCGCCGATGACAGAAGTATCAATGTAAATTCTTTTTCTGATGAGAACGTGTTTCACTATTCAGTCAAGAGTATATTATCAAAACTATTTTGCTTCATCAATAAACTCTTCCACACTCAAACCAGCACGAGCAATTAAACTTCGTAATGTTCCGCGAGCAACTTCTGTATGATTAGGAATTGAAAGCGTTGAAATATTTCCTTCTTTCGTCATGATAATATGACTTCCTCTTTGGCGAATAACTATTTTTCAAATGTCTTCACTACAGAGGCTGTGTGATAATTCGAACCACCTCGATTTGTCATTCCGTCGAAAGACGGAATCCAATTTGTTTTCAAAGGTTTCTGGATTCCTGCTTTCGCGGGAAAGACAAACTTCTGGAGTTTTCACACAGTCTCTACATCACGTGGACGTAAAAGTGGAACATTCAGCATTAGACGAGAACTTCAATTTGTCTTGTAGCAACAGTCAACGGCATTCCAAGTTCCGCGCGAACTTCAAGACATTCTTTAATAGCATCTTGAATATTTTTTTCTGCTTCTTGTTGTGTTTTGCCTTGACTTACACAACCGGGAATTGATGGACATTCGGCAATGAACATTCCATCTTCGTCTTGGGAAAATGTTACAGTGAATTTCATAAGGGAAAAAACTTGAAATCAAATATGTATCGAATGTCCGTACGCGTTTTCCGCTGCCTCCATTATTGCTTCGGATAGCGTGGGATGAGCGTGCATTGTTCCGAAAATACTTTCCCCCGTTGCTTCAAGTGATTTTGCAACGTTGAGTTCTGCAAGCATTTCTGTTGCTTCACTTCCCAAAATATGCGCGCCGAGAAGTTCGCCGTACTTTGTATCGAAAATAAGTTTTACCAATCCATCGGTTTCACCAATCGCGCGCGCTTTTCCACTTGCTGAAAATGGAAATCGTCCGACTTTAATTTGATAACCAGCAGTGATTGCTTTTTCTTCCGTCAATCCAACGCTTGCAACTTGCGGCTGACAATATGTACACCCGGGAATATTGTCCCAATCAATCGGTTGCGGTTTTTTTCCGGCAATGTTTTCTACGCAAACAATTCCTTCTTTCGATGCAACGTGCGCGAGCCAAGGCGGTCCCGCAACATCGCCGATTGCATAAATTCCATCAACATTTGTTTTTCCGAAATCATCAACAATAATCCAACCTTTTTCAACTTTTATGCCGAGCGTTTCCAATCCAATGTTTTCAATATTTCCTTGAACGCCGATAGCATTGAGCGCAATTTCCGCTTTCAAACTTTTCTTTCCGTCTTTGTTCGAAACGACAATTGTAACATCGTTTTTTCCAGCAGTTACATTTTCAACTTTTGTGTCGGTTAAAATTTCAATTCCATTTTTTTTGAAATTGCTTTCGAGCAGCTTGGAAATTTCTTTATCCTCAACGGGAAGAATATTCGGCATCATTTCCACAACGGTAACTTTTGTTCCAAATGAATTATAGAAATATGCAAATTCAATCCCAATCGCTC
>JAGXRH010000163.1 GCA_018335975.1 Ignavibacteriales bacterium
ACAATCTTTGCACAAATACCGAGGGCTCCCTTTTTTTGTTTTTCCATTTTTTACGAGACGAATGCTTTCGCATGCATGGCATTGATGTATCTTTGTTATCATAATATTAGGTGAACAAAGATACGAAATTTAATTTATGTCAACTCAATTTTGACACTACCAAAATTTGATTAATTAAATCGTTCACTTGCTTTGGCGAATCATGCTTAAAAGCTGCTAACAAACCGCTTAGTTGTTTGTTTGAAAAAGTTAGTACTGAAAAAATAGAAGTTTCCAAATTAAGTAATTCATAATAATCTGTATTTGAATATTTTAATTCCCCTAATTCTCTCGTCTCTATATTTTCTTTTGATAACCATTGCTTCATTTCACTGGGAATTTCTAATTCAAAAAATATTACCGCCTCGAGTAAATCATAAAAGGTAATAATTTGCAGGCCTAACGATTTACGAAACCAAGGCTCTAATCGTTCAATGATGCGTTTTCCAATCACAGAATGCTTTGAGAAATCTCCGTCAGACGATGCGGTGGAAAGAAACAACGGTTCAATTTCTACTAAAGATTTGAATTCACTGAAGGCATCTTCCTCTCGTTGGAGAATAATTAATATTTTTGTTCGAAAATATTTTCCTTGTAAATGATTTGGGTTTACTTCAAGCAATTGATTAATGGTTTGCAAACTTTGTTCAATTGTTTTGAATTGTTCTTCTTCCGATTTTCCATTTGCCCTATCTATTGCAGCCATCGCCAATAGTGCGGTTGCACATAGATAGAGCGACTCCGAGCGAACATTTTCTAAATGTGGTGCTTTGTTTAGTAAAGCATTTGCATATCGTATAGTTTTGGAAAAGTATTGGTATGCTTTTTCAGGTTCGTGAAAGCTACTGTTTTTATCTACTGCATCGAGGTATAATTTTCCTAACATCAAATTAGAAATTGGATCAGTTCCGTCAAGAGAAATTGCTTTTAAAAATGCTTCAATTGCTTCAGGCCAAAGCCCATTTTCTAATCGGTCAAGACCAAGATTTCTCCATTCAGTAGATTGTGTAATGGCAGGTGATTTCAAAGTCTCGTGAATTTTTAAAAGTTGTTCCTTTACTTCTGTTAAGTTATTATTTTGAATTTCTAATTGACTTGCAATGAGAGACATTCCTTCAGAAAAAATTACGCCTAATTTTTCAATTCCATCTTCTAACCGGCTCATTTTCCTTAAGATCAATCCAGTAGAAACAGTAATGGTGTCGGAGGTGAGTAATGCACCGAAATATTTGCTAACGCCACCTTATCCATTTGTTCCGAAAGCACAGCAGTGGAATTATTGACAGCATCAGTTGTTCGATTGACAGCATATGTTGTTTGATTGATTGCTGCAACTGTTTGAGCACCAGTTTGTAAAGTAGCATTAGCACTCATTGAACTTCCAAAAAGCACTGATTGCGAAATATCCTTAAAAGGCCCACTATTTGCAGCATTGAGAGCCAATTGGGTATTGTGTGAATTTACAAAGTTTGGCAAATGCTGTCCGTAAGTCTGACCAGAAAGATATGAGTAGCGTTCAAACATAAAATTATTCCTTTGGATTTATCGTAATTTATTTCACGGGCAAAAGATAGGAATTGCGAGAGAACATTGCAAACGAAAGTATATCTCAACTTCTTTTGTAAAACGAAATGCAATTTCGCTCTACAATGCTAAACTCACAATGAACCAATACCGCATTTCCCACACATTTACTATTTCGCGATAGGTTTGTATAATTTATTTTCCCTCAAAACATTTCTCCCCACCTGAACATACGAGAATAAACTCCTGCGCATTGCTTCCGTCTCATCCTCTTTTTCCGAAAGTACATTCTTTTTCAGCAAAGTATCTGTCCGAAATTGATAGAGACCGATATTTCGTTCGGTGTTTGCAATGAGAAAAAATGAATCGGTTATCCAGCCAAAGGTATTTCCGTTTGGAAGAAAAGCGGATGAATTTACGAATGACGATTTTTGATTTACGATTTTAGTACTGTTTGAATCGTAATTCGTAATTCGTAAATCGTAATTTGTAAAAGGAGATTTTCCAAACGATGAATGAACAATATTTAAATTAAGCAAATCTAAAACTGTTGGTAAAATATCCGTTTGACTGTGCACGTTATCAATTCTTTGTGGAGAAATATGTTTCGGTGAATAGATTAAGCAAGGAATATGAAACCGCTCGTACATACTTTTTTCACCGAATCCTTCTACATGGTCTGCAACGATAATAAAAATGGTGTTATCAAAATATTTTTCGGAACGCGCAAGCGAAAAATATTTTCCGAGTGCATAATCGGAATAGCGAAGCGCGTTTAGATATTTATAATTCGGGATTGTATCGGCGTAAAACGCAAATTCATTCGAAGGAAGTTCAAACGGAGCGTGCGAACTGACCGACATAATTACTCCGCAAAACGGTTCATTCATTTTCCGAAATTCTTCATTCGCGCGTTCAAATGCGTATTCATCAAACACGCCCCACGTTCCATCGCTTTTCGTTTTTGCGTCATCGAAATCATCTTGCGCAATAAAACGCTCGAAGCCGGTAAGTTTGGAATATGCTTCCAGTCCCATCGAACCGCGAAATGCCGAATGTATAAACAGCGTTTGGTAGCCCTCCTCGCGCAAAATACTTCCCAGTGGTCGCAAAGCATTTTGTTCCATTGTGCTCCCGATGATGTCTTCGGAAAAAAATGTAGGAAGTGAAGCAGTGATTGCTTGAACTCCCTGAATTGTTCGTTGTCCTGCTGCAAAAAATTGTGTGAAGAACATTCCCTGCTTTGCAAGCGAATCAAAGTTTGGCGTGGGTTTGTACGGATTTCCAAATGCGCCGATGTTTTTTGCTCCCCAACTTTCCATTATGAAAATGACAACATTTTTCATTTTCGATTTTCGATTTTCGATTTTCGATTTTTGTTTTCGCATCAGTGGAAAGTCTTTATCGGAAAATTCCTCATTGTTATCTAAAAGTTCTTGGACCGCTGCAACCGCTTGTTCTTTTGGAAAAAATTCTTGTAGTTCTTCATTCCCTTTGAACAACACACGCGCGACGGTAAAAATCGGATTGAGCGAAAGATGTCCCAGTTGTAATACGTCATTTCTGAACGCATAACTTTCTCGTAACGGTTTGGATTGAAATCCCCCGCGGATGGAAATGAACACGATTGCAACAGCAAAAACAAACACGAAACTTTCTTTTAAATATATTTTGAAACGGGATTCGGAGTTGTAATTCGCAATTTGTAATTCGTAATTTTTTATTCGAGAGACGATTTTCCAGAGTGCGTAATATATCCCGACAATAAAGAGAACGAACAGTGCAATCTCCAATGGGTACGTTTTGGAAATCATTATTGTAATTTCTGAAAAATTTTTCGTAACGCTGAAAACTTCAAACGATAATCTTCGGCTGACGAATTGATAGTAAAATAAATCACCCGCAAACACAAAAAGCGAAGGAAGAAGAACAACGGAAAGGAGCAGGAGAACAAAAAATTTGTAGTAACGATGTTGTACAAACGGAAAAGGCAAGAGGAGCAAAAGGAAAAATATACCTGCAAGAATCATTATTCCGGCGGCATCAAATCGAAACCCGACAATAAACGAGAGTAGAATCTCCGATGCAGGAAGTTCGGCAAAGAGAGAATGATATTTGAGATAGAAAAGAGTTCGGAAGCATAGGAACAGAAAAAAAAGAAACCCGAACAAAACAAACGTGAGGCAGAGATTGCGGAGTTTATTCATTCAATTCTATAAATCAGCGCGGTGTTTGCTTTGTTGTATTTCGGGTTCATTTTGTTGGCAAGGTAATCGCCGATACCCGGAGAGATGGTTGTTTCGTAGATGAGTTTTTTTCTCAGGGACTCTTCCAGCAATGATATATCAGACGAGACAGAATTGCTATACAATACAAGATAGCGCGGAGTTTCCTGTTGCAGGGAAAGTTCCTTCACCAGTGCGGAAACCTGTTTTCTCTTTCCAATGATAAAATATTTCGGCATCGGTTTTCCCAGATAATATTCCGGAACAAGAAATTCGTAATTGAATTGCGCTACGATTATTGCCGAAACGTTTTTTTGTCGTTCGATGTACACAAATGGTTCCACGCGGTCTTTCTTTCCGTACATAAAAAGTGAAATGCAAAGCAGAATTGTATTCACTGCAAGAAAATAGAACCACAGCGCTTTGTATGTTTTCCAGCGGCGGGAATATTCTTCAAACCAATTCTTGAGGTTGGAAAATCCGGCAACGCCAAGGATGATGAGTACCGGGAGAATCGGGAGAAGAAACCGCTCCTGCTTATTGGCAATCAAACTATGTGCGAGAAAGAAAATCATTGCGGGAAGTGAAAGAAGCAAATATTTTTTTCCGCTACGAAACACCGCAACAAAAAACAGAATGGAAAACGGTGGAAGAAAAACTGCGAGCAACGTTTCCGCATAACGCCACGGTGGTCCGGAAGGATACCCGCTTGCACTTTGCATTAATTCCTGTCCGCGAGAAAACAGAAAGCCATAATTACGTTTAAATGAATATCCGAATTCTCCGTTGGTAGAAACGTTGCTGACCGCCTGCAAAAGAACAACGAGCGTTAATCCGAAGAGAAAAAAAATAAAGTGTTTTCGGGATTCGGAGATAAAAAGCAATATCACCGAGAAAGGAAGAACAAACGAGAGGAGTGGAAAACGGAGAATAAGCGCAATACCAAGAAAAACGCCGGCGAGGAATAAATTCCAACGTTGAAAGTCCCTGCTTACAAAAGAAATGCTGCTTTGTTGTTCTGTAATCTCTTCGATTACTTCATTTTTATTTTTTACGACAAACCACAAACTTGCAAGGAGCGGAATTTGAGACAAACTTTCTTCAAACTGATGAACCGAGGTAAAAGGAAAAATAAAAAATGTTGCCATAAGCAATCCGCCAAGGTTTGCTGTTTCGGAATTCGATTTTCGTTCGAGAATTTTATAGACGAAGTAAATAGAAAATAACGATATGCCCGCGTGAAATAAACGGACAAACAACATTTCTGTATCAGGTGAAGAAATTCCGAGAAGGCGTGTCCCTTTCATCATGAAGGAAACGACAAGCGGGTAGAGAATCGAATCCTTATAATCTTTCGGAAGAACTTCGCCGCTTGCTAATAAATCCGCATCAACAACGAGATTGAAATGGTCATCAAGCGTAAGAAATCCTTTGCTGAAAATTGCGGCGAGAATTCTTACAGTGAACCCGATGAGAAGCAATGTTCGGAGAGGATGATGCTGGAAATATTTTTTCATTTGGTTCTCTTGGTGTATTAGCGTTTGATTATTTTACCACCAAGGCACAAAGACACAGAGTATATCGGTGAACATTATTGCGGCGAGTTTACGTTGTTCAGACATCTATTTATTTTTCCAATCCTATTTTTTTCAGCAACTCTTTAAAGCGTTTATCCGAACGAATGTTATCCCACAACGGCTCTGTTTTCATTGTTGAGTAAATTCCTCCTCGATTTGGAAATCCTTTTTCCAACCAGACAAATGCACTGTCGGTTTCTTTCATTGCGCTATAAATCAGTGCGAGGTATTCAGGGGGAACGTATTGGGTTTTCATTTTTTCCTGCAACGAAGAAATAATCTTTTCCGCTTCATTTCTTTTCCCGGAAGCAGCATACGCAACTCCTAATACTGCAATTTCCGTCGGGTTTCCCGGGTCAAGAGAAATAGACGTTTGAATTTCGGTAATTGCTTCATCGTATTTATGAAGTTGAACATAGGTAAGACCGAGATACCAATAGGGAAAATAGAAATTCGGTTCCTCTTCAATATTTTTTTTAAACGCTATAACAGCATTATCATACTGCCGAGCAAAATAATAACTGAAACCCAGCCAAACTTTTCCTAATACCCAATGCGGTTCGAGTTCCTGAATACGTTTTGCATTTGCAATAGCAATTTCAAATTTTCCCATCGAAGTGTAATACCAAACAGAAAAGAATAATGTTCGCGCATCTTTGGAATTAAGTTCATACGCAAGTTTGATTTGTTTTTCTGCGTCATCAAATTTCCACTCGTAAAAACATTTGATGAAACCCCGCAATGCATGTGTTTGAGAAAGTTCGTTATCAAGAGAAAGCGCTTTTTCAGAAAGTCGGATTGCTTCCGGCATTGCAACATACGGAGGCAGAAAGAAATCCGATGCCATTACCGACTGAAATGCTAATGCATCGTACGCCAGAGCAAAATTTGAATCGAGTGCAATTGCTTCTTGAAGATAATGCAATCCTTTTTCCAAATCGCTTGCCGTTGCTTTTTCGATGTAATAATTTCCTTTCAGATACAATTCATACGCGGCAGTATTTTCGGTGGAACGCTTCATCATTTTTTTCTCGGTTGCGCCCGTTAATTTGAGACGAAGTTTATCCGTGATTTTATGCGCGATATCTTCTTGCAAAGAAAAAATATCTTTCATCGTGCTGTTATATTGCTCTCCCCATAATTGCGCATTTTTTTGAACGTCAATCAATTCCGTTTGCACGCGTAATTTATCGCCATACATCACTATACTTCCCGTTAAGACAGATTGTACTTGTAATTCGTTTCCAATTTGCTCTGCGTTTCCCTGTTTCCCCTTGTAGATGAATACCGTACTGCGAGGAATAACACGAAGAGAGGGAATTTGTGAAAGACTATTGATAATACTTTCCGTAATACCATTGCTCAAGTATTCCGTTTCTGCGTCGGCGCTTTGATTGACAAAAGGAAGCACGGCGATAGATTTTTCACCTGTGTTTTGCGAACGAAAATTTTTATACCACCAACTTCCGCCAGCAACGATAATGAGAAGGAGAAACGCGATGACGAGTTGTAGTTTTTTCTTACTGAATCGAAATTGCAATTGTTCAGCGAGCGAAAATCTTTTCTTTTCCCACGGCAAAATAATTTTATAAATCGCCGTTGCAACCTGAATGTTTTTCAAATTCCCTTTTCCCAGTCGCACGACTTCATTTTCTGTTTTGTTTTGAATTTGCCGGAACACATCTTCTGTAATACAAATTCCTCCCGGGTTAGCAAGCGGTTCAACGCGTGAAGCAATGTTCACTCCATCGCCGAATACATCGTTATCCCGATGAACAACGTCACCAACGTGAACGCCAATCCGAATGACAATATTTTTTCCAACGGAAGCGGTGGAGTTATACTCGTGCAATGTTTTTTGAATTTCAATGCCGCAGTTGACAGCATCGAGTGCGCTATCAAATTCCACGAGAAATGCATCGCCGATGGTTTTTATTTCCGTTCCATGAAATTTCGGAAAGAACGGTCGCAGCATTTCGTTTTGCAACTTGAGTAGTTCAAGTGCGAGTGATTCGTTTTTTTGTGTGAGCGCGCTAAATCCTACCATATCGGTGAACATTATCGCGGCGAGTTTTCGTTGTTCAGGCATAACAGTATATCTTCATTTTAAAAATCCTACTTTTATCATCAACTCGATGAATCGTGGATGGGAGCGCAAATTATCTAAATCGGGAGACATGTTGAGAAAGACGCAATACCGTGAATGTATTTCAAAATCTTTTTCCAAAAAATCAAGCGCTTCTTCAACCTTATTTTGCCGTGCCAAAAGAATAGCAAATGCATACGGATCGACAAAAGTTTTTTTCGCACGTTCCGTCTGAAAATTATATTCCCATTCTATTATTCCATTGCTGCCTTTGCTCCGGAAGGATTGTTCAAGTGTTTGAATATCTTCATCGGAACCACCTTCATCCGGAATCATTATCTTTCTGGCAGCGACTGCCTCTTCATACAATCCTAACTGACGGTAAGCAAGGTAGAGATAAAAATATGAAGGATAAGAATTCGGATTCATTTCCAATGTTTTTTTGCATTGCATAATTGTCTTTTCATAATCACGACCGTAATAATGAACGTACGCTTCAATCGTGGAAACAATCAGAGAAAGCGGATCAAGTTGTTGCGCAATTCGGATTTCCCGCAAAGCATCGTCGTAACGTTTCATATGACTGAGAAATTCAGCATACCATTGATGTGCGGTTGCATAACTTGGATTGAGTTCGATAGCGCGGAGAAATTCTTTTTCTGCTTCTATCCAATCCCAATCATAATCGAAATGCACCATCGCAAAAACAGCGTGGGCTTCTCCGGATAAACTATCAAGGGAGAGCGCTTTCATTGCAGCAGATTTTGCTATCGGATACGCTGTGTTCGATGGTGTATATCCCCAATCTCCAAGAACAATATAAGCGTTTGCAAGTCCGGTGTATGCTTGTGCAAAAGATGAATCAAGTTGGATAGCGCGTTCAAAGTAGGTCACACTTTTTCGAATAGATTCTTCATTTCGAATATTCCAAAAATATTTTCCTTTGAGATATTCGTTGTATGCTTCAAGGTTTTTTGTAGCGACTTTTTCAATACGAACGCGTTCATCGGAAGAAAGTTGTGCGCGTAATGCAATTCCGATTTTTTGTGCAACATCACTTTGAATGGAAAAGATATTTTCCAACTTTGCATCATACGTTTCAGCCCAGAGGTGTTTATCTTTTCCCGCATCTATCAATTGTGCAACAATCCGGATGTTGTTTCCTTCGCGGCGAATGCTTCCTTCTAAAATTGTCGTAACACCAAGTTCTTCCCCAATTGTCCGTATGTTTTTGTTCGTGTTTTTATACTGCATTACCGATGTTCGCGAAATCACTTTCACCGAACTCATTTTTGAAAGTTGCGCAATAATGTCTTCGGTAATTCCGTCGCTGAAATATTCATTCCCGACGTCAACACTTAAATTTTTGAAAGGAAGAACTGCGATGGATTTTTCGTCGCCCAATTTTATTTTTGTGTTACGGTCTTTCCATAATAAGGAAATAATGATGGCTAAGAGAATGAAAACGACCAATAGAAGCAACTTCTTTTTTTTGTGAAAATAGAATGATGCTCGTGCGAATGAGGTGGAATATTTTTTATCCCATGGGAGGATGATGATGTAAAGACCAATTGGAAAATTGATATTCTTCAACTGCCCTTTCCCTAGTCGTACCACTTTAAATTCATTTCTATTTTGTATTTGGTGAAAGACATCCTCGGTAATACAAATTCCTCCGGCAGCAGCAAGTGGTTCAACGCGAGCGGCAATATTTACTCCGTCACCAAAAACGTCTCCATCTCGATGAACGACATCGCCAATGTGAATTCCAATTCTGATTTGAAATTGTGTTTCATGTTCCGTCGCTGAATGATATTCGTGTAACGTTCTTTGAATTTCCACAGCGCAATTGACCGCCTCCAATGCGCTCGCATATTCAACGAGATATCCATCTCCGGTTTTTTTTACTTCATCTCCGCCGTACTTTTGAAAAATCGGATGCAATAATTCTTCCTGCTTTTTTAAAAGCGCCAACGCAAGTGATTCATTTTTTTGAATCATTGCGCTATAGCCCACCATATCGGTGAACATTATCGCGGCGAGTTTGCGTTGTTCGTTTTGCATTCAGTACGTGCTTCGATAGATTGAATTTATATTTTCTTATGTACGGTTCGGTACCCAATTTTCGGTTCTTCAACGTGAAATCCGATTCCGCGTTTTGGTAAACGCAAATGGTTGGTACCGAATTCGCCCCAACTTGAGGTGCCAAATTGGTACCTCAAGTTTTCCCGTTCGTGCTTTGTTAATTCAAAACAGAAATCATCGGGAAATCTATCTGGATTTCGCTTCACAGCACGTTTGAGAATTTTTGTCTATACACCATATAATTCTGCTAAATGAAAGTCTAAAATTACTTTTTGTCCGCGGAGAAGAAAAATTCTTCTCTCAATTATTTCGGATGGAATTAAATGATATTCGCTCATATTTAATGTTCACTGATTCCGTTTGGCAAAAATTTCATTTCCATCCCATACGCTCTCTCAACGACGTAATATGTGCAACGTGATGTTGACTATGCCACGCATACATTTGCACAAGAAAATCAATCTTTTTTATTCCACTATCCGGATGCCGAAATGTTTTAGAAAAATCTGTTGGAGAAAGCGAGCGCAAAAACATCACCCAACGTGTATGAAGCGATTCGAGCAGTTGTAAAGAAGTTTCCACCCGAGCATTTTTTGCATCGAAAAGTTCTGCCCATAAACTTTCTTCGTACGTTTTGATGAGCGGTTCGTTCTCTGTAAGCGCAAGTTTGAAGCGAACGTATGCATTCATATGACTATCAGCCAAATGATGCACAACTTGCTTTACCGTCCAGCCACCATCGCGATAAGGAGTATTGAATTGCTCGTCCGAAAATCCGCGAATTACTGCGCGAAGTATTTGCGGACAATCAGCAATATGTTGAATACATTGTATGCGCTCTGTTTCCGTTATTGTTTCTTTGTTTTGAAATTTTCCGATGGGAAATCGAATGTCGTTCATTGAGTTTGAATTTACTTTTTGTGAAATTGGAGTAATAAAATTCCATAGAAAATGTTGTTCCCATTTCCCGATGAAAAATCCGGGGAAAAGATAGACTTTTCTTTGAGAGAATTAAAACAAAATTTTCATACTTTTTGCTCGCAAAAATATATGAATCTCGAACTTCTTCTTTTCTACATCATTGGCGGAATCGCCATCGCATCGGCAGTGCTTGTTGTAACCCGCAAACACGCACTTTACAGCGCATTATTTATGATTGTGAATATGTGCTCGCTCGCAGTTTTATATTTGATGCTGCAAGCGCAGTTCATCGCTATAATACAAATACTTGTGTACGCCGGCGCAATTATGGTGCTGTTTCTGTTTGTCATAATGCTTTTAAATCTCGGAGAAGAAAATTCTCCGAAACCAAAGATTCTTTCGATGAAAACATTTGGATATGCATTGTGCGTCGTTCTTCTTGCGCAATTTGTTTTTGCGTTTTCAAAAATTACTTCGGACACCACACAACTATCGCCGAACGCTGCGCACATGGGAACAGTGGAATACATCGGCAAAGTTCTCTTCACCGAATATCTTTTTCCGTTTGAAGCGGTTTCGTTTCTTCTTCTTGCCGCGATTATAGGCGCAGTTGTCTTAGCAAAGAAAAAATTTCAATAATGGAAACAGACGAAAAAAAATCGGCGATTCAGCGAGCTATTGAGTATGGCATTGATATTACTTTAATAGAAAGTAATATGCGTTTAACACCGACACAGCGATTGGAAAAATTGCAAGGGATGATGGAACTCATTGAAGAAATGAAAAAAGTTCGTACACGCCGATACGGAAATTTAATAGTCAGTGACCAACATTCGGAATATTCTCCAAACGCTAATAAATAACGATATCGAATTCGTTATCATTGGCGGCGTTGCAGCAATTGCTCTTGGGTCTGACTATCCAACAAGCGATTTGGATATTTGTTATTCTCGCACAACAGAGAATCTTCAACGATTAAGTTCTGTTCTTCTCTCTCTCGACGCGAAACTGCGTAATGTTCCACCAGATATTCCCTTTACACCAGATGCTCCGACACTGAAATCAGGATTGAATTTTACGTTCACTACGTCATTAGGCGCACTTGATATTTTGGGAGAGGTTGGAGGAATAGGTTTTTATAATGAGGTGAAAAAGTTTTCCAATGAAGAAATTGTGTTTGGATTAAAATGTTTTGTGTTGAATCTGGACGGTCTTCTCCTTTCCAAAAAATTTGCCGGAAGAAAAAAAGATGAACCGGTAATAATCGAATTGGAAGCAATAAAAGAAATGCTGCAAAAAAAGAAATGAATTCTTCTCTCTCCGAACTTTCCCAACCCAAAACCGAACTCAATCTCACATTGCAAAATCTTCTCGAAGCAGTGAAGGAATTGATGTTCGCTCATTCTGTTGTTTTGTTCTGGGTAAAAGATGAATCGAAACAACTTATCCTCGAAACGAAAGAGACGAACGCGCAAAGTTTTTCTTCGCAAATTCGATTTCCGCTTTCTTCTGATTTAGTAAGTCAGGTTGCGCTGAATGGAAAAGCGCAAGTTGTTACCAACATCAATCCTTCTGCGACGAGGGATTTGTTTTGTTACTACGATGGAAACGAACTCGTAAAATCGTTTGCCGGAGTTCCGGTTTTCTTTTCGCAAAATTCTCCCGTTGCAGTTCTTGTTGCTGATAGTTTGAAAGCAGATGATTTTGGGAATGAAACAATCAACTCGTTGCAAAAAACCGGAGAAATAATTACTTCGCTTCTGAGAAATTATACGGAAAAATACGATTTGCAAGTTGATGCAAAGTTACTGAATGCAGTTCGCTCCGTGCAAAAGGATATGTTCAATAATTCTTCGAGAGAAATTATTTTCGATTCTCTTTTACGTGAAGTTGGAAAAATTCTTTCGTGGGATTTTCTTACGGCAATTACATTCGATAAAAATACAAACGAATGGAAAGTGGTTTCGCTCCTGAATAATACAATTCATTCCTACATTGAACGAGGAAAAACAATTGACGCACAAAATTCTATCGTTGGTAAATCAATGCAATCACAGCGAAGTGTTTTTGTTGATAGTCTTGTAGAAAGAAATGTAGTTCGATTTTATAAAGAGGAAAGTTTTTCAAAGCAAGGTTCATTTCTTTGTATTCCGCTAACAAACGGAAATGAATGTTTCGGAATTATTACAACAGAATACCACGAACAAAATTCCTATTTGCAAAAAGATGTTGAAACGCTTCAACCGTTACTTTCCTTCGTTACTTCCACTTTAGAAATTTCAGATGCGAAAGAAACAATGAAGGAATTTGTTCACGTTGAAAAAAATACAAACACGCTTCGACAAAAATTTTTCTTCCAGAGATTAGAAAATGAATTACAACGAGCAAGTGATTTCAGCGAACATTCCACGTTGGGAATTATTTCTATAGATAAATCCCAAAAGTTTCTCGAACGTTTTGGTGAAAGCGGATTTGCCGTGATTCGTCAATCAGTCGCACAGGTTATACATTCCCATCTTCGTTCATTCGATATTGTTGGAACAAGTGAATTGAACAAAGAACAATTTTTCATTTTGCTGGTTCATACAAATTCCACGGATGCGCAACTCTGGGGAGAAAAAGTTCGGAAACACATTGCAAGCACACTCATTTCTTTCGACGAAAAAACATTTTCTGTTACAGCAAGTATTGGTTTGTACAATGTTACGAAAGCAATGAGCGGCGAGTTCGCTTTTTCCTACGCCAAAACCGCTCTGAACAAAGCAAACGAACAAGGCGAAAATTCGGTAAAGATTTTGTAAATTTAGCCCCCGATTTTAACAAACTAACACATTAACAAACAAACCAACTAACGAACTATGGCAAAACAACAATCTTTCGCGGATAAAGCGATGAAAGCTGCAATGCACGCGGGACTCAAATGCGAGAAATGCGGAGAAATCAAACAACCGACGTTATTGATTGACTCCGTTCCATCGAAACACGGTGGAATCCGATTTGCGCAGACACGAGTGAAAGTGTGCAAGTGCAACGAAAAAGAAATCTACGGATAGGTTTCTTTCCTACTCTTACAACAGAAGAATCCTCACTTTTCAGGATTCTTCTTTTTGTATTTACGGATGAAGAACAAATTTCCGGCGTTGAAGAAGGGAGAGCGGTAGCATTTTGAAGTCGCTCTATTTTCTGAACACTGCATTCCACGACGGAATATTTAATATGGCATTCGATACATTTCTAACGCGTGAATGTGAAAAAGGAACTCTCCAACCAACTCTCCGATTGTATCAGTGGAAACCGTATGCGATTTCTCTCGGTTACTCTCAATCCGAACAATTTCTTGATAAAGAGAAATGTTCACTAATGAATGTTGATATCGTTCGTCGTCCAACGGGAGGAAGAGCAGTTTATCACGCTGAAGAAATGACCTATAGCATCGTGTTACCTTCCAACGATAAAACTGTTTCTGCAATTCATTCGGAAATAAGTCAGGCATTGGTGTGCGGACTGAAGATGCTTGGAGTGAACGCAAGTATTTCGCAACATCCTTCCAGTGCAGAAAAGATTTATTTCTCTGAACATTCTGCCGCCTGTTTCTCCAGTGTTTCCCGTTCCGAAATTCAGGTGAACGGAAAAAAAATAGTCGGGAGCGCGCAAAGAAAATTCGGCGATGTTATTTTGCAGCACGGTTCGATTATGATCGGGAGTGAACATAAGTCATTACCAAAATTTTACCGGGAAGTGAACGAACACCAAATTCAATACCTGGAGGAAACTACGACGGAACTGGAAACCGAACTACGGAGAACGGTTTCGTTTGAAGAAGTGGCGGAGGTTCTTCAAAAGGGTTTCGAGAAACAATGGGAAGTGGAGTTCGTGGAATTTCCTTTGGAAATCGTGGATGAATTCTCAATCGAAGAAAATACAATAGCGGAAGTTCTCGTGTAACAACGCAAGATGGCAATCATTCCCCAACACACCACCAAGACAATCGTTGCAATGAAAAAGAGCGGTGAGAAGATAACCGTTCTCACGGCGTACGATTATCTATTCGGTAAATTACTTGATGAAGCAGGAATTGATATTATTCTCGTCGGTGATTCATTAGGAAATGTCGTGCAGGGGAAATCCACAACGCTTTCTGTAACGCTCGATGAAATAATTTATCACACAAAACTTGTTCGCCGAGCAGTGAAAAGGGCTCTTGTTGTAGCCGATATGCCTTTTCTTTCATATCAAATTTCCGAAGAAGATGCGATACGGAATTGTGGACGCGTTATGAAAGAAACCGGAGCCGAAGCGATAAAATTGGAAGGGGGAGAGGCGGTTGCGGAAACGATTCACCGACTGACTTCCGTAGGAATTCCTGTAATGGGACACCTCGGATTAACTCCGCAATCGGTTCATCAATTCGGCGGATACCAATTGCGCGGAAAAGAAAAAAGAGAAGCGCAACAAATGAAACGCGATGCAAAACTTCTTGAACAAAGCGGGTGTTTTGCCATCGTGCTGGAAAAAATTCCTTCGTCGCTTGCATCCGCGATTACAAAAAGTGTTTCCATCCCCACGATTGGAATCGGTGCGGGAAAGCAGTGCGATGGTCAAGTTCTCGTAACGCATGATATGCTCGGATTGTTTGAAGAGTTCACCCCGAAGTTTGTTCGAAAGTATTTAAACTTATCACAGGACATCCGTTCTGCGTTTCAGCATTATCGAGACGACGTTCAAAAGGGAAAATTTCCCAATGAGAAAGAAAGTTTCTCGTAATGCGTTCATCTCAAATTTCACCACGCAAATCCCCTCTTCACATTCTCGTTTCCAATGATGATGGCATTGATGCACCGGGAATTTTTGCACTCGTTACTTCACTCAAAAAAATCGGTAACGTAACTGTTGTTGCACCGGAACGCCAACAAAGCGCAGTCGGGCATGCCATCACGATGAATCATCCTATTCGTGTGAAAGAATATTTTCACAACGGAGAATTTTTCGGTTACGCAGTTGATGGAACGCCTGCAGATTGCGTGAAGATTGCGATTCGTTCCATCCTCAAACGAAAGCCCGATATTGTTGTCTCCGGAATCAATCACGGAACAAATACTGCAATCAGTGTTATTTATTCAGGAACGGTTTCTGCCGCCACGGAAGCGACGTTGATGAAAGTTCCCTCCCTTGCCATTTCTCTTGCAACATTTACTACTCCGGATTTTCGGTATGCGGCGAAATTTTCTATGACAATGGTGAAAGCAGTACTCGGAAACGGTTTGCCGCAAGGAACATTGCTGAATGTGAATGTTCCGCCCATTTCGGAACAAAACATTCGCGGCGTAAAAATTACCCGAATGGGAAAATCTACGTGGAACGATACATTTGAAGCGCGCCGCGACCCTGCAAATAAAGAATACTTCTGGCTTACCGGCGATTTAGAAGTTCAGGATACCGAAGAAGATATTGACCAAGTTGCGGTAATGAATAAGTTCGTGTCGGTTACGCCTATTCATTATGATTTAACCAATTATGATATGCTGGACGAATTACAGAAATGGAAGTTAAAAAAGTCGGTGTAATTTTCTTTCTTCATCCACTCCCATTCAGCCGGATTACCTCAAGCAAAACTTCACGCTCTAATCTTATAAGGTAAAATAATGTTCAATCAACTTTTCAAAACAAAATCACTCACGGCGATTCTTCATGATGGAGATGAACCGGAACATCAACTAAAGAAAACGCTCACGGCTTTTGATTTAATGATGTTAGGAATTGGTGCAATTATCGGCACCGGAATTTTTGCAATTGTCGGAACTGCTGCAGCAGGCGGTGCTGACCACCTTGGAGCAGGTCCGGGCGTGATGATTTCATTTATCATCACGGCAATTGCCTGTGCGTTTTGCGCGTTGTGTTATTCCGAATTTGCTTCGATGGTACCGATTTCCGGAAGCGCGTACACGTATTCCTATGCAACGCTTGGCGAATTGGTTGCGTGGATAATCGGCTGGGATTTGATGATTGAGTACGCTATCGGTAACGTTGCCGTTGCTATTTCGTGGGCGGCTTACTTTCACCAGTTGCTGGAAGGATTAGGTGTTGCACTTCCTGCGTGGATTGCGGTAGATTATCGCAGCGCGCATCAAGCCGCTAATCTTGCCGCAAGCGGAGCGCAACTTTCACCCGATTTGAAATTCGCTTTTGAAGCATGGCAAAGCCATCCGACTGTTTTTGGTATTCCCGTCATATATAATTTTCTTGCTTCGTCCATCGTGATGCTCATAACGTGGGTGCTGGTGTTGGGAATAAAAGAATCCGCCCGCGTGAATAATGTAATGGTGATTTTGAAAGTGGTCATTCTGTTATTTTTTATCATCGTCGGCGGAATGTATGTTAAACCCGAGAATTGGACTCCGTTTTTACCGAATGGATTTCAAGGCGTGTGGACTGCGGCGAGTTTAATTTTCTTTGCCTTTATCGGATTCGATGCAATCTCTACAGCGGCGGAAGAATGTAAAGACCCTGCACGCGATATGCCGCGGGGAATTCTCGGCTCGTTACTTATTTGCACGCTCATTTATGTTGCTACTGCAGGCGTTTTGACGGGCATCATTCCATGGAACCAACTTGGCGTTGCTGACCCGCTTGCTGCTGCGCTTGCCTATTTGAAATTGGATTGGGCGGCGGGCATTGTTTCGTTCGGCGCAGTCGTGGCAATGACGGCAGTATTGCTGGTGTTTCAAATGGGGCAACCCCGCATATTTTTTTCTATGTCCCGCGATGGACTTCTCCCGAAAAAGTTTTCCGAAGTGCATCCGAAATATAAAACGCCG
>JAGXRH010000164.1 GCA_018335975.1 Ignavibacteriales bacterium
TAAATCAAATCCGAGAATGTTGGAACCATCGAACAAAATCTCGACATCGGTGTTTTCTTTCAGGAATTTTGATTGCTCGCCGATTGCTTCTTCGGGAACGGAGATTTGCTCGTAGTTTTCCGAATCCATACAAACGTAACCCGCGCCATCGTGGTAAAGGTATTGCATTTTTTTCCTATCAACACGCACTGGTTCAATGGATTCACCAGCGCGGAAACGATGTTCGAATATTTTTCCGCTTTTAATTCCGTGAAGTTTTGCCCGCACAAATGCTCGCCAGTTGCCGGGATTGACATGCTGAAATTCAATGAGTTCATAGAGTTCGCCATCGAACTTGATAACCATTCCCGGACGAAAGTCTGCAGTAGATGCCATAAAAAGTAGTAATTTTTCTAAAAAAGTGTGATTTGTTTTTAATGCGGGCAAAATATAGTCAGATGGGGAGAAGAAAACAAAAACCCGATGCGGTTTGCACATCGGGTTCCTCTATTTGTCTTTCCCGCGTTCCGAAGGAATCCCTTTGGGAAAAGCGGGAATCAATAATTCATTTGCGAATAGATTCCCTCTTACGAGGGAATGACAATTTTGGTCACCTCAACAAAATCATTTTTTTCGTTTCAATATATTTCCCCGCTTGTAAACGATAGAAATACATTCCGCTTTGCAACTTCGATGCATCAAAAGTTATTTCGTGTTTTCCTCTATCCATTAATCTGCTGTGAATCAACGTTGCTACTTCTTCTCCGAGAAGATTATAAATCCGTAGAGACACATTGCTATGTGTCTCTACAACAAACGAAATTACCGTTACCGGATTAAATGGATTGGGATAGTTTTGCAGTAAGGAAAACGCAGTAGCGTGATTGTTATCGTTACCTGCAATGCCGGTGGTGATGAATTTGTATTTTAATGTGATGTTATATCCGAAGTACTCGGAGTAATTACCCGAACTATCTGTAATGCTTAAGGAACCGTCATAAGGCATCCAACTGCTGCCGTTCCATCGCTCGCTGGAAAAATTTACCATATTCCCGTTTGTTTCGTAGGTGTAGGTGTCACGATCGGAAATTACCCATACTGTTGTATACCAAATCTCATACAACTCGGAAAGTAAATTTCCGTTTGCATCGTAGATATAGGTGTATCGTGAGCCATTTACCCATTGCCCGTACCAATCCTCATTCAACAGGGAAATCAGCTTCCCGTTTGTTTCGTATGAGTAGGTATTGCGGTAGTAATTTACCCATTGCCCGTTCGACCAATCCTCATGTAACTCGGTAAGCATATTCCTGTTTCCATCGTAGGTATAGGTGTAGCGCAAGAAATTCACCCATACCTCGGACCAATATTGATTCAAATGAGAAAGCATATTCCCACTGACATCGTATGTGTATATATTGCGGGAGGAATTCACCCATTGCCCGTTCGACCATTCCTCAAGCATTTGAGAGAGCATATTCCCGAATGTATCGTATATGTATGTGTAGCGGGAGCCATCCACCCATTGTCCGTTCGACCAAGACTCATATAACGCGGAAAGCAGATTCCCGTTTGTTTCGTATGTGTAGGTAGCAAGGAAGAAATTCACCCATAACCCGTTCACCCAATTCTCTTCCAACTCGGAAAGCAAATTCCCGTTCGTTTCGTATGTGTAGGTGTGGCGCCCTGCATTCACCCATACCCCATTCATCCACCTCTCATTCAACGAAGAAATCATATTTCCGTTTGCATTGTAGGTGAAAGTAGAGCGGAAGATATTCACCCATTGCCCGTTCGCCCAATATTCATATTGCACGGTAAGCTTGTTCCCGTTTGCATTGTAGGTGGCGGTATAGCGCAAATTATTCACCCATTGCCCGTTTTCCCACGGTTCAATCAATTCCATAGTTATTTGTCCTCTTGTATTAAACAAATAGATATGCCGTGATGTATCAGTTGTATTTAAGACAACGGCAGTATCCACAACATACAATTGTGAATTAGAAAATTGATGGACAGTTGGCTTTCGGTGAGATGGTAAAGGAAGAAAGTTTTCTTCAGCATTGTTTCTATTAAACCCGAAAGGCGATTTCGGATGGTGTAATTTGCTGCGCTCCTCAGAAGTGCGTAGTAAATCGCGGTGATGTTTTTGCGCGGTGGCGTTTGTTACAACACAAAAACAAATAAGTTGAATGAGAATAATTGCGTGTTTCATTTTAGTTTGCCTTTCATTATTGTTTGAAAAAGAGTGTGTGTGTAATTACATAAAACTTTGTTTGATTATATATGTTCTACCTCCGAGCATCAAAACCGAAGTAAAAAGGTGTGGCGTTCTACCTTTCACCCTCATCATCGTAGCAAATTGGTTTGTCGTTCTACCTTTTACCTTCTTCGTTGCGGCAAAAAGGTCCGACGTTGTACCTTTTACCACGCTCGTTCGAGCAAAAAGGTTCAGTGATGTGGCTTTCACCGTCGTTGCCGAAGGTTTTAGGTGTGTACCCCTACCTCGAAGGTAGGTAAATGGCTCAAAAACGCCGTTTGTCATAATTTCAGAAATTATATCATTAGTTTTGATGTTGCAAATTTCGTGAATTTTCGACAACGAAATCGCCTTCACTATTTACGTCGGGTCTGCGGGGGGCTTCTTTCTTCCGGGAAAGCGCTGCTTCAAATCCTGATAAATCGTGTCAGTTCCCGGCACGTTGGATTTGGCGGCGTTTCGTACCGAGTGGTAAATGGAGAGCGAGGCAGTGTATGCTTCGCTTCCCACAGCAAGGCGGGTATCGGAAATGGCTTCGTGAAGTTGTGCGAGGGCGTTTTCGATTGGGGCGAGACTTTTGTTTAAATTCGTGTCGCGTGCGAGTTCGGTTAAATCGGTGTAGGGGGGAACGATTTGGGGATTGCCGTTGCCGTAGTCTATTGTTTTTTCGACAAAGGCAACGGTTTTGTCTCCCATCTTTGGAATCGTTTCGCGCTCTTCGGGGGTGAGGTTAATCAGAAATGGTAGCATTGCTCGTGCTTCGTCAATGCGTTTAAGAACGTCCACAATGTTTGGTGCATCAAGTGTTGCAGAGATATTTTGGTAAGGCATGGTACTCTCCTAAGTATTAATGAATTGAATTTGCTATTAATTATTTGCGGGGAAAATATAGGGAACGCGGAAGAAAAAAACAATACTGCGCGCAATTTTATTCTCGGAAAACAGGAAGGAAAGAATTAGCGTTCGTTTATTCTTCGTGCATCATTTTCTTCTTTCACTTTTCTCTATATTTCTGCCCGAAATTTTTGGATGTGTTCACTCGTTTCACGCTATGACTAAAACCCAACACCGTTTGTACGTAGGGTTATTTTTTGTTGTTGGTATTGCTTCTACAATTCTTCTGTGCATTTATGGGTACGAATATTATGCAAGTCCGTTAACCGAGCGTCCGTTTCATTCCCGTCATTCATCACTGAAGCCGAGCGGGTTGTTAGGGCATGGGCTCGGAATTCTTGGCTCGCTGATGATGATGTTCGGCGTTGCGATTTATATGGTGCGGAAACGGATGAGAAGATTTTCTCAATGGGGACTTCTGAAATATTGGTTGGAGTTTCATATTTTTCTTTGCACGGTGGGACCGATATTTGTGCTTTTTCATACGGCGTTTAAGTTCGGGGGAATCGTGTCGGTGAGTTTTTGGAGTATGGTGGCGGTGGTGTTAAGCGGCGTAATCGGGCGGTATATTTACGTGCAGATTCCGCGAACGATTGAAGGAAAAGAATTGAATGTTCAGGAACTCAATTCGTTGAATGAGAATTTTTCCCGCAGAATGAAGGAGGAATTCGGCGTTACGGAGCGCCTTCTTGCAAAGGTTGAAGCGTTCGCCTCCATCACCAAATATCAATCCTACTCGTTAGGAAAAAGTTTAGTCGTTGCGCTCTCGGAATATTTTTCGGTGCGCGGCGTACTTGCAGAGTTGCGAAAAGAAATGAAAGCAACGAGCGTTTCTTCGCATCACGTTTCGGAAATTGTGAAAGTCGCAAAATCGAAACTGGCATTAGCGCGGCATATCGGGTTGCTCCGTTCGATGCACAAGTTGTTCAATTACTGGCATATTGTGCATTTACCGTTTGCGATTACGATGTTCGTGATAATGATTATTCACGTTGCAGTAACAATTATTTTCGGATACCAATGGATATTTTAGGATTACCTTTATGAAACTCAAACCCCTTCACATTTATGGCATCGTCGTTCTCGCAGGAATTATTTTCATCGTGGCAACAATGATGCAAACCAATAACCCGCCCATAACACCAACGCAGGAAACGCCGCATCAGGAAACTCCGGCAGAACACATGCCCGATGATGACATTCACAAAGGATTAACATCGGGTGATGCGCCTTCCAGAGCAAATGTGTCGGAAAGTTTCAAGCACACGATGGAACAGTTCAAGAAAGAAATTGACGAGCATCCCAACGACACCGCGAAGTTGAAACAGTTTGCCGATTTTCTCGCTTCGGCGCATAAAACAGCCGATGCAATTCAATACTATGAGAAAATATTGAGTATTGATGGAAAACGTACGGATGTGCTGTTTGCGCTTGCGTATATTTTTCACGCGCAGCAAAAATTAGATAAGGCGTTGGAAGTAACCAACAAAATTCTTTCAATGGAAAAAGATAACCCGCAGGCGTTATATAATTTAGGAGCAATTGCCGCAAGTCAAGGAGACAACAAAAAAGCAAAAGCGATTTGGGAAGACTTGCTCAAGAAACAACCGCACGGCGAAATGTCCGCAATGACGAAACAATCCATTGAACAATTGAAATAGAAAGTATTTTGTTCGGATGAAACGGTTGTTCTCATTCCGAATATCTTCTTTGTGTCTTGGTGACTTGGTGGTAAAAAGAAATTAAACACCAAGACACCAAGGCACAAAGATAATTACTTTCTCCATATTATTTCCCGCATTTTAATCACCAACTCCAGTGCCTCAATGAAATATTTTTTTCTCACTCTTTTCTTCTCATTCCTCATTCTTCATTCTTCATTATTTTCTCAATCACTTTTTCCCGTTCGCGATAAAGGTGAAACACGCGACCGAACGTACGATGTTCTTCATTATAAAATTGAAGTTTCGTTCGATGAACCCCAAAAAAAGGTGATTGGAAAAGTTACCACAACGCTCGTCCCGTTTCTCGATAATTTTACAACAATTGAATTCGATGCGGAGAGATTGCACATCCGAAAAGTAACAATGGGGATGAAGAGTTTATTGTTTGATTCGTTGACAAAAACGATACGGATTCATCTCGATAAATCGTATTCGTTCAACGATACGCTCGTTGTTTCCGTGGAATACGATGCGATACCGAAAAAAGGAATGTATTTCATTCAACCCGATTCCGCGTACCCGAATAAGCCGCACCAAATCTGGACGCAAGGCGAAGATATGGACAATCATTTCTGGTTTCCCTGTTATGATTTTCCAAACGACAAGGCGACATCGGAAGTACTTGCAACGGTGCAAAGCAAGTATGAAGTTCTTTCCAATGGAAAATTAGTCAGTGTGAAAGAGAATAAAAAGCAGAAAACGAAAACGTTTCATTGGAGTCAAGCCAAGCCGCATTCATCTTATCTGATTATGCTTGCCGTTGGTGAGTATGCAATCCTGAAAGAGAAGGTCGGAAGTCCTTCGATAGAATATTATGTCTATAAAAATCAAACAGATGATGCGTGGAAATGTTTGTATCAAACGCCGGATATGATGAAATTCTTCAACGAAAAAATCGGCTTTGTCTATCCCTGGGAAAAATACGCGCAGGTATGTATCCACGAATTTATGTTCGGCGGGATGGAGAATACTTCGGCAACGACGATGGCTGATGATAGATTGGTGTACGACGCGCGCGTTCGTATTGATGGATTGCCAACGGGATTAATCGCCCACGAACTTGCGCATCAATGGTGGGGCGATGTGGTTACGTGCAAAGATTGGCGGCATCTCTGGTTGAACGAAAGTTTTGCGAGTTATTTTAGTCCGCTCTACACCGAATATTCCAAAGGGCGCGATGAGTTTGATTATCAAATGTACAACAGTCAGCAAGCAGGAATAAATATTGATACGAGCGTTGGGAGAAAACCTATCGTCAGTGTGGGTTCTTATACGACGAATGTGTATCCGCGCGGCGCATCGGTGTTGCATATGCTTCGATTTTTTTTAGGCGATAAACTTTTCTGGAAATCGTTGAATCATTACATCACGAAACATCAATTTACTGCGGTGGAAACAAACGATTTGAAACTTGCTATCGAAGAAGCGACGGGCTTAAATTTATATTGGTTCTTCGATGAATGGGTGTACAAAGCGGGACATCCGATATTTAACGTATCGTACACGTGGAGCGATTCCGCAAAAGCGATTTATCTTTCCGTACGGCAAACGCAAACAATGGATTCGCTGACCGGAGTTTTTCGTATGCCGGTAGATGTTGAAGTAACGACTACATCCGGTTCAACTACGGCAAGAATACAAATCAATTCTCAAGATTCGACCTACACGATTTCCTCAACCGAAAAACCGAAACTCGTCATTTTCGATAAAGGAAATTTTCTTCTCAAAGAATTGAAGTTCGATAAATCCGTTGATGAATGGAAAGAACAGGCGCAATTTGCAACAAACCCGATTGACAGAATGCGAGCGTTGCAGCAACTCGGCAATGACACGAACAACACAAATTATGTTTCCCTTTTTTCTACCATTGCATTAAAGGATAAATTTTGGAGCGTGCGAAATGAAGCGGTTACATCACTCGGGAAAGTAAAATCGGAGAATGTAATCATCAAACAACAGATATCCGACGCGCTCATTTCCGTTTATGCCGATGAAAAATCTACCGTTCGGGCAAATACAATTTCGCAGTTAGGAAAATTCAGAGGAGAGAAAGTTTCGGCAGCGCTGCACTCTGCGTTACACGATTCAAGTTACTCTGTGGAAGAAAACGCGCTTCGTTCCCTCGCAAAAATTGATTCCATAAACGTAATTCCGCTTCTCGTTGCTTACGTTGATACGCCTTCGTACCGGAGCAGAATTTCCACTACCGCGCTCTCTTTGCTTTCAACGCTCGATTCCGCAAAGGCATTGAGTATAGCATTCTCCAAAATTCCTTACGGTGTACCGAAATGGGAACGAAGCACTGCGCTCAACATTTTAAGTAAATACGGAAAGAAACGCGATGACGTTAAAGATATTTTCACGTCGCTGCTCAACGATAAAAACAGAGACGTACGATTTACCGCAATCCGCGCGCTCGGAGATATTGGGGACGAAAACATTCTTTCGTTCCTCGAACATATTGCCAACGATAGCGAAGATGTTGCAAGCGAAACGGCAAAAAACAGTATCGAAAAAATTAAGAAGAGAGCGGAAAAGTAAAGAGCAAAAGGAAAATAGTAGATGATTTTTTTCTTTAACGATTAAACATAAACCGATTTGTTTATGGGAACCTCTAAAAACTCAAATGTTGAATATTCAATGCTCAATTTTCAATGCTCAAGTAAAACACAAATAACGTTTTCACTTGATTATTGAACATTGGGCGTTGGATATTGTCCGAAGGACTCCTACGGAGGATATTCTTCACAAGAGACCTTTGGGTAAAAATAGTTTTAAGAGGCACCCTTATGTTTGATTTCCCATTGTGATTTTTCTATCTTTTCCCCGTTAAAATTATCAACTAAAATCCAAAATAATTATGTCTGACATTACTAAATACGAAGAGAGTGAAATGAGTTTTGAAGACTTCAAAAATGACAACGGTACATCATTTTGGTGGGCATCCGATTTGATGAAAATGGTTGGCTATACGGATATGAAATCATTCAAGAAAGTTCTTGATAGAGCAACAAAGGCATGTATCACCCTGGGGATTAATCACTATGATAACTTTCGGGCTGAAATGCGTGAACTCAACGGTGAGCAGATACAGGATTTTAAACTTTCCCGCTTTGCGTGTTATCTTACAGTGATGAATGGTGACCCTAAAAAATCCGAGGTAGCAAAAGCACAAATATATTTTATAGAACTCACGAGACGATTTGAACTCTATCTTCAAAACAATGAAGATATTGAGCGGTTACTGATTCGCGATGAAGTAAAGGAAGGAAACAAATCACTCTCGAGCGTAGCAAAGAAAGCAGGAGTTACCGATTATGCAAAATTTCAAAACGCCGGTTATCGGGGATTGTATAATATGATGAATTGGGAATTGGCACGACATCGTGATATTCAGATTGATGAACTCATTGAATATATGGGAAGAACCGAACTTGCCGCAAATCTCTTCCGCATTACGCAAACGGAGGAGCGCATTAAAAACAAAAACATTACAGGGCAGCAAAATTTAGAGCAAACACATTACGATGTTGGAAGAGAAGTGCGAAGAATGGTTGAAAAAAATACCGGGAAATCACCGGAGCAATTACCGATTGAGAAAAAAATCCCGGAGATTCATAAGGAATTGAAAAGCGGTTACAGAAAAATGCTGCAAGAAGAAAACGAAATGAGAAAAAGTAAACGGAAGAAAAAATAGTTGATAGTTGAAAGATTATTCTTTGTGTCTTTGTGCCGAAGGCATCCCTTTGGGAGGGGTAAAAGGAAATTAAACACCAAGCCACCAAGAAGTAATCTAAAATATAAAATAAATCCAACGCCGTAGGCGTGAACTGTTTGTAGAAAATGAAACACAAAATAATTTCAGCTCCGTAGGAGCGGAATAATTTATCGCTACGGGATTGAATGATAAATTACAAATGGAGAATTATGAGAAAACAAAACGCCGTAGGCGTGAACTGTTTGTAGAAATTGAAACGCGAAATAATTTCAGCTCCGTAGGAGCGGAATAATTCATCGCAACCAAACAAAACCATTTCGCCCCTACGGGGCTTAACAATGTTTTTGATTATTAATTCTACAAACAGTGCATCCCTACGGGATTGAATGATAATGAACGTTCTTTTTTTGCAAAAAAATAGGTTTTTTGTAAAAAATCAATCACGTTAGTCAAAATTTCCGTCTAGTTTGTCAGGAATTTTTATTGGTTTGTCAAAAACTTTTATTGGTTTGCATAAAACTTCGATTGGTTTGCCCAAAACTTTAATTGGTTTGCCTAAAACATTCTTTGGTTTGCCGGAATTTTTAATTGGTTTGTCAAAAACTTTTATTGGTTTGCATAGAACTTCGATTGGTTTGCTCGAAACTTCAATTGGTTTTCGCAAAACATTCTTTGGTTTGCCGGAATTTTTTAATGGTTTGTTGTAAACATTCTTTGGTTTGTCGGAATTTTCTTTTGGTTAGTGCGGGATATTAATTGGTGAGAAAGAAATTTTGAAAGATAATATGGAAGTCCTCATCGAAAATCTCATTGCGTACGGTTTTGTCTTTCTGCTTGTCGGCGGGATAATGTTTTTTTATTTACGCAGGCACAAAAAACAGTCCGAAATCGTAGAAGAAAAAATCCGCAAAGCAAAAGAGTTAGGATTTCACGAACCGGTTTCACTTCACCCTGTTGTTGCTCACGATATTTGCATAGGCAGTGGTGCGTGCATTGAAGCGTGTCCCGAAAAAGACATTCTCGGATTAGTAAACGGAAAAGCGATGACGATTAATGCTTCGCGTTGTGTTGGTCACGGAGCGTGTTTTCATGCTTGTCCCGTGCAGGCAATTACGTTGGTAATCGGAACGGAAAAGCGTGGAGTGGATTTGCCGCACGTAAGCCCGGAATTTGAAACGAATGTTCCCGGATTGTATATCGCGGGTGAACTTGGCGGGATGGGATTGATAAAGAACGCCGTGGAGCAGGGAAAACAAGCGATAGAAAACATTGCAAAGAAAATACAACGTTCGCCGAATGTTGAATTTGACGTGATGATTATCGGCGCGGGACCTTCGGGAATTTCTGCAACGCTTGCGGCAAAGAAGCACAACTTGCGATTTGTAACGGTGGAACAAGATTCGCTCGGTGGAACGGTGTTTAATTTCCCCCGTGCAAAATTAGTAATGACATCGCCGATGGAATTGCCGTTGTACGGAAAAGTGAAATGGACGGAAACATCGAAATCGCAGTTGCTCGATTTGTGGAAAGAGGTGCTGCAAAAAAATTCCATCGTCATACAAGAGCAGGAAAAGGTGTTGAACGTAACAAAAGTTGCAGATTATTTTGAAGTCGAAACCACAAAGCGAAAATATACTTCAAACACCATCCTGCTTGCGATTGGAAGAAGAGGTTCACCGCGAAAACTCGGTGTGAAAGGGGAGGAGAAGGAAAAAGTTGCGTATCGCTTACTGGAACCGGAATTGATTCATCACCAAAATGTTCTTGTTGTCGGCGGCGGCGATTCTGCGATTGAATCTGCGCTTGCCCTTGCGGAGGAACAGAATATCGTTACCCTTTCGTACCGGAGCGATTCGTTCAGCAGGGTGAAGCCGAAGAATTTGGAAAAGATTCAGGAAGCGAATGTGAACAAAACGGTGAATGTGCTTTTCCAATCAAACGTGAAAGAGATTTTAGATGATAAAGTTTTGCTTTCTCTTGAGGAAAGAAATGATATCCTTGAACTGAAAAACGATTTGGTGTACATTTTTGCGGGCGGGGAATTGCCGACGACGTTTTTGGAAAAGATTGGCATTACGATTACGAAGAAGTTTGGAGAAGCGATATTAAAACACGAAGAATAAAATTACTTCGTCATTGCGAGTTTCGAATTCATTCGGGACGAAGCAATCTCCTTAATGCGTGGAAATGTCTGAAAGATTGCTTCGTCGCTTCGCTCCTCGCAATGACACTTCTGTTTTGTGCGTCTGTGTATTCCCAAATTTCCCCCGGTGAACTTACCAACGCGCATAAGAAACTTGAAGGGATGAGTAATTGCACGAAGTGTCACGTGCTTGGCGATAAAGTGGAGAATAGCAAATGTTTGGATTGCCATTCGGAAATAAAAAATCTCCTCGCGGCGAGTAAAGGTTATCATTCCCTGTTGGAAGTAAAGAAAAAAGATTGCGCTACCTGCCACAGCGAACATCACGGGAGAGAATTTCAGATAGTGCGATTCGATGAAAAGAAATTCGACCACGCGAAAACGGGATTCAAACTCACGGGAAAACATTTAACTACCGAATGTAAAAATTGCCATCAAGGGAAAAATATCATTGATGCTGAATTGAAAAAGAGGAAAGCAACTTACCTCGGATTGCAGCAGCAATGTGTAACGTGTCACGAAGATTTTTATCGGAAAACGCTGAGAGAAAATTGTTCGTCGTGTCATAACACCACAGCGTTTCGTCCCGCGCTGATGTTTGAACACGAGAAAGCGAAATTCAAACTTGTTGGCGCGCATACTAAAGTTACGTGCGAAAAATGTCATTCCAAAGAGAAGAGAAATGGAAAACCGTTTCAACATTTTACCGGATTGAATTTCAAGAACTGCACGCCGTGTCATGAAGATGTGCATAAAGGAAAATTCGGTCTTGCGTGCGAGAAGTGTCATTCGATAACGACGTTCAAAGAAGTAAAAAGCGGAATGTTCAATCACGATAACACCAATTATCCGCTCGCAGGAAAACACAAATTGATTGAATGTAAAGACTGCCACAAACAAGGAATGAAAGTGAAACTTACTTTCGGAAAATGTATTGACTGTCATTCGGATTATCACAAAGGTGAATTTGTTGAGCGTGGAGCGTTGAGCGGGGAGCGGGGAGGAAATGCAAAAGTACGTGATTGTTCGGAGTGTCATACGGTGCGAGGATTTTCTCCTTCGATGTTCACGCTGGAAAAGCATTACGAAACAAAGTTCAAATTAGCGGGAAGTCATTTGGCGGTTCCTTGTCAAAGTTGTCATAAGAAAGAAACGAACTGGCATTTTAGAGTTGACGGAACAAAATGCACGCAATGCCACGAGAACGTTCACGGAAAAGAATTGGCGGAAAAATTTCTCGGCAAGAACGAATGTGAACGATGTCACGCAGGAGAAAGTTGGAAAACAATTTCGTTCGACCATGCGAAAACGGATTTTGTATTGCTGGGAAAACATTCTGTGGCGCAATGTGTTGATTGCCATTTAAGTAAAACGAAAGACGAGAGAGGAGAGAAGGACGAGGAAAGAGGAAAAACGAAAGTATATGTTTTTGATTCTGTAAAACAAGAATGTGCAACGTGTCATCGGGATATTCATTTCGGACAATTTCAAAAAGAGGGGAGAACTCAGTGTGAACAATGCCACGCGTTTGAAAATTGGAAGCCGACGAAATTCAATCACAGCCAAACGAATTTTTCGCTTGATGGCGCACATCAAAAAGTACAGTGCCTTGAGTGTCATAAGAAAAATGAAGTGAATGGAGCGACATACACAAATTATAAAATAGCAGATTATCGCTGTTCTGCTTGTCATAATTGAATTTGAAATTAGGCGAAAAAAATCTCATCTTTATCCCCGAAAAGTTTTTCCCTTCATACGAATCACCTTACGTCAAGCGAAGAGAGGCAAATCAAAATCTCATGAGAATCGCTGTCATACAAATATTTCTTCTTCTTTATTTCCCTCTATTTCTTTTCTCTCAAAAGAATCCGCACGGAGAATTCCAAAAAGAATGTACGGATTGTCATTCTGCAACATCGTGGAGTGCGCTTTCTCCGGCAATGAAATTTAACCATTCCACGACAGGATTCCCTCTGGATGGAAAACATAAAATCGTTGATTGCAAAAGTTGTCATCAGTCGTTAGTATTTTCATCTGCGAAGAATGATTGTATCTCCTGCCACACCGAACCGCATCAACAAACATTAGGTGTTGAATGCGCGCAATGCCATACATCGTCAACGTGGCAAGTATTGGATATGATGCAAAAACATAATCAGTTTCGTTTTGCCTTGGCGGGTGTGCATAAACTTCAGGATTGTAATAGTTGTCACGCAAGCGCAACGAATTTTCTTTTCAGTGGCGCATCTCTTGAGTGTGCATCGTGCCATAAAACAGATTATGCAATGGCGAGCAATCCACTCCATGCCGCGATGAATCTTTCGGTTGAGTGTAGTCAGTGTCATACGCAGACTTCGAAAAACTGGAGCGCAGAACTTTTTCGGCATAAGCCAATGATGCTCGAGGGAGTTCACAAAAATTTGCAATGTAATCAGTGCCATACGGGAAGCGGGAAAGGATTTTCGCAAGAGTGTGCAGCGTGCCATAAAGAGAATTATAATACCGCTCCGAATCATCTTGCACAGCATTTCCCGGAGAATTGTACAATGTGTCATAATTCCGTTTCGTGGAACCAGACAACGTTTAATCATTCCAATACAAATTTTCCACTCGTTGGTTCACACGTTTCTGTTCAATGTTTTTCTTGTCACACAGGAGGATTTCCCGGAACGTCATCGCAATGTATCTCGTGCCATCAATCGAATTACAATACTGCAGTGAATCACGTTGCGCAAAGTTATCCAACGAATTGTGCAATGTGCCATAGTTCGACAGCGTGGAATCAAACCTCCTTCAATCATTCGACCACGAATTTTCCGCTCGTAGGTGTACACAATACTACGCAATGCGGGAATTGCCACATCAACGGTTTTACGGGAACGCCGACACAGTGTTACAGTTGTCATCAACTCGCATATCAACAATCTGGAAATCCCAATCATTCCGCCGCTGGAATTTCTCACGAATGTCAAACATGCCATATTCCCGATGCGTGGATTCCTTCAAGTTTTAATCACACAACAACCGGGTTTTCATTAACAGGAGCGCACATCAATAGGCAGTGTTCTTCGTGCCACATCGGAACAACAAGTGGCGCGAGTCCATTATGTTTCTCTTGCCATCAGGATGATTATAACGGAGCGGAAGACCACCTTGCTCAAGGTTATCCAACAACGTGCGAAACGTGTCACAACACAACGGAGTGGGAACAGGTGACGTTCAATCATACGGCAACAAATTTTCCACTCACCGGTGCGCATATTAACACAAGTTGTTCGAACTGTCACTCAGGTGGATTTGCTGGAACGACAACCCTTTGTAACGAATGTCATAATGCTGATTATCAGGCAAGTGTCAATCCAAATCATATTGCTCTTGCAATTCCAACCACTTGCAATGATTGCCACAACACAAACAATGATTGGCAACCCGCGAGTTTTGCTATTCATAACAATTATTTTCAACTTGTCGGCGCACACACATCGGTAAATAATTGCGCTACGTGTCATAATGGAGATTACAACAATACACCGAATACCTGTTATGGTTGTCATCAAACGGATTTTACGCAGACCACCGACCCGCCTCATCAACAACTCAATTTTTCGCACGAATGTTTAACGTGTCATCAATCATCGCAAACATTGTGGACGCCGGCGACATTCAACCATAATTTTTATCCGATTGGAAGTCGCCACAACAATGTGAATTGCAATGAGTGCCATTCGCAATCCAATTATCTGCAGCAATGTTTGAGTTGCCATCTCGAAGATTTTCTTGATGAGCACGAGCAGGGATTTCGCACCGATTGCTGGAGTTGCCACAATACAGACGATTGGAATGACGGGCTGAAACATCGTATAAAGAAAAACAGAATTGAGTAATTTTTTTGTGGTGAACTTTTCTCGAGCGATGGTTCTTTTTATCGGACTCTTCATTTTTTTTTCTGTGTCTTCCGCTCAAACAACTTCTCGAGAGGAACGAAAAGGTGTAATCACGTTTCGTTCCTCTCAAAATTACTATGTAAAATTTGACGACGTTACCGGCATAAAGCAAGGGGACACGATTTTCATCAAAAGAAATGATTCGTTGTTGCCGGTAATTCGCGTACAATTTCTTTCGTCACGTTCGTGCGCAGGAGAGTTAATTACAACAGAAACGGTGAAAGAAGGTGAGGAAGTTTTCGTGTTTGTTCCCGTGGTGACCGAACACCAAACGAGCGATACATTGAGTAATCAACAAAGTATTATACCGAAAGAAAATATTGCCGAATCGAAATCGAACGTATTGGTTTCTCCGTTAAATAAGCCAGCGCATTTTTCCGGGCGGTTTTCTGTTCAATCGTACTCAACGCTTTCTAATGAAGAACGAAGGCATAACTATCAACGATGGAGATACGTTGTTGCATTCGACGGACAACATCTTGCGGGAGGAAAAATTTCCTTTTCTCACTATTCAACATTTTCTTATCGGGCAAATGAATGGGCGAAAACAAAATCAAATATAGGCGGCGCAGTTCGCGTGTACGATGCATCGCTCAAGTATAAACTCAATTCATTTACGGAAATCGTTGCGGGGAGAAATATCAATCAGAAAGTGTCAAACATCAGCGCGATAGATGGTGTACAGTTAAAAACAGGGTGGTCGAACTATTTTGCCGGAGCGATTATCGGCGCGCGTCCAAACATAAACGATTATGGCATAAACTTAAAACTGTTTGAAACGGGGGGATATGTTGGCAGAAATGATTCGATGGGAAACGGCGCTATGGAAAATACCTTCGCACTGTTTCATCAAACAAATAATTTTAAAACCGATAGGCAATTTTTTTACTTACAACATAGTAATAGTGTCGTTGCGAGAACCAACATATTTTTTTCAACCGAAGTAGATATGTTGCAACTCAAAAATTCAGTACCACAGCAAAAGTTATCTTTGACGAACTTTTATCTGCTTGGAAGATATTCTCTCTCGGAACGTCTTTCTCTCAATGCTTCGTTAGATGCGAGGAGAAATGTAGTCTATTACGAAACATTTAAAAATACTGCAGATAGTCTTTTTGACAGAGAGTTGAGGCAGGGAATGAAGTTTTCCGCTTCCTATCGTTTAGATGATAATATTATTGTTGGGGGAAATTATGGTTTGCGTTTCCAAAAACGAGATGCGACTCCTTCACGAAATACGGGAACATCACTTTCTTTTTCCTCGCTTCCTTTGGTTCATCTCAGCAGTGTACTAACATTTACCTCGCTGCGGAGTACATATATTCGCGGAAGCGATGGGAATGTTCATTTCACTAAATCTTTTTTTGATGGTATGGCTACAACTGCAATTGGCTATCGTTTCACATCCTACCAATTTATTCAATCGTCCGAAAAAATAATTCAGCATACTTTGTCTTCAGAAATATCGTTCAGAATAGCATCATCATACTCGCTTTCGTTAAGTTATGAAGGCGTACTTGAACGCGAAAACAGGAGTGGAAGAATTTTTGCAGATTTTGGAATGCGGTTTTAGAAAAAAAACTCTTTGAAATATTTTCCCATTTCTTTTGTTTAGGAGAGTTCGCTTTTGTATTTTTTACGCACTTTTCAATGATAAGAGTCTGCGCCAGTAGCTCAACTGGATAGAGCATCAGCCTACGAAGCTGAGGGTTAGGGGTTCGAATCCCTTCTGGCGCACGCAATATTTTTTCTTTTCACAATTCACAACATACGTATTCACCCTTATATCAGAAAGACAAACTCAAATGGTCAACAGACAACTCTCGTTTCAACGATTAATCTTATCATTGTCCTTCTTGTTTATTATTGCCTTTACAACAACGTATTCGCAACAAACGAGGACAGATGAAGATTTACGAATGCGGGCACGCATTGTTCCTTCCACGGAAGGTTCTTCGTCCATCATTCCGTACACACCAATTCCTCAATCAACCGAGTCGCGAAGAATTCGTTT
>JAGXRH010000165.1 GCA_018335975.1 Ignavibacteriales bacterium
AGAACATTCGGAATTATACGCCGAAGGAACGAGATAAACTTCTTCTGCTTTATTCCCTTCGTAACAAAACGAACATTCACAAATTTCTTCATCGCCTGTTCGTTAACCCATTGTTCAGAAAAATAATCGAACAATTTATAGAAGAGTGATTTCGACATAATCGAAATATGAGTCGGGGAAATCTTATTCAATAAGGGAAACTCTGTGGTTGCCGAAACCAACTTTTCCTGAAAATCAATTACGTTTTTCTGAATTTCAAAAAATGGAAGCGTGGATTGGTCGCTAAAATCAAAAACATCGTAAACTGTATTTTTTTGATTTTTGAATGAACTATCATTTGAAACTTTATCAACTGATATCAGAACGGCATCTTGCCCAACATCAGACGTAACAATAGACTCACCGGAAATACGAGATACTTCTTTTGATGGGTCGTCCATCATAACGTAATAAAAGTCTGCTTTTCAGAAATAACACCATCGGGCAAGTTATCTTTATGCGATGTCATCCGATAAACAAGCAAGAATAAAATCAGTCCATATAAAATAAATCCTATCCCAACCGCAATCCCTACCCCTTCAATTCCCAGCATGCGAACCAAAATATATGCTACTACAGAAATAACACACACCACTATTGTTTGAACGAGGAGATAGATATTTTGTAAGCCGACCGTATTCAAAAAATTTCCGGATCCTCCTGCTAACGCTATCCCAAGAACTCCAATAAGTACATATTGCGCAGAAGAAATTCCTTGCTGATACTGCGGAAGAAAAGTGTTAACCAGATATGGTAGAAAAAAATATAATGGAATAATGACCGGCAGAAGCGCAATTACACTCAATCCGGTTTGCCTCAAGAACAACTGATGAAGTGAAGCGCGTGAATTCGTTTTCCCAAAATGATAAGCCATCTCCGGATAAATCTGGTCGGCAATGATGCGTGGAATTAACATCAATGATGAAAATGCCATTATACTAATGGAGTAATATCCGAGCGAGGTTTCGCCAAGCGCATCCAGAATTACCCATCGGTCAATCGTACTAAGTAAACTGAAGACAAACCCGGCGGCGAGTATCGGCAAGCCAACTCGGAGAAGGCGTTTAGCCGTTTCTGACTCCAATGAAAATCCTTTAAAATATTTTCTGTAAAAAAGCAGATACAACGAAACAAATAATGGAGCAGGTATCTGACCGAGTATAAAACCTTTCAGACCAAAAAAGTACGCGCCAAAAACTGCTGCCAATAAATGAATTACTCCCATCACCATTTGCATCGCACCCATTAAACGAAATTCCCTTCCGGACCGCAAACGAAATAAGCAATACGCATTCACTTGCTGGAAAACAAGAACAAAGAGTAACAGGTTGCGTTCTTCACGATATTTTTCCCATCCTGACGCTAATTCAAAAAAAAGAAATGCGCCAACGGAGAACACCGAAACTCCCAAAACATTCAAGGTAAAACTGACCTGTTCAGAACGTTTTTTTTTCTCTTCGTCACCTTTCCCTTCCCAAAAAGGAAATTCTCTGCCTAATCCATTTAAGACTCCGATGTTGGAAAGATTTCCATAAATCAATATCATATTTAAAAGATTCCAAACCCCGAATAATTGCGGAGAGAGAATTTTTGCTGCAACAATATTACTGGAAAAACGAGCGCCTTGAAAAATGACTGTAGAGAAAACAAAGTAGAGAAAAACTTTATCTACCTGAAGTAATGATGATAATTTTTTTCCATTGAAATTCACGCTTTAACATCCTCTTTAGGATTTTGCAGATTAAACGGTAATAAATCTCTCATAAAATTCGTTGGTCATCACGTAATGATTTTCGGTAGCCCTCATTTCGTTGAATATGCTTATTAATATTAACCAGGGAATTATCCACTTCGAAAACTTTTAAAATGTCTTGCATAGAAATATATTTCAAGTCTTCTGGTAATCGCTCAGCAATAATTGAAAGGAGTTGATAATCTTCCTGATTGTCCAACGTCCATCGAAAATGTTCAAGGTTCTTCTGCGAAGCGACATTCGCAATTTGGAACAACTCCGGATGGTTACGAATGTAGGGTGTTACGTGTTCCCTTTCAGAACTGAGCATCGCATTGCTCCAAGCACGCTCTAATGCAAGAAATGAAAATACCTCAACATCTATACCATTCGGAAAAGTTGGTGGCATTGAATTCGTGGCGTAATCATATTTCCCTGAATGAAATTCCACGACCACCTCATCGAGTATTGTCGGGTCAATGAACGGACAGTCCGCAGTGATACGAACGATTGCAGTGGCATTAAACATTTTCGCGGCTTGATAATATCGGTCAAGAACATCATTTTCTTTTCCCCTAAAAACCGGGATACCATTTGTACGAGCCCACGAAAAAAGTACATCATCGCTCGATTCCTGTGTAGTTGCAAGAATGCACTGCGATATCGTCTTTGAAAAACCAAGTTGATAAAAAACGTGTTCAATCACCGTTTTTTTCCCCAGCGGCAATAATACTTTTCCAGGTAAACGCTGAGAATCCATCCTTGCCTGAACAATACACGTTACCTTTTCAATCATTTCGCTTCGACAACTCTTCTACAATGTATATCGTTTGAAACAAAAATATTTCCTTTATGTTTTTTTCAAAATCAACATTGATGTTTTGCATATCTATTGTTGCTTCTTTTCTACCAAGTCCCACGTTAATGGTGTCCCTTTGAGTAAATTTTTGCTCGCGCGTTTCCCTACTATTTCAGCAAGATATTTCGGCGGCAACCCATAACCCGGACGTATAGAGCGAACATTTTCTGCGGTAAAAATTTCTCCTGCAAGCACATCTTTCGTAACAAAAAGTGAACGAGCAAAAACTCGGCTATGTTGTACTCGTTCTGAAATCTCAAACGTTACCGTACCCAACGCTTTTTCTACATCCCGAATTGCAGAGACCATCGCTTTGAACTCATACGGTTCAAGAGAAAACGCGGCATCGGGACCTCCTAACTTCCTATCAAGAATAAAATGCTTTTCAACTATTGATGCTCCCAATGAAACAGCCGCGACCGGAACGGTAATGCCCAAGGTATGGTCTGATAATCCGACAACAGTATTAAAGGACTTAGAAAGTTGAGGCATAGTTTTCAAATTCACCTCTTCCATAGGTGCGGGATACGACGACGTGCATTTCAAAAGAGCAATCTGATTATTTCCTGATTGTTTGCAAATCTGTATTGCATCTTCGATTTCTTGAAATGTTGCAATACCGGTGGAAATGAGAATTGGTTTTTGTTTTGAGGCAACATATTGGATTAATGGAATATCTGTAATCTCAAACGATGCTATTTTATATGCGGGAACATTCAGCGATTCAAGAAAATCCACCGCTGTGGTATCGAACGGCGAAGAGAAAAATATCAATCCAAGTTCTTCCGCTATTGATTGAAGTTTGGGATGCCATTCCCACGGCGTGTATGCTTCTTTGTACAGTTCAGACAAAGTTTTACCATCCCATAATGTTCCTTGCTTAATTTGAAAGTACTCATTATCGCAATCGAGCGTAATTGTCTCCGGTAAATAAGTTTGTAATTTTATCGCATCAGCCCCTGCTTGTTTTGCTGCTTTGATAGTTTCAACAGCCACATCAAATTTTTGCTGATGATTTGCGGACAATTCTGCGATAATCAATACGCGCGCATCTTCACCAACTTTCCTTCCGGAAATACTTAATTGCATCGTTCGCTATTCCTTAATTTTTTGACAGCGAATCCTGAGTTTTACAATACAGGTGAAAGATGTCATTTTCAATTGTAACTTCATTTAAAAAGGAAAAACCATTTCGTTCAAAACTTTTTACCGAAGGAATATTGTTTGGCTTAATGTAGGCGTCTATTGTATTAATATTGCTTCTTTCAGCGAACAGTTTTGAAGATGCTTTTTCTAATATCCTTGAAGAATATCCCCTCCCCCGAAATCTTGCAACGAGACTAATGCTTACTACCGCTCTGTTTGCGTGAATTTGAAATTTTACTTGACCGATAAACGAATTATCTTCTGCGAGGATAACCCACAATTCGTAATTCAAATCATTCAGTCTATTGTGAAACCATTGAATATGTTCATTCCAGCTAATCGGATTTTGATGGATGGAATTCTTACGAACATATTCTTCGTTCGACAAATCAAAAATAGTTTTGCAATCATCGAAGGTTGCTTTACGAATAGAAAATCGTTTTGATGACGCAAAAGAAATTCGGGAAAATATTTCGTCAACGACTCGTAACGCTCCCCTGCCGTCAACATAAGAACGACCGGTTATGGATTTATCTTTACGAACCGACACGGGCAAAATTGTTTTCAAGGATTTCAAAACTTCTTCTTCCAATTTTACGTTTTCCCAGGAACCTGCATTTTCTATAAAACCTGTTCTTTGCCATCCCTCAATATTATTTTTTTGATTTTGAGCGACAAGAACTGCAACGGTTGGAATTCCTGAACACGCAAGTTCATATAATGTTTGCCCGGCAGCAGAAATTGCAACGTCCGTTGATAACATCACGTCCCTCATACCCTCTCCACTCAAAGAAACGTGAAGATTTGTGTTACGATCCTTTGCCGATTCAATTTCAGGTACATTTTGAAAACCATCACCAATAACAACGTTTTTTATTAGTGAAGGATAATCTGTGCACAACAAGCGAAGAATCCGGGGAGTAAGGTTTCTTGGATCATCTCCGCCAAATGTTATCAGAACTGAATTAACTTCATCACTCGCTGTTCGAGGTTCAATGTTCCAGAAAGCATTACGAAGCGGGAGAAAACGACTGCCCAATAAATATTTCACTCCTGTTTTAACAGGGTAACGGAACTCATCGGCAAAAATAGTCCCATTCACTACGATACTGCTTGGGTAATCAATTCGCATATTGTCATCAATGAAAACAGGGATTGATGTCTGTTGTGTAATACGTTCATAACATTGTTGCGGAGCGAGGTATGAATCTACAATAACCACATCATCTGTATCGAAAGATAATAATCCAAGATTCAATTCATCAATCCAATTACAAAAATGATAATCTTTTCCGTTCAAAAGCGTCCGAACAGAATCATCTCCAATAATTTTAAATGACGGAGATACACCTCTCATTTCAAAAACCTCACTCAACGATAAGCAACGAGTAATATGACCAAAACCTATTTTCGTACTTCCTTCCGTCAAGAGATGAACCTTCATTTTACCTTATACCGAAAGTGCTTTGATGGTTGTGTTTGAAATATACTGAAGGTCGCTTTCTTCCAATCCGGGATAGATAGGAAGTGAAACGGTTCGATGATAGAATTCCTCTGCGACAGGAAAATCTCCTTCACGAAATCCAAATTGTTTTTTATAGAAAGGTTGCAGATGGACGGGGATATAGTGAACTTGAAGATTGATACCATGCTGGCGCATCTTTTCAAAAAATGTTTTTTTGTTCACCCCAAATGACTTAAAATCAATTTGTAAAGGGTAAAGATGGTACGAATGGGTCGAGTTCGGTGAAGATGCTGGAATGATGAAACGGCTGTCTTTCCCGAAGACACCATTATAATATTCCGCGATTGTTCTTCTCTTTTTTATAAACTCTTCGAGTTTAGCTAATTGACTCAATCCAAGCGCACATTGAAAATCAGTAATGCGATAGTTGAAACCTACTTCGTGCATTTCGTAGTACCAGGGTCCGTCATTTCTTTCAAGATGTTTTTTTTCTTTAGTCATCCCGTGCGAACGCAAAAGTTTGATTTTATCATACAACTCTTTTTTATTTGTGAGAAGCGCCCCTCCTTCACCGGTCGTAATGTGTTTCACCGGATGAAAACTGAACATGGTGATGTCGGCATAACTTGATGACCCGATATTTTGCTCATGATGTTCTGCACCTATTGCATGCGCTGCATCATCAATTAATTGGAAATCATATTGGTGAGCAAGAAATCGTAACTGTTCCCAATCGCATGGATTACCAGCAAAATCAACAGCAACCACTGCTTTTATTTTTTGTCCGTTCGTTGCATAGTCTGTAATTTTTTGTTCAAGTTTTTGCGTATCAATAGTGTATGTTTCAGGATGGATGTCAACAAAATCTGGGGTTGCTCCGGAGTACAAAATGCAGTTTGCGCTTGCGAGAAATGTAATAGGTACTGTGAGAATGATATCTCCAGGTTTCCACTCTAAAGAAACTCCTGCAAGGTGTAACGCTGCAGTTCCATTGCAAACAGCGAGTGCATAACGCGAACCAAATCTCTTGCAGAGAGCATTTTCAAAATCGAGTACGAGTGGTCCTTGTGTGAGAAAATCTGATCTCAATACAGAAACGACCGCCTGAATATCATCGTCATCAAGCAGTTGCTTCCCGTAGTTATACAATTTAGTCATTGTAGAATTGAACTAAACGCCAATCATTACACGGAGTTCTTCGATTGATAACATTTGAGAATTATTATCGCTGCTATACCGAAATCCATCAGGACACGATTTCCCTTCCGCGTGACTACTTTTTTTTGAAGTCCAAAAATTCAATTCCGGTTTTATCACAAAATAATTTTCAAATTCAAGCGTCCGGCGTGCGTCATCTTCAGGAACAAGAACCTCGTGCAATTTTTCTCCAGGACGAATCCCAACAATTTCGTGTTTACATTCCGGCGTAATCGCTTTTGCCAAATCCATAATATTCATACTCGGAATTTTGGGAACAAATAATTCTCCTCCCTCCATTTGTTCTAAACAAAATAAAACGAAGTTCACCCCTTGTTCTAACGTAATCCAAAATCTTGTCATCCGCGTATCAGTAATCGGTACAACTCCGCTTTTTTTCTTACTGAGAAAAAATGGAATGACACTTCCCCGGCTGCCAACAACATTTCCATAACGCACAACACTAAAGCGGGTTTGATGTTTTCCTGAATAAGAGTTCGCAGCGACAAACAGTTTATCCGAACAGAGTTTCGTTGCTCCGTATAAGTTGATGGGATTTGCTGCTTTGTCCGTACTTAAAGCAATAACTTTTTCGACGTTCCGGTCAATTGCCGCATCAATTAAATTTGCAGCGCCGAGTACATTGGTTTTTATTGCTTCGAAGGGATTATATTCGGCGGCAGGAACTTGCTTTAAGGCAGCTGCATGAACAACAATTTCCACATCGTCCAATGCGCGGTATAAACGTTCTTTATCGCGAACATCGCCAATGAAGTACCGAATGAACGGATACTTCTCTTCTGAAAAATCCGCCTGCATTTCCGATTGCTTTAATTCATCGCGGCTGAAAATAATAAACTTCCGCGGAGTAAATTTTTGAAGAACAATTTCCGTAAACTTTTTTCCGAAAGAACCTGTTCCTCCCGTTATTAATATGGATTTGTTATTGAACATTATTTCGTTGATAGTGCAATGATGAAATAAGAATTACGGTTTGTAAAATTGCTTGGCTATATCTTGCACAACAGACATTTATGCAAGCAGGTGGGTATAAAGACGAAGTAGTATTCACTAATAGGCAATAAACTTGCGGAGAGGGTGAGATTCGAACTCACGGACCACATAAGCGGTCAGCAGTTTTCGAGACTGCCCGATTCAACCACTCTCGCACCTCTCCGAAATTTATTTTTTAAATCTGAAAAATTTTCATTTAACCATTTTCTTCCAAAACCACTTTTCAAGTACTTTTCCCTTTGGCGAGATTCCTGAAGAGTCTCATATTCTTCATGGTGAATCAACTTCCAGGGAATACCACCGCTTGTAAATTTTGAAGTTCCATTATTATGCTGGCGTAACCGTTCAATTACATCTTTTGTTGAGCCAACGTAACGTTTCTTTAACTTCTCACTCCACAAAACATAAACATAATAATTCATATTTCTTTTTTGAGACGACCCGATTCTTTTCCGAAGGCGAATAAGCCTTTGGCTTAAACCACTCTCGCACCTCTCCGAAAAATAACTGATGATTGAGTGTTATGGTAAAATTTTCGGGAAAAAATTACAAAAAAAAGTAACAGTGAAAAAAACCCTTACAAAAAATAACAAAGGCATCATCGAATTTACTGATGATGCCTTTGTCCATAATTTTATTCTTGATTTTATTTCGCCAATATCATCTTTCGGGTAGAAGTAAAGACTTCTTTCGAATTTGAAGTTGCAACAGCAGTAATACGATAAATATACATACCAGTTGAAACTTCGTTCGAATTCCATGTCACTTCATGCCAGCCAGATTGTTTCACTTCGTTGACCAACGTTGCAACCTCTTGACCAAGAGCATTGAATATGGTAAGTGTTACAGTGGCTTCTTTCGGCAATCCAAACTTAATGTTCGTGGTTGGATTAAACGGATTTGGATAGTTTTGAGCCATTGCAAATTCCGTTGGTAAACCCTGGCCGTCATTTACACCACCCGGAATATCCACTCTGAATTTACGTGCTTCACTAAACTGTCCAATTCCTGAACCATTACGTGCTCGTACTTTCCACCAGAAGGTAACGTTATCCGGTAATCCACGAACGATGAATGATGTATCTGTTGTCGAGTCCAAACGAGCATTTGTGAACAACGAATCAAGCGCTCCGAGGATATAGTATTTTGTTACATTCGGACGAGCCATTCTCCATACCAAACGAACACTATCAGCCGGAATTACTGCTCCATGAGCAGGAGAAACCAATATAACTTGGCCCGGAGGCGTTAATCTGAATGCAACACGAATTGTATGGTTCGCAGTAACATTCTGGAAGGTAAAGGTTGTATCTCTTCCGACAAACGAACCGTCCACGATTATACTGTCAACGATAAATCCGTTGTTAGGAATCATTCTGAACGTTTGATTCGCTCCGTGATTCACTTGAACCTGACCGGAAGGAGCGATTGCTCCATTCTGTCCAGGAGTTGCAAGAATCGTGTATGTCATTATTCTAAACTTCACCGAGATAGAGTGATTTGCTGTTACTTCAGTAAAGGTATATGTTGTATCTCTACCCACAAAACCTCCATCAACAACAACACTATCAACGACGTAGCCGACATTCGGTGTCATTCGGAACGTTTGATTCGCTCCGTGAATAACCTGAACCTGACCGGAAGGAGAAATGGTTCCATTCTGTCCGGAGGTTGCAAGAATCGTGTAGGTCATTAATTTAAATGTTGCACGAATGTTATGGTTCGTGGCAATATTACGGAATGTGTACGATTTTGTTGAATCAATGCGAACACCGTCAACAATAACACTATCATGTTGGTAGTTTACATCCGGAGTAATGGTAAATGCCTGCGTTGCGCCATAATTCACCTGAACTTGTCCGGAGGGAGTAATTGTTCCGTTCTGTCCGGCGGTTGCAAGAATGTAATAGACATTGATCGCGAATGTTGCATGAATAGTATGATTCGATGAAACATGCATAAACATATACGTCGAAGAATCACCGGCATATTCATTATCCACAACTATGCTGTCAACGTGATAACCCTCGTTTGGTAACATTTTGAATGCGATATCTGTTCCATAATCTACAACGATAGCGCCTGGAGGAACGATTGAGCCATTATCACCTGCTGAAGCAGTAATCGTGTATTCGTTTATTTCAAACGAAGCCGAAATTGAATGATTCTCCATCACGTTTGTGAATGTATATTGAGTAAGAGGACCAACGGAATCGTTATCCACCAAAACATTGTAAATATGATACCCCTCGTTCGCTGAAATTGCAAAACTTTGGTCGGCACCATAATTTACCATCACTTCGCCAGCGGGTTCAATTATTCCATTCTCACCCGCGTTGGCAAAAATTGTAAACATATCAATTGAAAACGAGGCATGTATGGAATGATCTGCAGTAACATTGAAGAATGTGTACGAAGAAACATCTCCAACTGACTCATTATCTACCATTACACTTGAAATGTGGTAACCCGTATCGGCAGTTATCGTAAATTCGATATCTGAACCATAGTTCACCGATACTTCGCCGGATGGACTAATAGTTCCGTTTTCACCGGCAGATGCCATTATTATAAATTCGGCAATTGCAAACGAAGCAGCAATCGAATGGTCTGCATTTACGTTTTCAAAAGTATAACTTCCAACTGCGCCAACTGAATTATTATCAACAAGCACATCGTCAACTTGATATCCTTCGGAGGGGGTAATGGCAAACGTTTGGTCATTCCCGTATGTTACTTCTACCTCTCCCGAAGGTTCTATTGTTCCGTTTTCACCCGCGGTTGCGGTAATTGTGTATGTACCAAAAGCAAACGAAGCGGCAATAGTGTGATTCTCAGAAACATTTTCAAATGTATAACTTGAAACTGCACCAACAGAATTTCCATCAACAAGAACATCTGCAATCGCATAATTTTCATTCGCCGAAATTGTAAATGTGGTATCATCGCCATACATGACGGTTATTTCACCAGATGGTGTAATACTTCCATTATCTCCGGCTGAAGCAGTGATGGTGAAAGAATCGAGAGCAAAATTTGCGGTAACAGATTTATCGCTGTCTATCACAAGTGTGTCGGGATTTTCATTACCGGATAAATCTCCACTCCAATTCACAAAGTGATAACCCGTGAATGGTGTTGCAGTAAGTTGAACTGATGTTCCCTGTTCATAACTTGCCTGGTCAGGATCAACCGTGACATTTCCGTTCTCAGAGGTGACGGTAAGCGTGAATGTGTTCATTGCGAAATTTGCAGTAACGCTCTTATCATCATCCATCGTCACCGAGGTGGGATTATCAGAACCACTCGCATCACCACTCCAGAACGTAAATGCATATCCTTCCGAAGGAGTTGCCGTTAGTTCTACGCTTGTGCCATGCGCATATAATTCCTGACTTGGATTCTTCGTGACAGTTCCGTTTTCTGCGGTAATCGTCAAAGAATACATATTGATTGCGAAGTTGGCAGTAACAGTTTTATCTTCGTTCATCAATAAAGTATCGGGATTTTCCGTTCCTGTCAAATCACCACTCCAATCCACAAAATGATAACCATTTTCTGCGGTAGCGGTGAGTTCCACCATCGAACCGTGTTCATATTCATTTTCCGATGGATTGGCTGAGACAGAACCGTTCTCTGCATTAATCGTCAACGAATATGTATTGATAGAGAAATGAGCAAAAATTTCTTTATCGCCATCCATCACTATCGTTAAAGGATTAGTACTTCCACTCGCATCTCCGCTCCAGTTCGTAAAGTGATAGCCGGTATTTGCCGATGCTGTTAACGTGACTTCCGTTCCCGAGACATAGTTTGTTTGGTCGGGATTTATCGCTACCGAACCGTTTTCGGCGCTCACCGTAAGAGTGAAGGTGTTCGACGAGAAATTTGCGGTGATGGTTGTATTTCCTGCCATCGTAATCATCAACGGATTGTCGCTTCCGCTCGCATCACCACTCCAATTGACGAAGGCATAACCTGTAGCAGCGGTGGCGGTAAGTTCTACTTCTGAACCGTGAGCATAACTTTCCTGATTGGGATTCTTCGCTACTGTTCCGTTTTCTGCATTCACCGTTAATGAATACATATTGATTGCAAAAGTTGCATAGATTGAATGATCAGACGACACATTCATAAACGTGAAACTTTCGGACGAATCAACAAATGCATCATCAACGAACAAACTATCGAAATGGTAACCCTCATCTGCGGCAAATGTAAATTGCATGTCATCGCCATAATTTACCGATACTTCACCTGATGGGAAAATGCTTCCATTATCATCAGCCGAAGCAGTAATGGTATAGGAATTTATTTCAAAATTCGCTGTAACAGTTTTGTCGCTGGTCATTTCCAATGTATCCGGATTTTCTGAACCGCCTAAATCGTTACTCCAATACGCAAAGTGATAACCTTCAGAAGCAGCGGCGGTCAACTCTACCATTGTTCCGTGCGCATAACTTTCCATCATCGGACTTGTCGTAACCGTTCCGTTCTCTGCATTCACAGTCAATGAATACATATTGATGGCAAATGTTGCATGAATCGTATGATTCTCGGTAACGTTAACAAACGTATAACTTTCCGAAGAATCAACGAATGCATCATCAACAAAAATACTATCAACATGATATCCTGTATTTCCTGAGAAGGTAAATTGTTGGTTATCACTATAGTTTACGGTAACATCTCCGGAAGGTGCAATGCTTCCATTTTCATCTGCTGTGGCGGTGATGGTGAATGTATTAATTTCAAAATTCACCGTTACTGTTTTATCACCGTCCATAAGTAATGTGTCGGGATTCTCAGAGCCACTTAAGTCGTCGCTCCAGTTTGCAAAATGGTAACCGGTTGCGGGTGAAGCCGTAAGTTCAACACTGCTTCCGTGTGTATAACTTTCCTGATTAGGATTCTTTGATACCGTTCCATTTGTTGCATTGACGGTCAACGTGTAGGTGTTAATTTCAAAATTCGCCGTTACCGTTTTATCACCATTCATTACTAAAGTATCAGGATTTTCTGAACCTGATAAATCACCGCTCCAATTTGCAAAGTAGTAACCGGTTGCCGACGTTGCTGTGAGTTCAACGGAGGATCCGTGATTATACGTATCCTGTTCGGGATTCTTCGATACCGTTCCGTTCTCTGCATTCACTGTCAACGTGTAGGTGTTAATTTCAAAATTCGCCGTTACCGTTTTATCACCGTTCATTATTAAGGTATCGGGATTTTCAGAACCGGTTAAGTCATCGCTCCAGTTTGCAAAGTGGTAACCGGTTGCCGACGACGCGGTAAGTTCAACGGATGTTCCATGAGCATAACTCGCTTGCTCGGGATTCGTTGAAACCGTTCCGTTCTCTGCATTCACAGTTAACGAATACATATTGATTGCGAATGTCGCATGAATCGTGTGATTCGACGTGATATTCGTAAAGGTGTATTCAGATGTTGTCGGAACGGAAGTTCCATCTACAAACAGACTGTCTAAATGATATGTTGCGTTTGCAGTAATGGTAAATGTCTGGTCTGCCCCTTCAGCAAGCACAAGAGTATCTGATGGAGAAATCGTTCCATTACTTCCCGCACTCGCAATGATGGTGTAGTTTACCAACTGTTCAGCGAAAGTGAAATCGCTGAAGGAGGTGATACCGGTTGCTTGGATACTCGTCGCTGTTTGAGTTCCTTTTGTCGGGTATGTCCAGTTCGGTGAATCATATTTTCCAACGCTGAAATTATTCGCGTTAGTATTTGCATCCACATCGGCGGAAACATAATTAAACACAATACCTGCACTGTTGAACGTTATGCCTGCGTTTGTGATTGTCCAATACCGATTCAGACTTCTCAAAACATTGAGCGTTGATGAACTGAGATTGGGATGTTCAGTTCCTGTAGATTTTGCTGTCAGATTTCCCGCAACAGTAACGTTTCCAAAAGAAACTGTCACTGGGGTGTATTCATCATCATCACCGATTTCAAATGTCCGGATCGACGCGCCTGTCGCAACATTCTTTTGTAAGTTACCAACAACGTGACCGCTACCAGGTGTTCTTGAAATAGTCCCTGTCGAGGTCAATGCAAGTGTATTCGAACCGGTAGAAACATTGCCGGATGTGAGAGTAAGAGTTCCGGTAATTGACTTTGACGCACCGAGTGTAACTCCGTTGGAATTATTAATTACAACATTTCCAAATGAAGCGGGGAATTCAACACCGGTTGTCTGACTTGCAGAACCTTTATACTCAAGAACTGCGCTGCCTCCGTACGTTGGTACTGCGCTTGCTGTTGCAGTTCCTTGCATCGAAAGAGTTCCATTTACGGTAACTCCAGTTGTTGTTTTATCTCCTGAACCACCGAGAGTCAGATTGAAATATGTTCCTGCTAATACTGTTTGTGTACCAGTTCCGTTATAGTTAAACGTTGTCGTTGTTCCATTCGTAAATGTTCCGCCGGTACCAACTTGCACAAAATCACCAGTCAAATTCAATGTTCCGCCGCTGGCAAAAGTAATATCGTTTGAAGCATTACCAACCGTCGCATTTCTATCCTGTACGATATCACCCTGAACAGTGATTATTGCATTCGCACTATTTGTTGAGAACGAGATATCTGTGTTCTTATTATTCAAACGGCGGGCAGTCATTGTGATTGTACCGGATGTTAATGTTCCGCCAACCGTTAACGAAGTAGTATTTGTCGTTGTTACTGTTGATTGCTCTACACCGACATTGACTGAACCTGAACCATTTCCGACATTCAATGAATTTCCTGAATTGATGACGAGCGATGAACCAACCCCAGCAGAATTACCGACAGTTAAAGTTTTCGCGGCAAAATTTCCATCAACCGTAACTGTAGCGCCCGGTGCAATCATAACAGAATCACCTGAGCCGGGAACTGAACCACCAACCCACGTTGCTCCGCTGCTCCAGTTTCCGCCGGTTGCGGTACTCGTTACCCCGGTCGAAACTCGCGCGCTCACTGAAATCGTGTGATTAGAATCTACTGCACTGAACGTGTACGTTGCAACAGGACCGACAGAATTTCCGTCAACCAAAACATCATCAATAGTATAACCTTCTGCGGCTGACATTGTAAATGTTTGATTGTTTCCATAATTTATACTGACATCTCCCGAAGGTGAAATAGTAGCGTTTGAACCAGCACTCGCATTAATCGTATAAACATTGATAGTAAAATTCGCAGTTACCGTTTTATTTCCATCCATTAAGAGCGTATCAGGATTTTGCGAACCCGTTACATCGCCGCTCCAATCAGTAAAGTGATATCCTGTTGAAGGAGACGCAGTGAGTTCAACGTTTGTTCCGTGTGTATAAGTTGATTGGTCGGGATTTTTCGCGACTGTTCCGTTCGTTGCATTTACTGTCAACGTGTAACCGTTAAGAGCAAATGTAACGTGAATTGTGTGACTCGAAGTGATGTTGGAAAATGTATAACCCGCAGTCGAGTCAACAAAACTATCGTCAACAAAAAGACTATCAACATGATAACCTGTGTTTGCCGAAAATACGTAGCGTTGATTGCTGCCGTAATTCACTGTCATATCACCGGATGGTGTAATCGTTCCATTCTCGCCTGCAGAGGCGCTGAGCGTGTACGTGTTAATTGCGAAAGTTACGTTGATGGAGTGGTTTTCTGTAACATTCGAGAACGTGTACGAACCACTCTCACTCGTTGAACCAACACCGTCAACAACGAGACTATCCAGATGATAACCGGTGTTTGCTGCAAAAGTGAACGTTTGCGAACGACCGTTTAACACCATAACACTTCCGGATGGATTAATCGAACCATTACTTCCTGCCGACGCGGAAATGGTGTAAAGATTCGTAAAGACAACGTGAATTGTATGGTCATCGGTAACATTGGTGAACGTATAACCCGAAATTGAATCGACGACGCTACCATCAACATAAAGAGTATCGAGAGCAAAGCCTTCATTCGCTGCAAAGGTAAACCGCTGGCTACCCGCGTAATCAACTGTTACTGCGCCGGATGGAGAAATACTTCCATTCGCTCCCGCCGTTGCGGTAATAGTGCGGGTATTCAAAACAAAATTTGCGGTTACAGTTTTATCTCCGTCCATTAAGAGCGTATCGGGATTTTGAGAACCCGTCAAATCACCACTCCAATTTGTAAAGACGTAAGCAGAATCTGACGTTGCGGTTAATTCAACGCTGCTGCCGTGAGCATACGATGCTGCCGAGGGATTTTTTGTTACTGTTCCGTTTTCTGCATTCGCCGTCAATGAATACATATTTAAAGCGAATGTAACGTGAATCGTGTGGTTTGCCGTAACGTTTGAAAATGTATATCCTGCCGTCGAATCAACGAAAACATCATCAACAAATACACTATCCGCATGATAACCGGTATTGCCGGAGAATGTGAATTGTTGCGCGCTTCCATAATTTACCGTTACATCGCCTGATGGAGAAATTGTTCCATTTCCATCCGCGGAAGCAGAAATAGTAAAGGTGTCAATTGCAAAGTTTGCAGTTACTGTTTTATTTCCGTCCATCACCACTGTGTCAGGGTTTTCAGAACCGGTTAAGCCGCCGCTCCAATTAACAAAATGATAACCGGTATCTGATGTGGCAGTCAATTCCACAGACGTTCCGTGTGTATAAGTGCTTTGGTCAGGATTCACTGCTACCGTACCGTTTTCTGCATTTACCGTTAACGTGTACGAATTGATAGCGAATGTTCCGTGTAAGGTGTGATTTGCTGAAACATTGTTGAACGTGTAACTATCTGCTCCGGCTTGTGCTGTGCCATCGACAAAAATACTATCAACATGGTATCCGGTACTTGGCGTAAATGTAAATGTCGGTGATGAACCTTCATTCACCACACTTGTATCCGCAGGAGAAACGGAACCGTTTTCACCCGCAGTTGCTACTATCGTATAAGTCGCTAACAATTGACCGAAAGCAAAATCACTGAACGAAGTAATTCCTGTCGCTTCAATGCTTGTTGCAGATTGTGTTCCCTTTGTCGGATAAGTCCAGTTTGGTGAATCATATTTTGCGATAATAAAATCATTCGCGACGGAGTTTGCATCAACATCGGATGAAGTAAAATTGTACACAAGATTTGCCGCATCAAACACAACACCGGTATTTGCGATTGTCCAATAACGATTCAAACTTCGGAATGAATTGATGTTAGATGTGCTTAAATTCGGATGGTCACCACCTGTCGCTTTTGCAGTTAATGTTCCTGCAGTACTGACCGTTCCAAAGGAAACCTGAGCAGGACTATACGTATTCGCATCGCCAACTTCAAACGTTACAGAAGGCGAACCTGTTGTAACCGGCTTAGCAAAATTTCCAACGATATGTCCATTCGTACGAGAAACAGTTCCGCTCGCCGTTAGCGTATTTGCACCGGTGGAAATGTAACCACTTGTCAGTGTCAACGTTCCGGTTACAGTTTTTGATGCGTCGAGTGTAACACCGGACGCATTATCAATCACGACATTGGCAAGGGTTGCAAGAAACTCAGCGCTGGTTGTTTGAGCAGAAGTGCTCTTGTACTCCAATACAGCGCCTGCTCCATACGTTGGCGCGGTAGTTGCTGTTGCTGTTCCTTGCATGGATAAAGTACCATTAACCGTAACACCGGTTGTTGTTTTCGTGCCGGAACCGCCAAGCGTGAGATTAAAATATGTTCCTGCAGGAATTGTTTGCGCACCGCTTCCACTATAATCTATTGTAGTCGTTGTACCAATCGTGAATGTTCCACCACTGGTAACCTGAACAAAATTCCCGCTTAAATTTAAACTGCCGCCCGCGGCTAAACTGACGTCGTTCGTGAGGCCGCCTGTGGTTACATTTCTATCCTGCATGATATTTCCATCGATGGTAATCGAAGCATTCGCGCTGTTGGTAGCAAGAGAAACATCCGTGTTTCTGTTCCCAACACGTCGCGCAATCATTGAAACTGTTCCTGAGGAGAATGAACCCGATACTGTCAAAGAAGTTGTTGTTGTTGTGGTAATTGTTGCCAGATTTAAACCGATAGCAACTGCCCCGCTTCCATTTCCGACGTTCAAAGCATTTCCGGCAGTAATATTAACCGTTGAACCGGCGGTAGCAGAGTTATTCAATGTCAATGTTTTCGATTCGAATGAACCGTTAACTGTAACTGTAGCACCTGCGGCAATCGTTACTGTGTCGCCCGCGCCCGGAACAACTCCTCCAACCCACGTGGCACTGCTTCCCCAGTTTCCTCCGGTGGTTGTGCTCGTAATTCCACCAGCAGAGGCACGCGCACTCACAGAAATCGTATGGTCTGCGGAAATATTTGTAAATGTGTAGGAAGAAACGGGACCAACCGAATTTCCATCAACGAGAACATCATTAATACTGTAACCGGCGGCTACGGACATTGTGTAAGTTTGATTACTTCCATAATTGACGCTCGTCGTCCCCATTGGGGTTATGGATGAATTAGAATCCGCGCTCGATGTAATTGTGTAAACATTTATTGTAAATGTGGCGTGAATCGTATGGTCAGCCGATACGTTATCAAAGGTATATGGCGAAGTTGAACCGACGAAACCGTC
>JAGXRH010000166.1 GCA_018335975.1 Ignavibacteriales bacterium
CGGCTCAACCCGTAGTAACAGTTCAAGATGCGGGGGGAAATACGGTTTCATCTTCATCACACGCAGTTTCGCTTGCTATCGGAACAAATCCTGTTGGCGGGGTTCTTTCCGCATTGACGAACCCTTTGAACGCATCCAATGGAGTTGCCTCATTCTCCAATGTGAAAATTAATAAGGCGGGCGATGGTTATACATTAGTTGCAACCGCTACGCTGCAAGGTTTCGCAACAATTACCAGTAATTCATTTAACATCATCGTCGGTCCGCCGTCTAAACTTTCCTTTACGGTTCAGCCCGGAAATGGAAATGGTGGTAATCTCCTATCCATTCAACCAATCGTAACCGTTCAGGATGCCGGCGGTAATGCTGTTGATACAGCAACAAACGAAATTACTCTAACCATCGGAACAAATCCTTGCGGTGGAACACTTGTCGCCGTAGAAAATCCGCTGAGCGCTTCAAACGGTTTTGCTGTATTTTCCGGACTGAAAATTGATAAAGCATGTGTTGGCTACAGACTTACCGCATCATCCGGTACGTTTACCCCCGCTGTGAGTAATTTATTTAACGTGAATGTTGGACCTGCGGCAAAATTATCCTTTACTACCCAACCGGGCGATGGCGCAGGGGGAAGCAATCTCTCGACTCAGCCCGCTGTTAGCGTTCAAGATCTTGGGGGGAACACGGTTACTTCTTCTTCACATTCTATTACCTTAGCGATTGGAAACAATCCTTCCGGAGGAACTTTGTCTGTGGAATCAAACCCATTGAATGCTTCAAGTGGAGTTGCATCATATTCCGGCGTGCAAATCAACAAAGCGGGTATCGGATACACGCTTACCGCAAGTACAACCGGAGGCGTTACAGGAGCCACAAGTGATTCTTTCGACATAACCTTTGGAACGGCAGCAAAACTTGTTTTTACAACGCAACCGAGTAATGGTATCATTGGGAATAATCTCGCCACGCAGCCGGTAGTAAACATTGAGGATGCTGTTGGAAATATTGTTACCAATGCTTCTAATGCAATTACGCTTGCCCTCGGCGCGAATCCAAGCGGAGCAATTCTCACTGTTGGCAGTAACCCAATCAATGCAGTAAGCGGCGTTGCAACATTTTCCGGAGTAAAACTCGATAAGATTGGCATTGGTTATACCCTTCGCGCATCTGCAGGAGGGTTTCCTGATTCATTCAGTACGACATTTAACATCACCGATTTTGATGGCGTTATCAGCGGTCAAAAGTTCAATGACTACAACTATGACGGTGATAAAGATGGCGACGAACCGGGGCTTCAGAATTGGAGAATCAAACTCTCAGGCGCAAGAACGGAATCTACGTTGACAGATATAAATGGAAATTATTCATTCATCGGTTTACCGCCGGGAAATTATCAGGTCAATGAAGTCAATCAATCCGGATGGCAGCAGACAATGCCAACATCTCCCTCAACATATTCCCTGACAATTACTAATGCGGGAGGAACATTAGGTGGAAACGATTTTGGAAATTATAGATTCGCATCAATTTCAGGTTTAAGTTTTAACGACTTTAATGGAAATGGTTTTCGAGAGCTTGGCGAAGGCGGCTTATCCGGTTGGAAAATCTTTTTGTATAAAACGGATACTCTGACACTCGTTGATTCTATAACTACGACTGAGGAAGGTTACACATTTGCGGGTTTAGTTCCTGGAACGTATTTTGTCAGAAAACAATCACAGGACGATTGGATACCAACTTCTGAAGTTCCTCCTGCAATAGAAATATACAGCGGTTTCAACATTTCAGGTGTAAACTTCGGTAACTACCAATATGGGTATATAAGCGGAACCTTATTTGTTGACATTGATAACAACAGCACCAAAGATGTCGGGGATGTGGCGCTTGAGGGGTGGAAGGTATCATTAAGCGGACCTAAAACCGATTCTGCATTTTCTGATGCGAGCGGAAATTATATGTTTGATACTTTAGAAGCGGGTTCTTATACCGTCCTGGCAGAAGTCCAGGACGGATGGAGACAAAATGTTCCGTCCGCTTCCGGTTCGTATTTCCTCTCTGTTGTTAGCGGCGGCGCCCTTTCCGGAAAAAACTTTGGAATGTTTCAATTGGGAACTGTTTCCGGATTAGTATTTGACGATATCAACGGAAATGCCGTCAAAGAAAACGGTGAGCCGGGAGTTGCAAATTGGAAATTGCTGATATTCGGCGCTAAGAATGATACACTCGTAACAGATTCGTCCGGAGTTTATAGCGTTGACCATTTACAGCCTGGTGGATATATTATCAGTAATGTCCTTCCTTCAAACTGGGTTCAAACAATTCCTGCGAATAATGAGGTATATGTCCACAACATCTCTACGAGCGGCACAAATACCGGAGGAAACACTTTTGCAATTTTCCAAAAAGGAAGTATCAGCGGTTATATTTACAACGATAAAAATGCGGATGCGTTCTTCGATGTAGATTCCGGTGAAGCCAGACAATCAGGGTGGACTGTAAATATTTCAGGTCCAATTTCTTCAACAACGGTAACGAATGATTCAGGATATTATTCATTCACCGGATTACCCAACGGATTGTTCACCGTAACCGAAGTAAATCAATCAGGATGGAGTCAAACTTTCCCCCCGACTCAAGGAGGTGCATATAGTATCGCCATGTCAAGCGGCGGTTCATTTACAAACAAGAACTTCGGAAATTACGGCGGGAGAATAAAATTACGTACGTTCAAATCAACGACGGATTTATCGGCAAAACCGCAAAAAATGAAATACAGTAAAAAAACCGGAGCAATTGTTGGCACGCCGAACCTTGCAACAGCAGTACAAGCCGTTTTTCAAAAACTTGGAAAATTAGGAGCCACATTTCTTGGTGTTCCACAAACCTCAAAAGATTCGGCGAAAAAGTATGGTTGGATTTATTATAAGAAAGCAGTGGAATTAGGAAAACTCTTCACGGGCGCACACTCTGGTCAATCATACCCAATTGATTATGTTCGTATTCCGGGGAAACCTGATAAACTTCTCAGTAAAGCCATTAAAGCAAACAGAAAGAAATTCGATAACCCCTTGTGGGAGCAGGCAGTTCTTTTCAAATTAAATTTACTCGCGAGCAATTATGGTATTACACCAACAGGTTTAGGCAATCTTCAGGTTTTAAGCACACCGATAGTATTAGCCGGTCGCTCTCTGAATGATATGACGCTTGGGGAAATTTCTACTTACTTAGATACCGTAATGACGTATTGGAAAAGTAAGGAAATAACCACCTCTGCGGCATATAATAATTTGGAAAGTTTCCGAACACAAATCCTGAAGCCCCTCAACGAAGGATTTGCGCAAGACTTCAATTCAGCAACGTATGAAATTGATACCAACGGAATTCGAAATCTCAAAAATCCGTACGCTATTAAAATGACAGGATATAAAACCGCGTCTGAAGTAGGCATTGTACGAGAAATTCCGTTAACGAGGATTTCAGAACCCTTGCCGCCTCAACCGCAGCAATTCCCCGACGATTATGCGTTGTTACAAAATTATCCTAACCCGTTCAATCCGATTACAACAATCAGGTTTGAGTTACCGGAAGAGTCGGAGGTATCGTTGACAATTTATGATATGCTCGGTCGGGAAGTTGCTTCAATTTTAATCAACGAAGAATTAGAAGAAGGTTCGCACGACATTGAATTTGATGCCGCAAATATCGCTTCCGGCGTGTATTTCTACCGCATTACCGCAACATCGTTAGAAAAAAGAAATACATTCACGCAAGTGAAAAAAATGGTACTGACGAAGTAGTTCGATATTTCAAGAATAAAAAAACCCGATTTCCTTTTTTTAGAAATCGGGTTTTTTATTTTCATCTTCCCACAACCGCTACTACCTTTTTCGCTTGTTCTACCGGTTTGTTGCGGATGAGTTCTTTGAACAAATATTTTTCCATACAAAGTCCCGCAATCGGCGCAGAGACAGCACCCCCCTTTCCACCATTTTCAATCAATACACAAATAGCAATTTTCGGATTATCAAACGGCGCGAATCCGACAAACCATGCGTGGTCGTTGCCATGCGGGTTTTGTGCTGTTCCGGTTTTCCCCGCAACATCTATACCTTTTATTCGCGCGGTTGATGCTGTTCCTCCTGGCTCCATCACCACTCGCCGCATTCCCTCACGAATAACATCCATCACTTCTTTAGGCAGTCCAACTTTTTTTTTCGTGCCGGTAATTTTCTGAGTCGTTCCTGAAACTCGCTCGCGAATCTCTGCAACGGTGTGGGGTTGATATAACGTTCCGCCATTACCGATTGCAGCTGCAAAGTTCGCCATTTGGAGCGGCGTAACGCCAAGTTCTCCCTGCCCGATTGATAAACTCACCAAATATCCCTGCGTCCATTTCTTTTTGCCATACACTTTATCAAAATATTCTTCGGAGGGAAGCAGTCCGGAATTTTCTTCATCAATATCTACATTCGTCGGTTGTCCAAAACCGAAACGGCGTCCCATTTCCGTCCAGCGTTTAAATCCGGTTTTCAACATCAGCGTATAAAAGTAAACATTGCAGGAGCGCTGAATCGCTTCGTACACATCGGTAGAGCCGTGAACGTGCATATCCGCGAAAACGTGATTACCAAAACGAAATTTTCCAGTACACTGCACACGCCAATCCGTTGTGATTATTCCTGCTTCCAACGCGGCGGCAGCGAGAACCATTTTAAATGTTGAACCCGGTGGGTACCGCGTCAGCGTAGCCCGATTGAACAACGGCTTTTCATCATCACTGTTGAGATACTTCCATTGTTCTTGTGTTGTCGCGCCGCCAAACCAATTCAAATCGTAATCGGGTTTGCTCACCATCGCGAGTATCCCGCCATCTTGCGGGTCAATGGCTACAATTGCACCACGCTTATCCGCCATCAGCGATTCGGCAAATTCCTGCAACTCAAAATCCATCGTCATCATTAAGTCCGTTCCATCGTTCGGTCGGATGTCATTTGTTCCGTTACTAAACTTTCCGACAATTCTCCCGTGGGCATCTATAGAAATAAGTTCAATGCCCGGTTGTCCCCGCAAAAACGGTTCGTATGCAGATTCAAGTCCGGTTGCGCCGATTAAGTCTCCCTGGCGGTACATCGTTTGCATTTCGTTCAATTGCTTTTCGGAAATTTCTTTCACGTAACCGAGGATGTGCGATGCTTTTGCGCGGGTTACATAAAAACGTTTTGTTTCAATTTGATAATCAATGCCGGGAAATTCGCTGCGATGCTCTTCTAACATTGAGAGCGTCGGAAAATCCAAATCGCGTTTTAAACGGGAAGGAATGTAGGGATTGTATTCCCGCGCGCGGCGAACTTGTTTTTGAATATACTCCGGCGTCGTTTGTAAAATTTTTGAAAGTTGGTCTATTTTCGATTTATCAAATTCGCTCGGAATAACCATCACCGTGTATGACGGACGAACATCAACCGCAAGATGTCCGTGACGGTCGAACATAAATCCGCGCGTTGCCTCGCTCACCACTTGTCGTATGCTGTTCTCCTCTGATTGCTTCTGGTATTCCGGGCGATAAATCATTTGCAACTGAATCAGCCGAAAAAAGAATACGAGAAAAACTCCGATGATAACAGCGGAAAATATTTTTCTGTTGGTGGAAAGTTGGGTTTCTTGGGAGAAGGGCATTGTGGTATTAGATTTTAGAATTTAAATTTTAGATTGTTCACACTTTATACTTTGTCCTTCCCGCGAAAGCGGGAATCCAATAACCTTTGAAAATAAAAAGTGTAACTAATAGCCCTGAACCAAACGAAATCCGGTACCGTCGGAACGGTAGTCGGGAGAGTTGTAATTACGAGACGCGACACGACAATCGGAATTGTTGTAATTCCACGAACCCCCACGCAATATACGTCCAAGTCCACTTGTTGGTCCTTTGGGATTATTAGATGGGCTCACGTAGTAGTAGCTTGAACTATACCAATCCCAACACCATTCCCAAATATTCCCGCTCATATCGTAAATACCAAGTTGGTTTGCCGCTTTTGTTCCAACCATATGGGTGTTAAGCGCAGAGTTTCCATTATACCACGCAACGGCATTCACATCATCACTTCCACTATACCTGTAGTCATCTCCCGAGTGTATTCCTCCGCGCGCTGCGTATTCCCACTCTGCTTCGGTTGGTATTCTAAAACCATTTGCATACCAGTTCACCCACGTGTTTTGTATATCTATTTGTCCCGTTTTATAAATTGTGGTCAAACTGCTATTGGTATAATACACAGGGATTTTACCGTTTCTTTCCGAGAGGGCGTTGCACCATTTAACAATATCGTACCAATTCACTTCCGTAACAGGATGAGTGGAATCGCCATAGTACCCCTTTCGCCCGTTCGGTAAATCGAAGTACCCATTATTAAGCCCCCAATCGCGCACGATTATCCATTGGTGGTGTGTGATTTCATATTTACTCATGGAAAAATTGTTGAGTGTTACAATATGTACCGGCTGTTCATCATTATATCCACTTAAACTATCTCCCATCCTAAATGAGCCGCCTTGCACGGTTATCATTTCAATATTGAAAAATCGTGTATTTACAATATTAGAAAAATCGCTTGAATTATACTTTGAATTTGCTCGCACTCGAAAATAATAGGTGGACGAACTATCAAACGTGCCGTGAATTGTTGCAGTCGTTATGTTTGCGCCAATGGCTTGTATAATGGAAAAATTGTTGGAGTCATTGATGCTTTTTTCAATTTCAAAACCAGTTTCAAAACTGCAGGTATCTTGCCAAGATAATTTTATTGTATCAGGCGTGAAGTAGAAATAAGCAGAAAGATTATATGGTTGGGGGAAAGTAAATGTTTTTGAAACCTCACTCGAGTAACCGCTTACATTATTTTTTGATTTTGCTCTTACACGAAATGTGTATGTATGCGAATTCAAAAAAACCGCACTTACAATTTTGGTAGTTGTGTTTGGATTTGTGGAATCAATTATTTGAAAAGCATTGTTATCTTCCTTTTGTTCAATCAAAAATCCTGTTTCAAAATTACTATTATCTTGCCATTGTACTCTCACAGCAGTATCGGCAAAAAACGCTACAGTAAGGTTTGAAGGTGGTGGGAAATTTAAGCGCCTGTTTGTTGACGTGTATCCACTAAAATTATTCTTACTCTTTGCGCGAACTCGGAAATACATTGTTTGCGTTATGTAATAAATGCCATCTATTTTTGTTGTCGTAATATTTGCGGTAACTGAATCTTTGAGTTCGTATGTTGTTCCGTTCGTGCTTTGCTCAATCATAAATCCCGTTTCAAAATTGCTGCTATCTATCCACTGCAACCATACAGCAGTATCGGCAAGAAATGTCCCAGTTAAATTTTTGGGAGGAGGAAAAGTTACTCTCCCTGTATCGCTGTAAGTATAATCACTTGTATTATTCCTCGATTTTACAAAAATGCGAAACGTATAAGTGTGAGATGTTAGAAAAACACCACTGATAGTTTTTGATGTTGTGTTTGCATTTGCAGAATCAACAATCTGAAACGCACTGGTATCTTCTTTTTGTTCAATTATGAATCCCGTTTCAAAATCGCTGCTATCTATCCACTGCAATCTTACTGCAGTATCGGCAAGAAATGTCGCCGTTAATCTTTGAGGTGCAGTGAAATTAAATTGCATAGTTAGATTTTCAGAATACAGTCCTTTGTTTTTATCTGCAATCGCTCGAACACGATAAACGTACGTTTTGGTGACAGAAAATGAGTCGTTATGCAAGTAGGCTGTTTTACCCATCGCCGTATTTGCAACAAACGCAAAATTTCCGTTATCAATTTTTTGTTCGATTGCAAACTGTACTTGCGAGAGGTATTTTTGCGCATAACTCCAAGTGAGCGTAACTGCTGTATCTGCGGAGTTTGTGACATTTACATTTGTTGGCGCGGGTAGTTTTACTCTTGCGTCAACGGGATTATCATACACATACTTTTTGCATGAGAACACACACAAAAGAAGAATGAGAAAGAGAGAGATGTGTTTCATAGAGACCTCGTTTTGTTTGAAATAAAATTAACCGTCCATCTTACAAATAATCTTCCAACACAATCACGTTTATTTCTTTCACTTGTTTGAGTGGTTTGTCGTTGGTAATAAAAACATTGGCATTTACGTAAAGAGAAGCGGAAATCTGGAGAGCATCAACGGTTCGAAGCCAAAAGTATTGTCCTCTCAAACGAGCCGCGCGTTCTGCAATTGATGTCGAAATTTCTAACAACGAAAGATGCTTTCCATAAATAAGAAACTCTGAAAACTTTTTTGCCAACGTCTCATTTCCCACTTGATACGGTTTTGCTAAGACTTCGGTAAGCGTAACAACGGATGAAAACGCTTGCAATTTATCAGATTGAAAAACATCAACAACTTCTTTTGCAACCGAACCAAACTTCGGATGTTTTTCAATAAAATAAATGAAGGGAGCGGTATCAATAAATAACGAATTGTACCGTTGTAATTCTTTCGTGAGTTTCACAATCGCTCTTTGCGTAATTGATTTACAAAGTCCTGCGCATCTTCACCTTTCCAAACATCTTTTCCAAGTCCATACAATTCATTCCAATCCATCTCTTTTTTTTCGGAAAGATTTGCTCTACGCAATTGGTGAGCAATTCTTTCAAGCATTACTAATTGGTCATTTTGCGAAAGTTTACTTACTTCTTTTTCTATTTTTTCTATCGTGTTTATTGGCTGCATACTATTTGAATTTTTATGGAAGGAACTTATATAAATTTTTCGCAGAAAACTTACTCATTTTTTTTTCGTTAAACAACTCTCCGATGATCGATAAACATTATTCATTCATCATTGCCAATTCCTAATTCTCCATTACTTCTTCCTCCGCCTCATCGGGATTAAACTTACTGCGCTGGTGTACGCTGTTGTGCCAACTCCATAGTGGAGAACTGCCGCAACGAGCGTTATATCCGTTCCGAATAAATAGACGGCAAAATATACTACGTTGTGCAGCAGAGAAGAAATCAGCACCGCAAAGAAAAAACGATACGTTCCGAAAATCTGATTCGTCTTAAATTCATCGTAAAAAAAACCGGCAATAAAACCACACAAGGTTTTCGTTAGCGCGCTCAATCCGAGAAAATCACCACTGACAAAATCTATCAGTAAACCGGAAATAAATCCGCTGATGGTGCCGGCAATCTGCCCTTCTTTTAAAGCAACGTACACAAGCCAAATCGTTACGATATCCGGTAGTACATTTTCAACGGAAAATAAACGAACAAGTGTTGTTTGAATTGCAAGCAACACTACACCCCACAGTATGTATCGAATAAATCGTGTCATTTCTCTATTGATTTCTCCAACGCAACACGCTCGCTATCCGCAACGGAGGTAACGATAAAAACACGCTCCAATTTTGAAAACTCTACGCTTGGCGCAATTTCTATTTCCTGAAAAATTGTTTCGGGAATTTGCTTTGCTGCAACGACGATGCCAATTTCAATATTCGCAGGATAAATGCTGCTGAACTGCGATGTTACAATTCTATCGCCCGGTTTTATATCCACCGACTTGACAATATTTTTCAGGACAAGATGTGTTCCACCTTCCCACGCAACAATTCCGTTTGTGCGGCTTCGTTCAACGACTGCGCTGACGCGGCAATCACGATGTAACAAAATTTGTCCAACGGAGTAATGTTCGCTTGCGGCAACAATTCTTCCTACCAATCCCTCGTCTGAAATTATTGCCATATTCGGTTTCACGCTGTCGTTTGTTCCCACGTCGAGCGTAATGGTATTGCGAAGCAAATGCAAACTTTTTCCGACAACATCGGAAGCAACAATGGAGAAGGAGGTCTGTTCTTTGAATTCCAACAATCGCCGCAGTTCGAGATTTTCCAATTGCGATTGACGAAGCGAATTTACTTCCTGCAATAATTTTACATTCTGGTTTTGCAAAGCATCGCGTTGATGTTGCAGTTCGATGGGATTGGGAATGAACGAGAGAATGCTTTCCACAAATCCGATTGCCGTCAACGAAAATGATTGTATCGCCCGTAGTTGCGGATTGCTGCTTATTGCCATGATGAAAATGGATACGGTTACCAGCATCGCAAAAACTAAATACGCGCGAAAGGTTTCGAATATGTAGAGAACGAGGCGAAACAAATTTAGGTTTGAGTTTTAAGATTTGCGGTTTGAGGAAGAACATCTTTCCCTGCAACCATAAAATAGACGCTACCGATAATTCCAAACGCGAATGCGGAAAGCAAATTCATCGCGGGAGAAACTTCCCACAAATACGCTCCGACAAACGCCGCAACGGAAACAATGACATCGCGAACGAGATAATACAAACCGTACATACTTGCTTTGGATTGGTCGGGTGATAAATCAAGTATTAATGCTTTGCGTGTTGGTTCGCCGAATTCCTTCAACCCGCGAAGGATAAATGCGAGGAGAAGCAAAATATAGGATGTGGAAAAAAATAACACGAGCGGAAAGAACGTAAAAAACCAGAACGTAATCGTTACAAAAATTTTCTTTCCTGTTTTATCGGCAAAATGCGCAACGGGAATATACACAAACATCGCTGTCGTCATTTCCACAGCCGTGAGTACACCAAATTCCCACGCAGAAATACCAATTGTTTTCATACACCACACAACGACAAAGGCATACGGAATTTGTTCGCAAAAACGTATGAGAACATCGGAAAGCAAAAGATGTTTTAAGTCCGATGACATTTGTTTCCACAGCACAAACGGATTTCCGACAACGTTTTTTGTTCCGGCAGTCCCTTCTATCATACGTTGCTGAAAGATAAGAGCGGCAACCGTAAACACAATTGCAAGTCCGAATGCAAATTGTACCCCTCGCGTTTCACCGAAAGTCGAAATCAAAACGCCGCCAATTATTGGACCGATAATCATTGGAATTCTTCGCACGAAAGAATTTACCGAAACTCCCATCGTGCGTTTTTGCTGTGGAAGATTTTTCGCAACCAAATCCATCGTTGCGGGCATTGAGATTGCCGACCACGAAAGAAAAAAGAGCGAACCAACGATTACCATTTGCCATACGGGAAAAATAATGACGATGAGATAACCGAAAATTGCGAGAAGATTGAAAAGAAACAGTGCGCGTTTATATCCCAACCGGTCGCTGATATAACCGCCCGCAAACGAATACACGGCATTGAGAAAATTATTTGCGCCGTTGAAATATCCGATGGAAAGAATTCCCCCGCCAAGTGCGAGAAGGTAAATTGGTAAAAAACGTTCGGCGAGTTTTTCTCCCATCCCCACAAGCACCACCATTATGAGAAGCGCAATAGTGCTTCGCTTTAATCCGAGAAACTCAAAAATTTTTTGAGTCATTTAGCAAGATGTGAGATTAGGGATATGAGTGGTGAATGTAACCGAAGCGGAGGTGAGAGGTTAAAGGTTTGTGGTCTGTATCAAAAAAAATTGTATTCTCGATTCTCAAACCTCCAACCACAAACCACGAATCACTTTAATACTTCCGGCTGCGAATGAGAACTTTCATATAATGATTCAAATCTTCGAGCACTTTTCCCGTCCCACGGACAACTGCGGTTAACGGGTCTTCGGCAATATGCACGGGCAAACTTGTCTCAAGGCGAATGCGTTCATTGAGTCCTTTTATTAATGCGCCGCCGCCGGAAAGCATAATTCCTCTGTCCAAAATATCTGCGGAAAGTTCTGCGGGCGTTCGTTCAAGCGTTTGGCGAATTGCATCAACGATTTGCTGAACACATTCACTCATCGCTTCGCGGATTTCTGCAGAAGTTCCGATTACCGTCTTTGGAATTCCGTTTACTAAATCTCTCCCCTTCACTTCAATTTCCACTTCCTCTTTCAAAGGCATCGCGCTTCCGACTTCGCATTTAATCGCTTCGGCAGTACGTTCACCGATGAGTAAATTATGATTCGCGCGAAAATTTCTGATGATGGCATTGTTGAGTTCGTCGCCGGCAATTCGTATGGAAACTTTTTCGACAATTCCCGATAATGCGATAACGGCGATTTCCGTTGTTCCTCCTCCGATATCCACAATCATATTTCCCATCGGTCCGTCAACATCCATTCCAACGCCGATTGCTGCTGCCATTGGTTCTTCGATGAGGTGCACTTCTTTCGCTCCGGCATGCTCTGCAGAATCACGTACCGCACGTTTTTCTACTTCGGTAACACCACTGGGAACAGCAACGACGATTCTTCGTGAAGGAACAACGCCCGAATGAATTTTTTTGATGAACTCACGCAACATCCCTTCGGCTATTTCAAAGTCGGCAATCACTCCATCGCGCAAAGGACGAATGACGGCAATATCGGAATGTGTACGCCCGAGCATTTCCCGCGCTTCATTCCCAATCGCAATAATTTTTTTTGTGTTGCGGTCGAATGCGGCGATAGATGGCTCGTTGAGAACAATACCTTTGCCTCGCAAAAAAATCAGCGTGTTTGCTGTTCCTAAGTCAATTGCAAGGTCAGAAGAAAAAAGTGAGAAAAGTCCCATTAAGTATTTTAGATTTTAGATTGAAGATTTTAGATTAATATTTACCGTATTCGTATTACCTTACTTTTGATCTCGTGTTTGCCCTGTTGTGAGTTTTCATTTTGGTTCCGTCGTTATCCGCAAATTTCTTTGAATACACGAAGAAAATTTCCGCCGAGAATTTTTTTTACATCCTCTTCCGAATATCCGCGTTTCAAAAGTTCACGCGTAATGTTCGGCAAATACGTTACATCATCCATTTCTTTCGGCACAGCATTGATGCCATCGAAATCGGAACCGATGCCAACGTGGTCTGCACCGATAAGTTTTGCCGCATAATCAATATGGTCAATTAAAATGGAAAGCGACGGTCGAATTTTTTCATATTCTGCATTCAGCAACTCAGAAATTTTATGGTCGCGTTCAAATCCATTGCCGGAAAAATTTTTGGTGATTTCCTCAATTTCTGTTTGATGGTTTGCGCGAATCATTTTTTCTTTTCGCTGATATGAACTATCAATAAACCCGGGATTAAAATTGATAAAAACAACACCGCCATTTTCGGCTATCGCTTTGAGTTGTTCATCTTTCAAATTCCTCCGATGCGGACAAATATTATAAACAGATGAATGTGAGGCAATTACCGGCATTGAAGTCGTTTTCATCACATCCCAAAATGTTTGTTCGCCTACATGAGAAATGTCAACCATAATTCCGAGTTCATTCATTTTGCGAACGATTTGTTTTCCGAAATCGGTCAATCCTTTTCTTGCATTTTGGTTAGCAGGGTCGGTTTCAAACGATGCAGAAGTTGCCCAACTCACGCTGTTATTCCACGTGAGCGTGATGTACCGTACGCCGCGTTTATAAAAGTGGTCGAGTTTTTGCAACTCCAACTCTTCATTAATGGTCGAATCTTCGATGGGATGGGCTCCTTCCATTCCATACAACGCAACAAGTTTTTCCTGTTTTCGAAGTGATTCGAGTTCACTCGAGTTTCGGGCAATTCCCATCGCATTCGAACTTCGCCTTGCAAGCGATTCCATCGAATCAATCATTGCGTTTGCATATTCGTACGAGTGTGGAACTTTATCCGGCGGCGCCCAGATCGAAAAAATCTGAACGTCAACTCCCCCCTCTTTCAAACGGGGAATATCCGAATGTCCCTTTGTAGTACGAACAGAAATATCTTCGCCTTTCATTATTCGTTGCACAACATCATTATGGGTATCTGCAACTACTGCATCGAAATGGATTTTCCGGTAATCGCTTACGCCCGAAAATCCAAAAACAAAAGCAGTCAATGGAAGGAGAAAAAAAATATTTCGCAACAAACAATTCTTCATTGGCATAGAACCTGAAGGATTGAGGAAATGAGAATTCCGGTATGAGCAACAAATTACCCACAACTCAAACCTCGAACCTCAATCTCTTATAACGGCGCCTGTTCGCTTTGCGCTTTCCACTGGTCTTTCATTCCCTGCACTTCATCGCGGATTTCCTGGGCTTTGCGTTTGAGCGCCGCCATATCTTTCCGTACACGAACGCCTGCGGAAGCGTTTTGCTTTTCATAAAATTTTTTGAAGTCCTCTGCAAATGTTTGAATGAGGTCGAGTAATTCTTGATGACGATTCATTGATTTTCCTTGAATAGTTATGAATAGAATATTGTTAATTGAAAAAAAACATTGTTCACTTTTATTTATTTTTTACTTTCAAACTCGCGCGCTTCAAATTCTCCATCAACTCGAACCGTTGGTGATAAAGTTTTTTCAACGGACGCGGCTTGCATTTTGCTAACGCATACGAGGTCATTATCGGCAAAGCGAGTGTTGAATCCAAATACGCAACCACCGTGTCGGGAAGTTTATCGGGGTCAACTTTACCCCAACTTACCGCTTCACTTGGCGTTGCTCCCGAAAGTCCGCCGGTATCGGGACGCGCATCGGTAATCTGTAAAAAGAAATCGTGTCCCTTTTCTTTTATTCCAAAGACTTCCTGGATTTGCGGTTCGGTTTGCAGTATAAAATTTTTCGGAGAGCCGCCGCCGAGAATAAATACTCCGCTGTTGCCTCCGCTTCGTTTTGCTTGCAACACGATTGCCGCCGTTTCATTAACATCGAGCAGAACATCAATACGTGTTCCGTTTCCTTCGAATGCTGCGCGGGCAACATTCATTCCGAGCGAACTATCGCCGGGTGAAGAAGTATAAATCGGAACTCCATAATGGTACGCGGCAGAAAGAAGACTCATATTTTTAATTCCCAATATTCGTTCGCGCTCGGCAACATACTTTCCCAAAAGAAAATGTAATTCTGCTGTTCCCATTTCTTTTTGAAACTCCGGCAGTTTTACAAGTTCGCGAAAAAATTTATCGGTCGAGTACAACAACTCTTCGTCAAAAACAATATCGTAAATTCGAATCACGCCATGCTTTCGTAAAATTCTATCATCCACAAACGGCGAACCGCTGTGCACTTCGTGACCAATCGAAAAATGTGTATCGTGATAAATGTTTGCGCCTGTTGAAACAATCCAATCCACAAACCCGGCTTTCATCAGCGGGACAATGCACGTACCACCGAGACCTGCCGGAGTGAGCGCTCCGGTAATACTCATTCCGACTGTAGAATTTGCGGAGAGCATTTTTTGCGTAAATAAAAGACACGCTTCCTTTAAACGTGCAGCGTTATAAGCGTTAAAATAATTTTCTACTAAATCTGTTACAAAAATATTTTTCGGAATCGGTTTTCGCTCGATGGGTTTTCCGCGGAGAAATTTATTTTTATGTTGAGGCGATTTCAAATTAAGGTTGGGAATTTTTACAAAAAACGGGATTAATATATTATTTTAGATTAATCACACAAACAAATTTGCGAAAATTTAAAAAAATAAGGGTTTCAACTTTTAACTGTAATTTTGTCAAAATTTTCTTTTACAAAAAATTTTTATACGTTTTTCCACAATTTTTATAATTTTTTGAGTTTGAAAGAAAAATATCTCATCGGCATCGAAGGCGGCGGAACAAAATCTTCTGCCATTCTTACCAACGAAAAAGGAAAAATAATTTCTCAAGCAAATGGGAGTGTGACAAATCCGAATGTTGTTGGTTTTGAAAAATCCGCAAAAAATATTGTTTCACTGATTTCAATCCTTAACAAGAAAGCGAAATGTTCGTTGAAAAATATTTCTTCCATTGTCATCGGGACTGCCGGCGCGGGAAACAAATCAAATCAATCTCAACTGAAAAAAGAATTGCAAAAATATTTTCGAAAAGAAAAATCACTTCCTAAAATCAAAATCACCAGCGATGCAGAAATTGCCGTTGAAGCCGCGCTCGGAAAAGAAAGCGGAATTGTTTTGATTGCCGGAACCGGTTCCATTTTGTTCGGGAAAGGTTATTTGCAACGAATGACCAATGACCAATTACGAATGACGAATAACGAATATCCAATGTTCAATGTAGAATGTAGAAGTTTTAGAATTGGCGGGTGGGGAAAAATTCTCGGCGATGAAGGAAGCGGATTCGTTATTGCGCGCGATGCGTTGAAAGAAGTCGTTTCGTCGTTCGACAGAAAAACACCATCAACGGTACTCACAAAATCCGCACTAAAATTTTTTTCTGCAAAATCCGTAGAAGAACTTCCGTCGAAAATTATAAACGGGAAAAAGGAAATTCCTGCTTTTGCTCCAAACGTAATACAACTTGCATCGAAAAAAGATTTCCAGAGTTTGTTCGTTGTGGAGTTTCATTGTAATGCGCTTTTACAGCAATTGCATTTGATGATGAATAATTTTCCGGGCGTTGATAAACTTCCGATAGTTCTCCTCGGCGGTCTTTTAGAAAACGAAAATTTCTATTCTCGAATGCTCAAAGAAAAAATAAAACAATATTTTCCTCAACTTGAAATAATGAAGCCAAAATTTCCGGCGGTGTACGGCGCAATTCTACTTTCACTGAAATCCAAATGACCTATTACCTATTACAAATTACCAATTACGAATTACGATTTGCCAAATTATTTTTTGTTCTTTGCGTTTTATTCTTTGCTCCACACTCCACGCTTCTGGCTCAAACGTGGAGCGATTCGGTTTTACAATCTCTATCACTCGAAGAAAAAGTTGCGCAACTAGTGATGCCAAAAGTGTACGCATACTATTACGCGAAGGGAACAAATGAATACGATAGACTTTTACATCTCGTTCGCGACAGAAAAGTAGGATGTATTGCAATTTTCCAAAGTGACCTATTGGAAGCGGCTACGCTCATCAACGATTTGCAAAAGGAGGCGAAGGTTCCGCTCCTCGTTGCATCGGATTTTGAAAACGGGCTTTCGATGCGTATTCGCCGCGGCACTTCATTTCCGCATTTAATGGCTCTTGGCGCAACCCGCGATACTTCGCTTGCATACGAGATGGGGAAAATTATTGCTAAAGAAGGGCGCGCTATCGGTGTTCAAATGAATTTTTCTCCCGTTGTTGACGTAAACAACAATCCAAACAATCCTGTTATCAGTTATCGCTCCGTCGGTGAAAATGTTGAACTCGTTTCACAAATAAGTTCTGCATTAATTCGCGGAATGCAGGAGAATGGAATGATTGCCTGCGCAAAACATTTTCCCGGGCATGGCGATACTGACGTAGATTCACATTTCGATTTGCCGCTTCTAAAATTTTCGATGAACCGTTTGGATTCCCTCGAACTCCGTCCTTTCAAAAAAGCGATTGCCAGCGGCGTTCAATCCATAATGATAGCGCATCTTGCAATTCCATCGCTTGAACCGAATACCAAAATTCCCGCTTCACTTTCGTATTTCGCAGTGCAAAATCTTTTACAATCGAAATTGCAGTATTCGGGAATCGTCATAAGCGACGGATTGGAAATGCAGGGAATCCGAAAAAATTTTTCAGACGGGGAAATTGCTATTCGCGCGCTTGAAACCGGCAGTGATATTCTCCTCGGTCCGTTCGATGATGACGTTGCCATTGATTCTGTGCTTTGGGCGGTGCGAACCGGAAGAATTTCTGAAGAACGCATCAATCGTTCTGTTCTGAAATTATTAAAGGAAAAAGAACGACTCGGAATTCATCGAAGAAGATTTTCTGATATTGATTCCATTCGCGAAAAAGTAAACACGCCCGAACATCAATTTGTTGCGAAAACCATTGCGCGAAAAAGTATTACTGTTTTGAAAAATGATTCGTTACTTCCGCTTGAACAATTTCGCGATAAAAAAATTCTCAATCTCGTAGTTGCAACGAATGATGATTATCGAATTGACGTTCATCGTCCCACACGAAGATTAGCAACGGAACGTTACGACGTGTATTTCGCCGAAGTATTGAAAAAGCGCGCGAAGAATGTCTCAACGGTTCTTTTCGATTCCCGCACGAGCAAGAAAGAAGTTGACGACGTTCTGGATAACGTGAAAAAATATGATGTGATTGTTTGCCCACTGTTTTTGCGTCCGAATAATTCTGAAACGTTTGGAATTCCTGAGATTATCTTTAAAGCATTGCAAAAAATTTCTTCGATGGAAAAACCAATGGTGATGATTTCTTTCGGTAATCCGTATGTGTTTTCAAAACTCAATAAAGCAGAGACACTTATCGCAACCTATTCTGATGGAGAACCGACCATTGAATCTGCAATTGAAGTATTGTTTGGCGAAAGTTCAACATCGGGAAAATTACCGGTAACAATTCCGAAAACATTTGCGTACGGTGAAGGAATACAACTTCCGCACACTACATTACGAAAAGATTCACCACTTGCGGCTGGTTTTGAAAAAGAAAAATTATACGAAGTTGATTCCGTGATTGTTCGCGCTATTCACGATTCTGCATTTCCCGCCGCTCAAATTGTTGTTGCCAAAAATGGAATACTCGTTGAGCAAAAGTCTTTCGGAAGATTGACGTATGAACGAAATTCTCCCGCTACGGAAACAAACACATTGTTCGATATTGCATCACTCACAAAAGTTATTGCAACAACTTCTGCGATTATGAAATTGTACGACGATGGAAAAATTTCTCTCGATGATGCTGTAACAAAATTTATCCCGCAGTTTGCTCTGAACGGAAAAGAAAAAATCACTCTTCGCAATTTACTGTTACACAACAGCGGGTTACCGGCGTTCAAACAATTTTACAAAACAAACCCCAAAATGAAAGCGAGCGAAGTTCTCGACTCGATCTTTGCGAGCGAATTACTTTTTCAACCAGGAGACTCAACCTTGTACAGCGATTTTAATTTTATTGTGTTTGGGAAAATCATTGAAACGATTTCCGGAAAACCGCTCGATAAATTTTGTTCGGAAAATTTCTTTCAACCGTTACGGATGAAGAATACATTTTTCAAACCGACAAGAGACGATTCTGAAAATTGTGCGCCAACAGAAATTGATACAATCTGGAGAAAACAAATTGTTCAAGGTAGTGTTCACGATGAAACTTCTGCAATGCTCGGCGGTGTTGCGGGACATGCGGGATTATTTTCCACAGCAAGCGATTTGGCAATTTTTATGCAGATGCTTTTGAATGGAGGAAACTACGGGGGAAAACAATATTTTAAAAAAGAAACTATTGAGTTGTTTACATCGAAACAAAATGAAAAATCATCACGCGCACTTGGGTGGGATTTTAAAACAGCAAACGGTTACAGCACGGCGGGAAATTTATTCTCTCAAAGTTCATTTGGTCACACAGGATTTACGGGAACTTCAATTTGGGTGGACAAGGAAAAAAATTTGTTCGTTATTTTTTTAACAAACCGAACTTTTCCAACGCGAGCAAACACCAAAATCCGTGATGTACGACCGAAGTTACACGATGCGGTGATACAACCAGTGAAGTAAAGAAAGCAATTTATTTCCTCGCCGTAATATTCACAGTCGCCAATTTCTCTGCTGATAATCAACCACCAAGTGGATGATTATCAGCCACATAATGGACGATTAATGAAACGGAAGGCTACACAACGAGAAGGTATGAAACCAAATAAACTAAAAGTGCATTAACAGAATCCGCTCTTTCTATCTGTTGTAATTCATCATTCGGTTCAATATTTTCCGGGAAAGGTACGACACCAATAATTTTTTTAATTAACGGAATATAGAGATTCATCGTTATTACGTTTCTTCCTACAATGTCATGAATTCTCTCCGTCGAAAGTTCTTCTTTGTTTAAGTCCAGTCCGGTTGTATAATAAACCACTCCATCGGGTTCAATTATTGAAAAGCATCCATTTTCTTCTGGAATATTTTCTTTTTCTAAAAACTTAACAACGGAATCACGTTTATTATTTGGTATTTCTCCTGGAAATACGGAGAAAAACATAAAAACATTATTGCTATCAACGTTTGCAATACATGACCATTGACCTGACTCTGTTTCTACCTCGACTTCTATGATAAGTTCTTGGTTTTCGTTTTTTTCTTTTACAATCCATCCTTGTTCTCGAAAATATTTTTTCACAATTTCAAAGTTTGTTTCCTTATGAAAAATTCCTTCGCTTGTTATAACTCGATTAAGTAAATAAATTTTAAACGGGAAAACCGAGAACAATATGAGAACTAAACAAAGAACTGAAGTGTAAATAATTAAGCGGGGAGTTTTCATTATCGTTAGTTCATCATAATTTTCTTTGCGTGTTCGTCGAACGCTCTCATCGCTACATCTCGCATTCCTTTAATATGTTTGGCATACTCATCAGAAGTTAATCGAGCAAGTGCTGATACACGCGCAACAAATTCTCTAAGAGTCAATCCGTAATCAAGATAATTATCCGGAATATTTATACCGTGATGCAACTCAAATATTCCAACCGTCAAAATAAATTCTTCTTCCGGGAATTTATCAGAAAATAATTCCTTAATCGGAATGTCAACATTGACCTCTTCCAAAAAATCGTTTTGCTGGGCAATAAAGTATGACAAAGAAAAGAGGAGATAATTATCTGTTGGTTTTACGTATAACAAGTTCCAAAGTGAGGAATTCATAGGTTATTTTTTGATGGACTAATGTAGAATTTCAACCTTTCAACAAAATAATACCGAGAAGTATTACAATGACGAAACCAATAACTAAAAGATACATATTGAGTTTAGAGTTTTTTTCAACAGTATTTTGTAAAGAAACAAACTTACTATTAAAATCTTTCGTTTGATCATTTAATGATTTTTCAATTGTAGAACATTTATCTGCAACAACTGTCCCAAATTTATTTTCAAGTTTTTCTATGGTTTGCGAAATAGTATTGGTCTTTGTTTCTAGGTTACTCAACACAGTGCTTACTTTTCCTGATTGTTTTTCTATGTTTACAACGCTTTTCGAAATGGTATTTATCTTTGTTTCTGTTGTTTCAATTTTATTTTTTATTTCATTTACTGATACATCTATATTCCCAATCTGTTTGTTACTTTCTTGAACACTTTGGCTTTGTAAGTCAATCTTACCATTCACGCTATCAATTTTTGTATCTACATTTTCCCGAAGCGTATCAAACTTTTTCAATAAATCTGTTTTGATATCGCCCGTTGTAGTAAGTAAACTTGTAATTCTATTCTCAATGTTTTCTTTGAGTTGCACTACACTTTCTCTTACACTTATGGCTTCTGAAACTATCTCATTGACAAACAATTCTTTGAAATTATTTTTCAATTCATCTTGCGCTTCTTGTCCTATATAATTTTCGCTCATTGTAGTTGTCCTTCCATTTTTTGAAGTTCTTTTGAAATTTGATTGAGATATTCGAAATCTAAAATTTTATCTGTGGTTGGAATTAACGAATCATTGATTTTTCTATATACATTTGTTTTTTCTATTCGAAATTCTTCGTGTAAAAACTTGATAAAATTTTTGGCTATTTCTAAATCCGGTTTTGTTTGTTCAATGTATAAATCCCTCTCCGATATTAAAGTTTGTTGTTCAATAGTTTTTTTCTTTAACATGTTCTTAAGTCCTGTAATTTGAAGTTCGTATCCTTTTATCTCAACTTCATTATCACTAATATCCTTCTGCAACTTTTTATTATGGCTATTCACTGTATTAGTAATTGATTGTCTAATATTATCTCGTATGTTATCCCTAATCGAACGAAGTGCTTTTATACAAGATTTTCTATCTATCGAAAATTTATCATTAATAACTATATCAGTAAATGGAATTCGTACTTTAATATAATAATCGTGAATAGTGTCCCACCGTTCATCTAATGTTCTTCTTATTTTCAAATAATTTGCATTGTTGTTTGATAAATCCCTAAAATTATCACGATTATCTATCAAATTATTAGCGCACTCAATAATTTTATTCTTCTGATTTTCAAGATAATTTTCCAAGCTACCAACACGCTCTTCTCCGTTATAGTCCGGTATATCATAATGAAACACAGCAATGCCATCACGATTAATTTTTTCTGCCTCTATTTTTGAATTCTCATTTTGAAGGCGGGTTATTTCACTTTGAATATTTATAATATTAGAAGAAGTGGATTCAATTTCATTTCTACATTTTCCAATTTCAGAGTTGAATTGCTCCACTTCCTTTTCTATCATTTTTTCCATCCCCTTCCAAACATAACTGTTCATCATTATCTTATTATGTTCCGTTGATGAAGCATTGATATCTTGAATCAATTCATTTTCTATTTCTCGCAAGAAACCTTCTGTCTTTTCTTTCATTACATTGTCAAGAGTTTTCCAAGAATCTCCAAATTCAAAAGGATAGATTTTAATTTCTTTTGGCGCATCTCTAATAGTTCCTTTATCAAAAAATTCTGTTTCATAGAATTTTTTAAAATCTTCAACTTTTAGATCTGTAGAGTTTTGTATTTGTTTTCTCACGCTATCGGCAGAAACGCAATACGTTAAAATGATTCTAAATTGTTTAGGAAAAAACTTCCATTGTCTTATTCGTGAAATATTGATGTTGTTAAGAAAATCAGCAAAACTATTAGCATTACAGACGAGTAAAATAAGGTTTGCTTTCGGTATAAGATTTCTAATGACATTCTGAACATGCGGTTGTTCTTTTTCATTACTGCTATCGTAACCGGGCAAATCAATTACGTTCACTTTGAGCAGATTTTCTCGTTGCGGATTGAAGTAACTATTCGGAATTTTTATTTTTATCGTTTTAGAAAAATCAAAAGTATTATTCTCCACTCTTTCTTTAACTGAAACAAGTTTTTCTTCCAACTCTTCTTCGTCTTTCAAAATCAATTCATCTTTTTCATTCTCATTGTAATGAAATAATTCATCGTCGGATTTGAGATAGACCATTGCAGTTTTTGTTGACGTATCATTCTCGGGGCTTTTCGCACGTAATACTTTATAGAGTTTATCAAAATATTCCTCCCCCTTTTTAATTCCCATCAACTTCAAAATAATTGTTGTTTTGCCTACTCTTGAATTACCAAACAAAGCGACATTGACAGATCCGTCTTTTAATAATTCTTTGAAATTTTCATTTTGGAATGAAGCATAGAATTTATCCTGCGCACGATATGCCCAATGCAAACGAGTTTTATAAAGTTCAATCCACTTTGTATCTATGATTGACATTAGCAATATGAAAAAATTTTACAATACAATATTTTCGTCTTGTAATATTTCTCTCATTTCGTCCCTTGCACTAACTGCATCGGCAATTGCTTTCAATAAATTGGCTTCTTTTGCAACAAATTCATCAAGATGATAATATTGGATAAGCCGATTTTGAATGAACTCAACTAAATAATTCATTGTGGAATCGAAACAAACCATATAGTGTGCGTAATATTTATCTCTAATAGACAAAATCATATCAGTCGCAATCCCAGCATCTTGAATTTCCATTTTGTTTATTTGAGTGATAACACTTGCTGCTAACATCCCAATACCAAGAGCACCTGCTGTTGCTGTTGCTACTTGCGATGCCAAACCCCCGGCAGAAAAACCGAGTGCTTTTACAAGATTGGGAATCGTATCAATTTTCCCATCGAATGCTGCGTCAATCCCTAACTCCATCCCTATTGCCGCAATTATTTTTCCTTTTGTTGTACTTAGGAAATCAAAAGTTCCAACTGTTTGATCAATGTGTTCTTTAGAAGAAATTATTTTATTTTCTAAATCAAAAAATTCCGGAAAAATTGTACCAATCCGTTGTAAATCAAGAGCAAGAAGCGGAACCAATTTCATACTTCTTGCATAATCCCTGCTGACCTTCAAACGTTCGGTATTTTTATTTGACATTAGAATTTCGAAATCATTGCTTGTATTTTCATCGAACCTATATTCTTTATCTCCACTTTCTTCATAAGTTCCTAAAAGTTTTTGTTTATCAACATTTCCTTTGTCAAATGGAAGTTGCCCGTGTAAACCGAATTGTCTCGAAAGGAGTTCGTTAAGAACATACGCTTGCGCTTCAAGTGGAGAATATCCGTTTGCATTTTCCCACAAATCTCGAATTAAGTTTTCAAAATTTATTTTATCTTGGAGAGATTTGCCAATAAACATTTCTTTAAGTTTGTCGAACCAATCTTTGTCAGCAATATGTTGTCTTGCTTGTTGAATTGGTTTTTGTGCATAAGCATCCAATGAGTCCTTTGTTATTGTTGCATATTTATTTCGAATCCTTTCAATTTCAATTGTCAATGGTTGTATTAGTTCATCTAATTTTGCCCGTTGAGCATTTCCTTCAATTCTGATTTTCACTTTATCTGTTTTTATACCCGTCAATAAATTCCCAAACTCATTTATCAATAAGACATCAAGATTCTCTCTTTGGATTTTTCTAAAATCCCGTTGAGTCGCAGAATATTTGTGAACAGATTTTTTTAATTCCTCAATCCATTCAATACCAAAAATTTTCTTGGTTCCAGTACAAACAATTCGGTCTTGTTCATTATCGGAAATATTGTATCGTTCTTTCACTTGATTTTTTAACCCTTGATTTTTATCCTTACTTGCATCAGACCAAGATAATACAAAAAGTGGTTTAGCAATTTTAAAAACATCTTGAATTTTTTCAAGGAGAACTTTGTTATCTCCATCTGCAAATTTTGTTTCATTAAAAACAAAAATACACGTCGCTGAACATGTCAGAGTATGTTGAATAAGATTTTGCCAAAGAGAATTTTCCCTTGTTATTTTTTCAAAACCTGGAAGCAAGACGAACGATTTGTTTTCATTTTCAAAAAATCCTTTTTTCACTGGAACTTTTAATTCGAGTAATATGTGGTCTGAATCCGGCTCTCTTGCCAATTTTAAAAATTGATTACTCTCAACTTCTTCTTCTACAATTTCGTATTCATTATCTCTTTTTTGAAATTTTCTTACGAATGTCGTGTAACCATCTTGCTCACACTCTGTAATTAAGACGGGAAGTTTCTCCCCTCTACCTAAATTTTCCGGAATAATTCCTTCTGGAATATCATATACCTGTTTTATGAGAGTTGTCTTTCCAACTCCTTGCAATCCCGATACTGCAATAACATATCGCTCAAAAAGAATTTCTGCAATGAGTGTTTTACGAAGAAACTCTTTTAAACCTGTTTCAATTTTTTCATTGTTTAATACTGTTGAACCTTTTAAGAGTTGAAATGCTTTTCTATTAAAATTTTTAAGCATCACCTCTGGCGTAATGTTTTTCATAGTAATTTTCTGATTTTAATGTTAGTGGAAAATTTCGGCGGTAAAATTATCAAATTGTTATTACTGCACAAACAATATTTATTTTTTGGCTTTCAACAATCCTGAAATTTTTGGTATAAGAATATTTTAAACAAAAATTCTACGAAATTTGAGTTACAATTCTTAGACTTTTCACTTTAAAAAAACAAAAGAACGCAATATACATTACGTTCTTATTTACCAACTGATTTGATATTAGTTTAACTTACTTTTCTCTCGCATATTTTCAATTCATAAAAAACTATTAACTCTCAATTATCAACTATAAACTATTTATTTCATCATCGGCACTTTTACATTCATCTCTTTCGCATTTTCTACCGCGCGTTCATATCCCGCATCAACGTGGCGGATAATTCCCATTCCTGGGTCGTAGGTTAATACTCGTTCCAAACGCTGCTCTGCTTCTTTTGTTCCGTCGGCAACAACAACCATTCCCGCGTGAATACTCATTCCTATTCCAACACCGCCGCCGTGATGAACACTCACCCAACTTGCGCCGCCAACTGCATTCAACATTGCATTTAAGATGGGCCAATCAGCAATCGCATCACTTCCGTCTTTCATTTTTTCTGTTTCGCGATTCGGCGATGCAACGCTTCCGCAATCCAAATGGTCGCGACCAATAACGAGCGGCGCTTTCACTTCTCCACGCGCAACCAAGTCGTTAAAAATTTTTCCCATCTTTGCGCGCTCACCATAACCAAGCCAGCAAATCCGCGCGGGCAATCCTTGAAACGCAACTTGCTTTTGCGCTTTCATAATCCAGTTGCACAGTTGTTTATTTTCCGGAAACGTTTCGAGCACCGCTCTATCCGTTCTGTAAATATCTTCCACATCGCCCGATAACGCCGCCCAACGAAACGGACCTTTTCCATCGCAAAACAACGGACGAATATATTCGGGAACAAATCCCGGAATATCGAATGCATTCTTCACGCCGTTTGCCAATGCTTCTCCGCGAATGTTATTTCCGTAATCAAATGTAATTGCGCCTTTCTTTTTCAACGCGAGCATCGCTTCAACATGTTCTGAAATCGAATCTTTTGCGCGACGAATATATTCTTGCGGATTATTTTTGCGAAGTTCAATCGCTTCTTCAAACGAAATATGCGCGGGAACATAACCATTGAGCGTATCGTGCGCGGAAGTTTGGTCAGTGAGAATGTCGGGAATAATATTTCGCGCAACGAGTTCGGGCAATATTTCTGCGGCATTTCCCAACAGCGCAACTGATTTCGCTTCTTTCAACGCTCGCGCAGTTTGAATAATAAGCAACGCTTCATCCAACGTTGTCGCCATTTCATCAACATATTTTGTGCGCAAACGTTTTTCAATTCTCGTTCTATCAACTTCAATTGCAAGACACGCCGCGCCGTTCATTGTTGCAGCAAGCGGTTGCGCTCCACCCATTCCGCCAAGTCCGGCAGTGAGTAAAAATTTTCCCGCAAGCGAACCGTGAAAATATTTTTCTGCGCACGCGGCAAATGTTTCGTACGTTCCTTGCAAAATTCCTTGCGAGCCAATGTAAATCCAACTTCCCGCAGTCATTTGTCCGTACATTGTTAAACCGAGCGCTTCAAGTCGGCGAAACTCATCCCACGTTGCCCAATGCGGAACAAGCATTGAATTGGAAATAAGAACGCGCGGCGCATTTTCATACGTGCGAAAAATTCCCACCGGTTTTCCCGATTGAATGAGAAGCGTTTCGTCGTTCTCCAAATTTTTCAGCGAGCGAACAATGGCATCGAAACATTCCCAATTGCGCGCGGCTTTTCCCGTTCCGCCGTACACAATCAGTTCATCCGGATTTTCCGCTACTTCCGCATCGAGATTATTGTGCAACATTCGTAACGCGGCTTCTTGAATCCATCCTTTGCAAGAAATGTTTGTGCCGCGCGGAGAAGAAAGATTTCGGTGTTGTGAAGACATAAAAGGTTTGAAGTTGGGGATTTGAGGTTTGTGAAATTTTAGGTTTTAGAATTTAGATTTCAGATTAAATTCTCTTTGCGAGACTTTACGTTCTTTGCGGTTAAAAGAAAAAGCAAAATCAACCACGAAGAGGAAAAAAATCGGCAAGAAAATATGAAACGCTTGTTGCTTTGTAAAATAAAAAACCCGAATCGTTTTTGAATCGGGTTTTTATAGTTTAGTCACTTTTTCCATTTATAAATCTTCAACGGAAAATATTCTGCTATGACATCAAACTCTTTATCAAGATGAAAGAGTTCAAGATTATTTTCCAATGCAGTAGCAGCAATCAAAGTATCAATCGTTTTTGAAATTCGCGGACTTTTTGCACTACACGTTCTGTATATCGTAATTGCTTTTTCAACTGTTTCCAATCCTTTACGTTCAAACATTGGAATACTTCTCAAAAATTTTTTAAGAGAAAGAAACTGTTCTTCATTTCTACACCCTTGGAGAATTTCTATGTACACATATTCATTGATGCATACTTCATCATTCAACAACAATTTGACGAACGCTTCTACGATTGGTTCTTTTGACTTCCGAAAATATCTAATCCAAATTGAAGAATCACAAAGAATCATCAAATGTTCTCGCTTTTCTCATTTGAGATAAATTCCCTTGCCAATCAACGTTTCCCGCTAATTCAAAAATCAATTTTCTTTTTTCTTCTTTTGATAAAACATCGTCTGAAGATTTTTCAATTTTGTTTTTCGCCGTTCTACTTTTGGAAGAAGATTTACTTTTTATGTGTGGAGAATAAACTATTTCCGGTTCTTTAACTTTTGCCATAAAATTATTCCTAAAAATTTTCGTTAGTAAAATATGAAACGCTTGTTGCTTTGTAAAATAAAAAACCCGAATCGTTTTGAGTCGGGTTTTAATTTAACCATTTGCGCAAACGCTTTTTCACGTCTTCATTGGAGAGAATGTTTCCTTCTTCAATTTCTTTCAAACCACATTCAACTTTTTGCAATAAATAAATTTCGTACATCATATCGTCGTACGTTACGTTATCATACATTTGTTGCAATACATTAAAGAGCGTTTGCTTCGGAGAAATACTTTTACGGTTTTTCGCAGAATAAACTACTATTGGTTCTTTGAGCTTTGCCATACTGTTTTCTTTCTAAAATTTTCAGCACGAAAATATGAAACACTTTTCTGATGGAAAAAATCACTTCTTTTTTTTCATTGCTTCGATTTGATTTATTCTTGCCTTCTGCGTAATTTCACTCGCTTTTTTTACCCAATGGTACTGAACTTCAGTTTCGAAAAGAGGTTATTTATGCAATCACATTACAAATTCTTTTTCTCACTCACGTTTATCGTCGCAATCGTTTCGTTCTTTTCCCAAAGCAAAGCAGGAAATGAAGACGAAAAGATGCGAACGCAAATTAAGAATTCTCACATTCGGTCTATTTCCCGCTCCGAACATATTTTCAAGTTCGGTTCACCGGAAAAACGCGGCATCAAAAAAGAATCCGTAACGTACGATACCGAGGGACGCAGAGTGGAATGGAAGATATTCACCCCCGATGCTCGTATTGAAGCGATCTATAAATACAAATATGACTCATTAGGAAATAAAATTGAAGAGACGAGATTGCGAGGCGATAACAGTATTGATACCAAAACAATCTTCACGTATGATGAGAGGGGAAAAGAAATTCAATCCGTAACGTATATAACCGATGGCAGCATTGCTTCGAAAACAACAACGCTGTACACCACAGAAGGATTTCCCGGAGAATGGGTGAACTACAATGCAGATGGAACAATCAACAACAGAAAAACCTTTGCGAATGATAACAACGGGAAAAAAATTGAAGAAATAGAATTTTCCTCGGAGCCCGTTTCCACCCGACGAAAAACAAAAGCCGGCGAACCTACGGCGACGAAAAAAACATTTGCGTACGATGGCAATGGAAATATCTTGGAAGAAGTTTTGTATTCAACCGCAGGTTCCATTTTATCAAAAATTACGTTTGGGTACGATACAAATATGCGGCTTCTGGAAATGAACGAATCACAACCGGAACGCAAAGGGGTTGGGAAAAAATTAATAACCGGAAGCGCAGCAAATGCAAAAAAAACTTATGCGTACGATACCAATGGGAATCTCGCTGAAGAATTGGTTTTTAACCCCGATGGTTCCTTAAATGCAAAGACGGTATTTCGATACGATGCGAACGGAAATAAAACCGATGAGATTTATTTTAACATTCTCTTGAACGAGCCGGACTCGCAAATGAAATATGTTTATGTCTATTATCAACAAAACCCGTAAGAAAATTTTTTCGCTCTATTTATCCCTAATGAACAACCGTCCGGTTTTATTTAGCCTTATTTGATGGATACCTCCAATGTCAACATACTCACCGCATTTTTCTTCGGGATTCTTTCGTTCATTTCGCCGTGCGTGTTACCGATTGTTCCGGGATATATTTCATTTATCTCCGGCGTTTCGATTGATGTAATGAAAAATGAAGCAGAGAAAAAACAACTTCGCAATCAAATTCTTCTGCGAACAATATTTTTCATTTTAGGATTTTCCGTTGTCTTTGTATCGCTCGGTGCGTCAGCAACTGCAATAGGGCAATTCCTTTTGAGAGAATTGAATATCATCAGTAAAATTGCCGGCGCAATTATTATCGTTTTCGGGTTGCATATGATTGGTATTTTCAAAATTCCTTTTTTGAATTATGAAAAACGATTTCAAACAGAAGGAAAACCATTGAGTTTTATTGGCGCATTTGTCGTTGGACTTGCATTTGCGTTTGGTTGGACACCGTGCATTGGTCCGATACTCGCGGCAATTCTCGCAATCGCAAGTCAACAAGATACAATCGGAAAAGGAATTATTTTGCTTTCAAGTTATTCGCTCGGATTAGGAATTCCGTTTCTTATTACGGGAATGAGTATTACGGTGTTTTACAATTTTTTTAACAAGTTGAAAAAACATATGCATACAGTTGAAATTGTTGGCGGAAGTTTACTCGTCATTGTCGGCGTTTTGATTTTTACAAATTCACTCACGATTCTTTCGGGATATTTATCGAAGTTGTTTCCGTTTTTGAATGAGATTGGATAATACAATGCATGCAATAGAATTTGAAACCAAAATTGAAAACGGAATGATTCACATTCCAAAAGAATATTTAGAACTTGAAAACAGTTCTGTTCGGATTATTATGATGAAAGAAGAACCGCGACAATCAATTCAGAATAAAGAAACGCTTTCATCATTGCTTTCAGAAATCAAAAAACGAAATATCTTCAAAGATATTGACGATCCTGTTGCGTGGCAAAGAAAAATACGTGATGAATGGAACGAACGCAATTCTTGACAGCAACATTATCATTTATTTGTCAAAAGGAATTCTTCACGAAAAAATTCTTTTAGAAAAATACCAGCGTTTTTATGTTTCCATCATTACATACATTGAAGTGTTGGGATATAAATTTCAATCAAATGAAGAAAAGAGTCTCGTTGAACGATTGTTTGACAAGTTTGAGATTATACCAATTGATATGAATATTGCAACGATTGCAATTGAAATACGACAACAAAAGAAAATAAAATTACCCGATGCATTGATTCTCGCAACAGCGAAAAAGTTTAATGCAGATTTGATTACAAACAATATTGCAGATTTTGAAAACATTGAAGATTCAATTTCAATTATTAAACCATAAAAGTTTTTACCTTTTTAAGAATTAGTTTTTCATTATGACAAAAACACTCAAAAATTTAGATGACGTTACTATTCGTTTTGCCGGCGATAGCGGCGATGGAATGCAGTTGACGGGAATGGAATTTACCAAAACCACCGCGTTGATGGGAAATGATTTAAGCACGTTTCCCGATTACCCCGCAGAAATTCGTGCGCCAGTCGGAACACTGTTTGGCGTGAGCGGATTTCAAATTCATTTCGGTTCAACGGAAATCAATACGCCGGGAGATATGTGCGATGTTCTCGTTGCAATGAATCCCGCCGCGTTGAAAGTGAATTTGAACAGTTTAATTGACGGCGGAGTTATCATTGCAAACCGTGATGGTTTCGATGCGAAGAATTTGAAACTCGCAAACTATGCAGTCAATCCGCTTGATGATGGTTCTCTCAGCAAATATCAGTTGCATGTTGTTGATGTTACGAAACTCACGGGACTTGTTCTCACTGATATGAAAATGTCATCGAAACATATTGACCGCTGCAAAAACTTTTTTGCGTTGGGAATGATGTACTGGATGTTCAATCGTCCGATGGATGCGACGATGGAATGGATAAAAAGTAAATTTGCAAAAACTCCGGATTTCCTTGAAGCAAATACGCGCGTTCTTCAAGCCGGATGGAATTACGGCGAGACGACAGAAATTTTTGCAGTTCGTTATGAAGTTAAACCGGCAAAACTTGATGAAGGAACATATCGCACCATTACGGGAAATGAAGCGGTTGCGTGGGGACTTATTGCCGCATCAGTGAAATCAAATCTCGAATTATTTCTCGGAAGTTATCCCATTACTCCCGCAAGTGATATTCTTCACGAACTTTCGAAGTATAAAAATTTCCGCGTAAAAACATTTCAAGCGGAAGATGAAATTGCTGCGATTGCAAGTTCAATTGGCGCAGCGTATGCCGGAGCATTAGCAACAACGACAACAAGCGGTCCCGGTGTTGCATTAAAACAAGAAGCGATTGGACTTGCGGTAATGACGGAACTTCCGCTCGTCATTGTCAATATTCAACGTGGAGGACCAAGCACCGGACTTCCTACAAAAACAGAACAAGCGGATTTGATGCAAGCGTTGTATGGAAGAAACGGCGAATCCCCGGTGTGTGTGATTGCGTCGCAAACTCCCTCCGATTGTTTTTACGCTGTGTACGAAGCATCGCGCATCGCTCTGAAATATATGTGTCCCGTGATGTTTCTTTCCGATGGATATTTAGCAAACGGAGCAGAGCCGTGGAAATTTCCGAATGCGGATGATTTGCAAGAAATTCCGGTTTCGTTCAGAACAGAAACAGAAGGATTTTTTCCATACTCACGCGATGAAAAAACATTATCGCGTCCTTGGGCAATTCCCGGAACTCCCGGTTTAGAACATCGCGTTGGCGGTTTGGAAAAACAACACGTTACCGGAAACGTAAATTACGAATCGGCGAATCACGAGTTTATGGTGAAGTTGCGCCAAGAAAAAATTGACCGCATTGCGAATGATATTCCTCTTGCAGAAGTTGAAGGCGATGATTCCGGCGACGTTCTCGTTGTCGGTTGGGGAGGAACGTACGGCGCAATTAAAACCGCAGTAACGAACAAACGCAAAGAAGGGAAATCGGTTTCGCATTTGCATATAAAATATCTCAATCCGATGCAGAAAAATATCGGCGAAATTTTATATCGCTTCAAGCACGTTCTCGTTCCTGAATTAAATATGGGACAACTTTCGAAAGTCTTGCGATTCAAATATCTCGTTCCAACAATTTCGTACAATAAAATTCAAGGATTACCTTTTAAATCCATCGAACTTGAACAGAAAATTGATGAAGTGTTGGCGATGAAGTAATTTTCAAAACAATTTTATTATATAAATACAAAATGTCATTAGTAGCAGAACTTATACAAAAAACAAAAACGGATTTCATTCAAACAAAATATTCCGCGAAAGATTTTCAATCCGACCAAGATGTGCGGTGGTGTCCCGGCTGCGGAGATTATTCCATTCTAGCGCAAGTGCAACGGATTATGCCTGATTTTGGCGTTGCGCGACACAACATCGTTTGGGTTTCTGGAATCGGATGTTCATCACGTTTTCCATATTATATGGATACGTACGGCTTTCATGGAATTCACGGACGCGCACCGGCAATTGCAAGCGGAATAAAACTCGCTCGTCCCGATTTATCCGTGTGGATGGTTACCGGCGATGGCGATGGACTGAGCATTGGCGGAAATCATTTTATTCATTTGCTCCGTAGAAATATTGATATAAAAGTTTTGTTGTTCAATAACCAAATTTATGGCTTGACGAAAGGACAATATTCGCCGACTTCCGAATACGGAAAAGTTACGAAGTCAACGCCGCACGGTTCGATTGACCATCCGTTCAATCCAACGTTACTTGCGCTTGGAGCGGAAGGAAGTTTTGTTGCGCGAACACTTGACCGCGACCCAAAACACATGCAGGTGATTTTAAAACGCGCCGGAGAATTTCACGGAACGGCGTTTGTAGAAATTTATCAGAACTGCAATGTGTTCAATGATGGCGCGTTCTTTACGTTCACGGAAAAAGAAACGAAAGATGATACGGTTTTATTTCTTGAACACGGCAAGCCAATGATTTTTGGAAAGGAAAAAAACAAAGGAATCAAACTTGATGGATTCACGCCGCGTGTTGTTCCGCTTGGTGATGGCGTTTCCACAAATGATTTGCTTGTGCATAATGAAAAAGATTCCACGCTTGCATTTATTCTCGCAAACTTTTCTGCTATGGAAGGAATGCCGCGACCGGTAGGAATTTTCAAAGCTGTTGAACGTTCAACGTATGATGCTGATATGGAAGCGCAAATTCAAAAAGCCGAAGCGAAAAAGAAAGGCGATTTGAATGCATTGCTTCGCAGCGGACAAACGTGGAAGATTGGATAAGATTTTATTGTAAAATGGAAACGGCTGTTTCAACATATTCGAAAAATTCTGCATACACGCCAAGCATTCGATTGACGTACGAAGATTATTGCGAATTTCCCGATGACGGAAAACGCTACGAAATTATTGATGGAGAATTATTTATGGCACCCGCGCCAATTACTGCACATCAACGTGCTTCAATTCATCTCGAATATTATATATTTGAATTTTTGAAAAACCATCCCATTGGCGAAGTTTTTCATGCTCCGTGCGATGTTCTTCTTTCCCAATCCGATATTGTCGAACCGGACATTTTTGTTGTCTTAAAAGAAAATGAACATATCATTACATCAAAAAATATTGATGGAACTCCCGATTTTATTGTTGAAATTCTTTCTCCTTATAATCGCCGAATGGATTTAAAACGCAAGCGCGCGTTGTATGAAAAATTTGGTGTGAAAGAATATTGGATTGTTGATACGGAAATGGAAACAATTCAAAAACTTGTATTGAAAGAACAACAACTTGTTGATGGGGGAATATTTGAAGCGGAACAGAAAATTTCTTCCGAAGTAATTTCCGGTTTTGAAATTGACGTGAAGAATGTTTTTAATAAATAAAAATTGAATTGATTTTATCCTGAAGGCGAGCGAGAAATTTTCCTTTCTCGCTTTTTTATTCTCAGCAATGCTCAACCTGCAACTTTTTCAAAAAATAATTTCCGAAAATAATTCGTTCATTCTCACCACACACGTCAATCCCGATGGCGATGGGCTGGGAAGTGAGTTGGCGATGAAACATTTTCTCCAAAAAATGGGAAAGAGCATTTCGATTCTCAATCATAGTGAAACGCCGAAGCAATATGATTTTCTTGATAAAACAAACTCTGAACTCCTTTGCTTTGACGAAAAACGAGATGCAACAAAAATTTCTTCCGTTGATTGCATAATGATTCTCGATACGAATCAAGGTAATCGTTTGCGTTCGATGGAGCAATTCGTCAAAAATAGTTCTGCAACAAAAGTGATCGTTGACCATCATCTCGAACCGGAAATGTTTGCGGACGAATATTTTATTGATGATGGTTTTTCTTCAACCGGAGAAATTGTTTTCAACTTGCTCGATGCAATACGTGAAGAAAAAACGGATGTAAATTTCGATAAACAAATTGCGACGGAATTGTATATCGCAATTATGACTGATACCGGTTCGTTTCGTTTTCCGAGAACAAATATCGAAACGCATTTGATTATCGCTGAACTTCTTTCATACGGCGTTGACCCAACAGAAGCGTTTGCAAATGTGTATGAACGCTGGTCGAAAGGTAGAATGATTCTTCTCGGCAAAGCATTAGACGAAATGAAGTTTGCTTTCGACAATAAACTTGCGTACATCGTTTGTACAAAAAAAATGTTTGAAGAAACGCAAACGAATGTTGAGGAAACAGATAGCTTCACAACGTTTCCGATGAGTATCGAAGGTGTTCTTGGCGCAGTTCTTATCAACGAATTGGATAACGGTGTGAAAATAAGTTTCCGCTCGAAAGGAAATATTCCGTTCAACGAACTCGCGAAAGAATATAACGGCGGCGGACATAAAAATGCTGCGGGAACGAGAGTTCACAATGTACAACTCAATGAGATTGTGAAAGACGTTATAGCAAAAGCGGAAAAGTATTTGAAAGTTTGAGAATTAATAGTTAAAAAATTGTAAATTATTACGAAAATATGTCTATTTCAAAAATATATACAATCGGACACTCAACACATCAACTTGAATATTTCCTTGAGTTGTTACAGTCCTTTGGAGTAAACTGCATTATTGATGTGAGAAGTGTTGCGGCAAGTTCTTATAATCCACAATATAATAGAGAACCATTGTCCAATTTTTTAAGAGAGCATAATATCACGTACACACATTTTGCTAGAGAATTTGGTGCAAGACATACTGAGCCTGAATTATTGGATGAAGAAGGGAAAGTAAATTTCGACAAAGTTAGAAACACTGAGGATTTTAAAAATGGAATAATCAGATTAAAGCAAGGAATTGAAAAGGGATTTACTATTGCGTTAATGTGTTCAGAATCCGAGCCAATTGATTGCCATAGATATTCAATGATTTCTGTTGCTTTGGAAAAAGAAGGTTTGGAAGTATTGCATATTATAAAGGATAAAACTATCAAAAGCAATGCTCAACTTGAAAATCAGTTGTTGAAAAGGTATGATAAAAAATTGCCAAAACCGACGATGTTTGATCCTAACGTTACTCTTAACGACCAATTAACGGTTGCCTATCGATTGAAAAATCAAGAGATTGCGTTTTCGCCATTTGTGAAGGAACCACAAGAAAAATATGGTTAAACTATTTACGATTGGATTTACCAAAAAATCAGCCGAGAAATTTTTTAATCTGTTGCGAAATAATCAAGTAAAAAAAATTGTAGACACAAGAATAAATAATGTTTCTCAACTTGCAGGATTTGCTAAAGGTTCTGATTTGAAATTTTTCGCTAAAGAAATCGGAGCGATAGACTACGAACACAATATTGATTTTGCTCCGACTAAAGAACTTCTTGCTCGTTATAGAGATAAAAAAATATCATGGCAAGAATATGAGATTGAATATTTAAATCTTTTGGACCTGAGGAATATTGTTCAAAAGACAGACGTAGAAAAACTTCATGAGAACTGTTTGCTATGTAGTGAACATACACCTGAAAAATGCCACCGAAGATTACTCGCAGAATATTTAAAGCAAGTGAAAACTAATATTGAAATTATTCACTTAATCAAATAATTCTCATGCCAACCCGTTTCGTTTGTTTAGCAAATTCATTTAAGGAAGGAGGCAGATGTTTAGCAGGAATTGAATTGGATAATAGAAACAATCCTATAATTGCAAACGGACGACCGAAATGGATACGACCTGTTTGTAACACACCTCACGGTGAAATTCCAACACATTTAGTTTCTCACATTAACATCCTTGATATTATAGAAATTGAAACAATCGGAAATCCCAATACAGATTACCAATCAGAAAATGCTCTTTTTAGAGAAAACTCAATTCGTACTGTTGGAACATTTTCAAGAAATAATTTGAACCCTCTCTGTGAAAACATGCCTTCAATATTTGGCAACAGAGGCAAAGCAGTACCACAAAATGCGATAGTTAACTTGAAATATTCACTAATGTTGGTAAGAACTGATAATTTTGAAGTTGTAGAAAAAACATACGAAGACAATCCGTATAAAAAACAAAGGTTAGTGTTTACTTATAATGGGAATCAATATGATTTTCCAATTACTGACCCGGTTTTTCTCCACAGGTATCAAACAAACCCTAATTCCATTGATAACATTAACGAAGTATTTTTGAGTTTATCATTAGGGGTAGGTTGGGAAGATTGGTATTATAAACTTGTAGCAGCAATAATTCCGGCATAATTGTTATTCGATTTCCGTACGTTTTATTAACGAATATTATTAAATGAATGAACAGTTTTTACAAATCATTAAGGAGGTAATTCCATCAATTTCAAAACAAGATTTGGAATTACCTATTCGAGATACTGGAATTGACAGTTTAGACCTTGTTGTTATAAGAGTTGCTCTCGAAAAACATTTTGGTTTTGAAATTTCTGATGTTGAATGGTTTCGATTCAATACATTGAATGAAGCACTAAACTACTTTACAAACCATCGATCAGTACAAAAATCAATAACTAAACCATCAAAAAACATTTCGATTGAAAAACAGATAGAAATTACAATGCCACAAATGGCGAATAATTCTCTCTCTGAAAACTGGTTATTAAAAGAGTTAGGTGACTTACATTGGAAACTGTTAAGCGACGGAATAGAACAAAAGTCCTCGCAGTTCATAGATGAAATGGGTAATCGTCTTTATGCCACATTCACACGTATTTGTTACTCGACTACTTCGCTAAACCATTTTATTGAAAATGACATCATAAATTTTTTAGGAATCATCAAAAGATTTGGTAACGCCACATATCTTAGTGAAATCAGCGCTGAAAGTGGAAATAATATTATCAAAGCAAAATTAATGACGACATTCTCAGTTCGTTCATTGGGTGACAATTCAAAAATAGAAAGAAGTAATCCTCTTGAAAAAGTAAATCACATTGAAGAAATAAAAGGAACTCCTGAATTTTTAAACGAATACAGATTGCTTCGGAAAAATTTGACAAATAAATGGAAATTGTCAGATTATACATTTTTTATTTCAAATGAAACTTTGTTTGAATGTAACTACAGAATAAATCCATACTACGAAATGAACGGTGTCGGATTGTTATATTTTGCATCGTATCCAATTATTTCTGACTATTGCGAATCGGAATTTTTCAATAGCATGGGAAAATATGGTAAGTGGGAAAATCAATTCTTCACTTCAGAAAGAGATATTTGTTACTTCT
>JAGXRH010000167.1 GCA_018335975.1 Ignavibacteriales bacterium
CGGTACCGGTGGAATGGGACTTAACATTCCGTACACACACAGCGAAGAACGTCCCTCGCGGGTGTTGCTTTCAAAATCCTCAATTGCCGGAGCGCATACGATGTTGCTGTTTTTAATGGGACGCACTCCCGATGCGCCGATTACGAAAGAAATAAAGCCGACCGCCGCAATTGCATGGAAACGTATCGGATACGGTGAAATAAAAAAGCGGGGAAAAACAATTTCACTGTTTGATTGTCCCGTAAGCAAAGCAATACAATTAACAAGTACGCTGAAAATTCGCGATGAACAAAAAGGCATTCCGTTAAATGCACAATTGAAATCGGTTTTTATTGATACAGGAGAAAACGGATTATTCTCGCGCGGTGAGTTTGAAGCAATTTCTACGCCGGGACAGATGGAATTTGTAACTCCCGAAGAAATCGCCGAATCATTAGTTGTAGAAATTACCGGAGGCAATACAGGGCACGATATTGTGAATGCACTTGATAACGCAGTGATGGACCCAACATATCGAGCCGGGTATTTACGCGAAGACGCATTAAAGCAACTCGAATCGCTGGAAAAGAAATTCGGTGTGGAGAGCGTTGCATTCGAAATTCTCGGACCTCCGCGTTTATCCAAATTATTGTTTGAAGCATATTTACTGAAACGGAGTTTTATTTCGATGGCAGCGGTAACAAAAGCAGGAGTAAAAACGCTTTCTCAAAAACTTGTTGCCGATATTACCAAAAATGCAAAACTGCGCGCGCAAATGATTTCCGTAGGAATTCCTATTCTTCTTCCCGACGGGAAAACATTACTGCGCGGAAGAGAAATAAAAATTCCCGCGTTTCTGGGAGAGAATGAATTGAAAGTTTCGCCGGAAAAAATAAACACGTGGGCGAAAGACGGTTGGGTGGATTTACGTGTGCAGAATATGGAACTGTGGAAATCGCGAATAAAAATTATTACAAATTCTGCCGAACAAATCCCACTCGATGAAACAGGGTCGCGTCATTTTCGGAAAAAAAGTTACTGGAACAATTTCACTACCATTGAACAGGGAAAACTTGCCGCGTGGATTTTTTCCGAAGAAGAACAGGGAATGAGAGGGAAAGCGTAAAAGTAATTAGCAAATTGTAATTTGAGTATAAGTATATGAGCGAAAAATTGGTTTGTCCAATCTGTAAACAAAAAGAAGCAAAACTTATTATTGAGCAAGACTTCGGTATGCTTAAAAATTTCGATTGTCAAGTTTGTGGAAATTATATAGCAAAGGACAGCATAATAAATAGCATAATTAATGATAAATTAGAAGGGCGAGATGATTTATACATTCTTTCTGGTGTAATAAAACATGCTACTTTCAATGGTAAGAAATTAGAATTAGACACAGACAACATTGATGCTTTAATTAAAAATGCAAATACTCCTAAAGATATTTTTGAGAGTATTGATAGAATACTGATTTATTTTGCTCAAAATACTCACGATTATTCTTCATCAGTTACAATTAATCCAAGTTATGATTATCCACTTATATATTCTCATAGTGAAAGCGATTTTGTTGCAGTATTAAACCATTGTCGTGCAAGAGGTTATCTCAACGGGCATGTCTTGCAAGGATTACAATATATTACTTTGACTCTGAAGGGATGGGAAAGAGTTGAAGAACTAAAAAAGCAAGGTTTCATAAATCCAAAACTTGTATTTATGGCGATGAAATTTGGAGACGATTTTCAGGACAAAATATATAACATCTTTGAGGAAGCAGTGGAAAAAACTGGTTTTACATTACAACGTTTAACCCCCAAAGCTGGATTAATTGATAATAGACTGAGGGTGGAAATACGAAATTGTAGATTTTTATTATCTGATGTTACAAATGAAAACCACGGAGCATATTGGGAAGCGGGGTATGCCGAGGGCTTGGGTAAACAAGTAATTTATCTTTGTAGAAAAAAAGATTTTGATGAAGATAAAATGCACTTCGATACTAATCATCATACTACAATTATCTGGGATGAAAACAATATTCAAGATGCGGTTGAGAAATTGAAGGCAACAATACGCGCAACGTTTCCATCGGAAGCAACAATGAAGGATGAAGAATAGAATTTGTGATTATTGAATGAGCTCGCAACAATCTTCTCGATTTCTCTTCGTTGATTTGTTTCGTGGGTTTGCTGTTTTCGTTATGATGGAAACGCACGTGGTAAATGCAATACTCCTCCCGCATCTTAAGCAAGAAATATTTTATAAATCACTTACGATTTTATTCAATGGATTGGTTGCTCCTTCGTTTTTATTCTGCGCGGGTTTTGCTTTAGCAATTTCGTTAGAAAGGAAACGGGAACAATTTCTTTCCTTCAGCCCAACATTGTGGAAATATGTTCAACGACTGCTGTTCATTCTCGGCGTTGCGTATTTTTTACATCTGCCGACTTTTGGATTTTCACAATTACTTTCCCTCACCGACGAGCAGCGGCTCATTTCTTTTTTTCAATCGGATATATTACACGTCATTGCATTGACGTTAATCCTTCTTACTGTTCTTGCTGTTACAGTGAGAAATAAAAAAATATTTTACGGAGTAATTTCCGCTTTAACCATTGCAGTCATTTTTTTAAGCCCGATAATTCGCGAACTTGATTACTCACAATCGGGAATGTGGTGGCGTCCGTATATGACGTTGAAATTCAAATCGCAGTTTCCTTTGTTTCCGTGGTCAGCGTTTCTGATGTGCGGCACTATTGTCGGTTACTTTTTTTTACGAGCAAAAGAGAACGGAACTGAAAATCGGTTTATCAGGAATCTAATTTTTTTTGCCTTGGGAGTGATTCTTGTTTCACTCGTTATAGAATTTTTACCATTCAGTGTTTATCCGAACCGTAATTATTGGAATGCGAGCCCGGAATTCTTTTTTGTACGACTCGGAATTGTTTTACTGTATTGTGTCTCCTGGTGGTATGTCGAACAGCGAATGGTTCCTTCTCACCTTCAAGGTATTATTTCCGGAAAACTAAATTCAAAAGCATTCACATCAATATTTACAACTCTCGGACAAGAGTCGTTCTTGGTGTATGTCCTTCATCTTTACGTTGTGTACGGTTCGTTTTTCAGCGGTTGGAGTTTTGTTAGTTTTTTTGGTTCAACACAGAATTTTATTTCCTGTTGTCTCATCACACTTTTATTAACGGCAGTTATGTATATTATGGCTGTCGTTTGGCATTCATTGAAGTTTCGTTATTCAAAAATAGCCAGAATAACTCAATATGCACTTGTTACTATAATTACACTCTTTTTTATTACACAATAATAGAATATCGCTATTCTTTGTTGAGGATAAAGATAGGCACAAAAGGGAATTTTTCCTTCTTTATCCTTAGCCGTTTTTTTCGTTTTCACAATAGCGCTTTTATTCTTCACCTATACCTCTATTATGAAAGATAATTCCCGGATACTTTTTAGTATTCTCTTATTCTTTGTCTCCTCCACCGTAACGTTCTCTCAATATAATTTTTATTTTGGGGATATTCACTCCCACACGTGGTATTCAGATGGAAATCAAGACCAAGATACGCTCACGTACTCTACACCAGTTGCACGTGCGATTACCTATGGACGTGATAATGCGGGAAACTTTGATTTTCTTGGCGTGAGTGACCATAATCACCGCGAAGGGGGTCTTTTGATGAATCTCTCTCGTTGGAATGCAGGATTTGATGAAACAGATTCCATAAACCAAGATGGGGTGTTCGTTGGTATGTATGGTCAAGAGTGGGGGACGATAAGCACGGGAGGTCACGCTTTGATTTACGGTACAGATAAACTCTACGGTTGGGAGGCAGGAGTGTATGATGTGTACGTTGCTAAAGGAAATTATGATATGTTATTTGACTCGGTAAAAAGATATGGGGGATTTATTTATCTTGCACACCCGGATCAGTCAGATTTTGATGGGATATTTACCGGTTCATATAATGCTTCCTGGGATAGTGTTGTTTCAGGTGTTGCTTTGAAAAACGGTCCTTCCACATCTACAAATACAACAGAAACAAACCCTGCATCGGGTGATTACTCTGCTCGTTATCACGATTTATTAAAATTAGGATACCACGTAGCCCCGTGCGCAAATCAGGATAATCACAATACAACATTCGGCAGAGTAAACCAACAGCGAACAGTAGTACTTGCTCCTTCCCTTACCCGAACAAACGTTCTTGATGCTTTGCGTAATCGTCGCACGTACGCTACAGAAGACCATAACCTTCAAATACAATTTGAAGTGGGAACACATCGAATGGGAGAAATTTTTACACACTCAGGCGCAATCAATTTCCGTGTGAAAATAAATGACAGCGATGTTGAACAAGTAAGTACGATTCAATTGCGGTACGGGGTTCCCGGTTCCGGTTCTGCACCCACAACACTAACTTCAGCGACCAATCGCGATTCACTCATTTATACTTACAATCAAGCGCTGAATTCAACGTATTATTTCTATGTGTATGTTCAACAAGCGGATGGGAATGAAGCATGGAGCGCACCGATGTGGATTACTTCATCGAATGTTTCTGTTCCCAATGCCGTTACTCTTGTTTCACCATCAGACGCAATCAATAATCTATCCACGTCGTTGCAAGTAAAGTGGAATAGTTCCTCTTCTGCAACATCGTACCGGCTTCAACTTGGAACGGATTCCACTTTTGTTTCAGGAATGGTTCTCGATGACTCTACCATAGTTGATACCTTTAAGAATGTGAGCAATCTTTCTTACGGTACGAAATACTATTGGCGTGTTCGAGCAAAAAATATTGCCGGTTCGAGTACGTATTCATCTGGATGGAGATTTTCGGTGATAAACGTCATTCAAAGTTCCTCAAGCACAAACGGGACTATTTCTCCTTCGGGTAATGTTACCGTTTCCTTTGGTGGTAATCAATCCTTTACGATGAATCCTTCAACCGGTTATCATATTGATAGTCTTATTATTGATGGAAGTCCCATTACGCCGGTCTCTAATTATTCGTTCACCAATGTTACGACAAACAAAACTATCCGTTCTACTTTCAGTATTAATCAATATATAATTGTAGCCACATCCGTGGGGAATGGCAGCATCTCTCCGAATGACACCGCCATCGTTGATTACGGAAATAACTATACTTTTACATTCTCGCCGGGAAGCGGTTATTTTGTTGATAGCGTGCGAGTTGACGGAACTTACATCGGCGCACCTTCCAATTATACCTTTACCAACGTCAATGTGGCGCATACGTTATACGTAAAATTCAGACGTTTGAATACTCCGCCGATTGCGCAATCACAATCCCTATCTACAAATGAAGATATTCCTAAATCTTTTACTGTCGCCGCGACTGATAATGAGAATGATGTTTTGAGTTACGCAATCGTTGATTCTGCAAAGCGGGGAACAATTACCGGTACGCTTCCCAACATAATTTTTTCTCCTTCACAGAATTATTTCGGAAGTGATAGTTTAAGGTTTTCAGTTTATGATGGCGAATATCGCGATAGTGAGAAAGTATTTATTACGATAAACTCTGTCAATGATGCGCCGATTGCTTCTGACCAAAATTTTTCTGTGAATGAAGATATTACGTTATCAGGAACGCTCACGGCAACTGATGTTGATAACCCGACATTGACGTACACGATTATTTCTCAAGGAAGTAAAGGAACAATCACGATTACGAACGCAACAACAGGTGCATTTTCTTACGTTCCGAACAGTAATATCAACGGAACGGATAGTTTAACATTTCGGGTAACGGATGGTCAATTGCATGATACAGCAAAAGTGAAAATTTCAATCCTCTCCATCAATGATGCTCCCGTTACGCGAGATACAAGTATTTCTACAAATGAGGATATCCAAAAATCATTATCATTTACTGCAAGCGATGTGGATGGACAAACTATTTCTTACTCGATAGTTCGCAGTCCATTGCACGGAACAATTTCCTCCGAAGGAGGGAATGTTTATATTTACCAACCTCATAGTAATTTCTTCGGTCGCGATACACTTTCTTATCGTGCGTTTGATGGTACCTTATCCGATACTGGTTTTATTTTCATCAATATTGTTGCTGTCAATGATAGACCGATTGCAGTTTCCTTTTCTGATTCTATTCTGAGAAATTCTCCAATGTGGATTACCTTGTTAGGAACCGATGTTGAAAATTCAATTCTTTCATATTCGATTTCAACTGCTCCTCAACACGGTTCTTTGGATTCATTAGATACTGAAAATTGGAAAGTGTTGTACCTTCCTTCTGCAAATTATACCGGAAAAGATTCGTTTGGTATCGTCGCATCCGACGGGGAATTGACGAGTACTCAGGCGTTCATTTCAATCACAATATTCTCGGTGTATGATTCAACGAAGTACAGAACCTTTACACAAACCGAGTGGGCTGTGAAGTCCGTTAAACTTCCGAAAAAAGGAATAAGACCAATGCCGACAGCGGGAAACGTTCTTGATACAGTTTTTACGAAAGCGTTCCCGAAGTTAAAAGATAAATCGAATCCGAAATTTCCCGGGGGAATGGTCTTGGGAATTATGCGAACCGATAGCGTTAAACATTATGGCTGGATTCGATTAATTGGGAAAGGAAAAGATGCGCAAAAATTTCTTCCGCATTCTGCACCGGCACGCGGACTTGATAACATTGCAGGAAAGAAATTCGTGAAAGAACTTAAGAACCCAAAAGTTGATAAATTTAATAATATACTCGCCGGTGAATTACTTGCCCTGAAAGCGAATATCGCAGCAAGTGCATTTGAAATTAATCCGGAAGGAATTGGTTCACTAATTTTTAAGGATGCGGCTGAACCGGATAATATTCTCAACGAAAAAACATTGAGTGAAATAGTTCTGTTCGTGGATACTACTTTGACGTACTACAAACAATACTATGGAGTTGCAACAACCGCTCCGGAAATGTATAATGAAATTACACAAACATTGCAGAGGATTAATTCCGCTTTTTCAGGACCCATAGATACGTTTAGCGTAAGTCCCTTAAAACTGAAAGCGGTTACTGCCTTAGGCGAATACAGTTTCCTTTATCGTTCTTCAAAAGAAAATATTCATCAACATAATCTTTCGCGTTTTGAAGAAAAGATTGATGACTATGCTTTATTACAAAATTATCCTAACCCGTTCAACCCATCCACTCGCTTTCGATTTGTGATTCCGGATGTTGGATTGGTTACGTTGAAAATTTATAATATTCTCGGAAAGGAAATATCAACGCTAATCAGCAATCAGGAACTTGAATCCGGAGAACATGAAATAGGATTTAGCGCGAACGGAATTCCGAGCGGAGTTTATTTTTACACGTTGAACGTGCAATCGGAAACGAACTCATTCCACCAAACGAAAAAATTCCTTTTGATGAAATAATCGTTCTTCTAAAAAGTTCAATGCCGATTTCTACAATTGGAATCGGCATTTTTGTTATTGAAATGAAAACAAAATAGTGAGGAAAAAATTCTTTGAGGGACTTGCATAGTTTAGTATATTTTGTCCGCAAAAATTTTAATATGCTGATGTAGCTCAGTTGGTTAGAGCACCAGATTGTGGATCTGGGGGTCACCGGTTCAAATCCAGTCATCAGTACTTTCAAATGTCGGTTGTCGTCTCTACGTGAGTTCGAGACCGACATTTTTTTATTTTACATTGAACATTGAGTATTGAACATTTTACATTCAATATTTTCAGAATTGATGAATGTAAAATGTAGAATGTAGAATGTAGAATGTAGAATGTAGAATTTCCAATTGTTTATGTCAACCGAAAACCAAAACATCATCGAACCCCGCACCGTAAAAGGAATGCGTGATTATCTTCCTGAAACAGTCATTGCGCGAAGAAAAATTATTGAAACCGTGCGAACTGTTTTCGAGCGTTACGGATTTGTTCCGCTCGATACTCCTGCATTGGAATATGTGGAAACACTTGTTGGTCACGGCGATACATCGAAAAATATTTTTCGTTCCAAAAGTCCGGAAGAAGAAGACATTGCGTTGCGATTTGATTTAACGGTTCCGCTTGCTCGCGTTGTTTCGCAGTATGAACATCTGCCAAAACCGTTTCGCCGCTATCAGGTTGCAAATGTGTGGCGAGCGGATAAACCTGATCCCGGAAGATTTCGAGAGTTCATTCAATTCGATTTGGATACGGTTGGTTCTTCTTCGATGAGTGCGGATACGGAAATTCTTTGCGGAATGTATGATGTGTTCGTTGCGCTGGGAATTAAAAATTTTCTCATACGTTTCAGCAGCCGAAAACTTCTCGATGCGTTGTTATTGTTTGCAGAAATTCCGAACGAACTTTCTAAAAATGTTTTCCGCATTCTCGATAAACTTGATAAAATTTCTTTCAATGAAGTCGCACTTGAATTAACTGTTGGAAGAACAGATATTTCCGGTGATAAAATAAAAGGACTCGGTTTAAAGAACGAGCAAGTAAATAAAATAAAACAGTTTCTCGATTTGCCGAAAGCAACGAGATTAGATTCTCTCGCGAATGTTGAACAACTTTTTGCGAGCGCCATTCCATCTGCAAACGATGGAATTTCCGAACTCAAAGAAATTTGCAACTATCTCAATGCACTCAACATTCCAGAAGAAAAAATTCAAATTGATTTTTCACTTGCGAGAGGACTTGATTACTACACTGGACCGGTGTTTGAAGCAATACTTTTGGATGCCCCGGAATTTGGTTCAGTCTTTGGCGGAGGAAGATACGATGGATTGGTGCAGAGATTTCTCGGGAAAAATATTCCGGCAGTTGGCGCATCAACGGGAATTGATAGACTTCTTGCCGCATTGGAAAAATTGCAACTCATCGAATCAACTCCATCAACTGCGCAAGTAATTGTAACCGTGATGGAACGAAATCGAATGAGCGACTATATGCAACTCACGCGCGAACTTCGTGAAAACGGAATCAACACAGAATTATATCTCGGCGAAGAAAAAGGATTGGGAAAGCAATTGCAATACGCAAACAAACAGCAAATTCCACTTGCAGTCATTATCGGCTCAAACGAATTTGAAAAGGACGAAGTTACCATCAAAGATTTACGGGCCGGAAAAAATGTTGATGCATCAAATCGCGAAGAGTATATGAAAGCAACAAAGCAAGCGCAAATCACTTTTCCAAAAACTGAACTAATCAATACTATTTACAAAATGTTATCATAACCACTTAGGCACTAAGTTCACTAAGAAACACTTAGTGAAACTTTGTGTTCTTAGTGCCTTCGTGGTAAAATTCTGTTCAATAAATTTATGAAAGAACTCGAACTCACCGGATCATCACTCACCATCGAAAATGTATTTTCTGTTGCGCGAGATTTCCAAGAAGTTCAACTTTCATCTTCTGCAAAAAAGAAAATGCTCGCTTCACGAAAATGGATTGAAGATGCAGTGAAACAAAATAAAAATGTGTACGGCGTTACAACCGGGTTCGGCGCATTTCAAAATGTTCATTTACAACAACATCAAGTTGAAGAACTGCAACGCAATCTTGTGTTAAGTCATTGCGCGGGAGTTGGTGAACCTTTTCCCGATGATGTTGTCCGTGCAATGATGTTGTTACGCGCAAACGCTCTCGCTGCGGGTTATTCCGGTGTTCGCGTAGAAGTTGTGGAAACGCTTCTCGCAATGTTGAATAAACAAGTTCATCCCGTTGTTCCGTCGAAAGGTTCGGTCGGTTCAAGCGGAGATTTGGCGCCGCTTTCTCACATCGCTGCTGTATTGATTGGCGAAGGTTGGGCTGCTGTTGGTGAAGATGGAGAAATTGTAACGGGTAAGGAAGCGCTTGAGCAAGCAAAAATAAAACCGCTCACACTTCAAGCGAAAGAAGGATTGGCATTGTTGAATGGAACGCAGGCAATGCTCGCTGTCGGAACTCTTGCGCTTGGCGATGCGGAAAATCTTTTCAAGATGGCAAACGTTTCCGCATCGTTATCGTTGGAGGCGTTGAAAGGGAAAATCGCGCCTTTTCAAAACAATGTCCAGCAACTTCGCCCGTATATTGGACAGCAATTGGTTGCGAATGTTATTCGGGAATTTACCAACGGAAGTTCACTCATAGATTGTATTGATGATGATACGAAAGATAAAATTCAAGATTCGTATTCGCTGCGATGTATTCCGCAAGTACACGGAGCAACGTTTGATGCGCTTTCGTACGTTCATTCCATCATTGAAATTGAACTCAATTCCGTTACCGATAATCCGCATATTTTTGTTGAAGAGAATGAAGCAGTGAGCGCGGGAAATTTTCACGGACAACCGATTGCGCTTGCAATGGATTTTCTGAAACTCGCAATTGCAGAGTTGGGAAATATTTCCGAGCGGCGCATTGCAAAACTTCTTGATAAAAATCATAATAACGGTTTGCCCGCATTTCTGTGCGTTGATGGCGGCGTTCAATCGGGATTGATGATTGCGCAATACACAGCAGCTTCACTTGTTTCAGAAAATAAAGTTCTCATTCATCCCGCAAGCGGCGATTCGATTCCGACTTCTGCAAATCAAGAAGACCATAATTCGATGGGAACAATTGCCGCACGACATTGTGCTGAAGTTGTTTCCAACGTTGAATATATTATTGCAATTGAAATTCTCTGTGCATTGCAAGCAATAGATTTTCGATTGAAACAAAATCCTAAATTAAAATTAGGAGAAGGAACAAAAAATTTTCACGCGATGGTTCGTGATGGACTTGGAATTCCTTTTGTTGATACAGACAGAGATATTTCTTTCGATATTGAAACATTGAAAGAAATGGTTCACACAATTGAACGAGAATTTTTATCTATCATTGACGATGAGAACAAATAAAATCGTATTGTCTTTCCCGCGAATGCGGGAATCCATTTTCAATAAAACAATAGATTCCGTATCAAGTACGGAATGAAAAAATAGTATGAACGTTTACTTATCCGGCGGAATGGAATATGCCAATAACGACGGCGGCGATTGGCGAGAAGAGTTGCAAACATTTCTTGAAAAAGAATTGCACCACGAAGTTTTTAATCCCACACAAAAAAGCAGAGAACTCTTTGCAACGAAATACAAGAATGTAGATTTTCGCAAACTGAAATTTGAAAACATTGAACGTTACACGGAAATTGTGTGTGAACTTGTAGAAATTGACTCTGAGGAAATTGTAAAGCGGAGCGATTACGTTATTTGCTATTGGGATGAAAGCGCAGCAAAAGGTGCGGGAACAAAAGGTGAACTCACACTCGCAAAATATTTTGGAAAACCGGTATATCTTGTTACAGAATTTCCATTACAAGATATTCCCGGTTGGGTGTTGGGATGTTGCACGAAAATATTTAGAAGTTGGGGAGAGGTGAAAGGATTTTTGATAAATGAAATTAAGTGATGATGTTAGCAGGAAAATAGAAATGGAAAATACAAAGATTGCTTTATTTAAGGGGAAACAAATTCGTAAAACACTTTATAATAATGAGTGGTGGTTTTCCGTTGTAGATGTGGTCGAAGCCCTTACCGATAGCGCTAATCCGAGGGACTACTGGTTCAAAATGAAAACCAGGGTGAAAGGCGAGGATGGAGTTGAGTTGTCGACATTTTGTCGACAACTGAAATTAGAATCTGCTGATGGGAAAAAATACGAAACTGATTGCGCAGATACCGAAAGTATCTTCCGTATTATTCAATCAATTCCGTCTCCCAAAGCAGAACCATTTAAGCGGTGGTTAGCAAAAGTTGGCTTCGAGCGAGTTCAGGAAATCGAAAACCCGGAATTGGCAACGAAGCGCACAAGAATGTTATACAAACTGAAAGGGTATCCTGATGATTGGATAGAAAAACGTATGCGGGGAATCGCCATCCGCGAAGAATTAACCGACGAATGGCAAAAGCGCGGAGCGGAAGAGCAAAAGGATTATGAAATTCTTACCGCTGAAATATCAAAAGCAACGTTTGGCGTTACTCCATCGGAATATAAAAAACTGAAAGGATTGAAACGGGAAAACCTTCGCGACCACATGGGAGATTTTGAATTGATTTTTACTATGCTTGGCGAAAGAGCAACAACCGAAATACACCGCACGGAAGATTCCCGCGGAGTTCCTAAATTACAAGAAGATGCAAACGTTGGCGGAAATATTGCCGGCAATGCAAGAAAAGAATTGGAAAGAAAGTTAGGTAAATCCGTTGTCTCAAAAGATAATTACTTGGAAAAATCGAAGCGGAGTAAACGATTGAAAAGTAAATAACTATGCATAAACTGCAAGCACAACAAAAAGTGAACTCATCGTTGGGTGTTGGGATGTTGCACGAAAATATTTAGAAGTTGGGGAGAGGTGAAAGTAAGTTTGAAATAATTAAAATGAATTTACAAGTTTAGTCTTTTTCTTCTTCAAGTAATTTCATTATTTCACTATAACCAAAAAGATCAGGTTGTTTAATTAAAGCATTTTGGATATCCGATTTCGCTTCTTTCATTGAACCGTAACTTACTTTTTGTAACAATAATTCCAAAATACCCACATCTGTTACGCTTTTCCTTTCTTCTCTGTAATATTTACGAAGTTCAATTCCCTTTTTATATTGATTAATACCCTGTTCAAAATCACCATTACAAAGAAAGGATAAACCGAGTTTAAAATACAAGAAGATAGTCTTATCATTTAGATATATTGCTTGTTGAAAACATTCTATTGCTTGTTCATATTTTGAAAGACGGTAATATAAACTTCCTAAACTTGTCAATGTTTGACTATCATTTGGATTCTTATTGATAGCCATCAAATAATACTCTATTGCTTTTTCAAAAATACCTTTATTTTCATAGCACATTCCTAAATAAAAAATAGCAAATTTATCATCAGGGTTTATTTCTAATACTTTGAATAAATACTCAATTGCTTTATCTGGCTTATTTTTCATTATTAAAAGTGCAAGATAGACATATGCAAAAGTAAAATCAGATTTAATTGAAATAATTTTCTCTAAACATTCAATTGCTTTATCTTCTTTTAGTTGTAATTCATAAATAATGGATAAATACATATAACTTAAAATATCTTCTGGATCAATTTCTATAACTTTTTCACAACATGGAATTGCATTATCGAAATTGCCAGTCTTAATAAAGATCGAACTTAATAAATTATATGCAATTACATATTTTGGATCAATACTTATCACTTTAAGAAAATGCTCGACTGCTTTTTCAATTTGGTCAATATCCATATAAGATAAACCTAACCCAAGCAGTGCATTTATATTGTTCGGTTTTATTTCCAATGCTTCTGAAAAGCTCTCAATTGCTTTTTGGTATTTATTGTAAGTTAAATAAGAATGTCCGAAATCTATCAACATCTCTGCGCGTTGCTCTTCGAGTATTTGTATTTCTGTTTTTGTTTCTTCAATAAGTTCTTTATAAGAAATTTCTATCAATTCTTTTTGTCGTTCGTCTGTTATACCGACTGTTTCCTTATAAATATCAAGCATTTTCTTTTTCCCCTCTCCTAAATCCATATCGCGAACCGCTTCCTTAAACATTTTTATAAATAATACTTCATTGTCACTATTTTTTTTCTTTCTTAAGAGTAATTCATCAATGTCAAAGTATATTTTCAATGTCTCTTTATAATTATTTGTTTCTTTCAGATCACCAGTTAAGTATGATAAATATGTAGCAGTGCTGCTCGATTTTACATTTACATCATTTAGAAAGTAGAATTGATTGTCTTGATAAAGTAAAAAGGGACTTAAGGGAAAAAGAGGAACATTGTTCTCATTAGCGATGTACAGACATTCAGTGTGTTTGTAGTTGTTAATATCTGTTTGAAAATGTCCAATCTTTAATTCTTCAGGTCCCATCAGTTTTGAAATTGATTGAATAACTTTATTTTCTGGAGTAATTTTCGTTTCTGTAATAAATGTAAGGGGGAATTCCTTCATCCATTTCATGTAAATAATAAAACTTTCAAGCGCCGTTTGTAATAATGGATTAAATAGAATGGAGTGTTCTTTTGTAATACTTCCATGTCCTTTTGTTTTATTTCGGAATGTCACCATTTCGTTCACAAAATTTTCAACGGAAATGGTTGTGCTGTTACTCTGTTTACCGGAGTGAAATTCTTTTATTTTATTATATGCATCACTACTGTCCCGTTAAAAAGTCGAATAAAATCAACTGGTTCGTGGAGTTACCAATCTCCTTAACGGATTCTTTTTTGTCAAGTAGTTGATTTATATAGGTTTTATTGAAAAGGTTCATGCTC